>NZ_JBEYRP010000035.1:0-77958 GCF_040704085.1 Streptomyces sp. NPDC047841
ACGACCGGGACGTCTTCCGGTGCCGAGGCGGTGCCGTGGAGAATTCCGAGCGAACGGCTGGAGCCGCGCCGCTCAGGCCCGCCGCAGCCGCAGCGTCACCAGCTCGAACGGCCGCAGCCGTACGGCGATCCGGTCGCCGTCCCGGTCCGGGACGGCCGCCGTGGCGAGCGGACGCTCCAGCAGGTCGGTCACCGTCGCCTCCGCGACCTCGAAGCCGGCCGTGAGCGTGGCCCGGGCCCGGCCGCCGTGGGCCTCGTGGAAGCGGACCACCACGTCCCCGCTGCCGTCGTCGGCGAGCTTCACGGCCGTGACCACGACCGCGTCGTCGTCCACGGTGACCAGCGGGGCGACCTCGTGGGCGCCGGTCAGGCGCCGTTCGGGCAGATTGACGCGCCAGCCCTCGCGCACCGCGTCCCCGATCCCGGCGCCGGGCACCAGGGCGTGCCGGAAGCGGTGGACGCCCTGGTCGGTCTCGGGGTCGGGGAAGCGCGGGGCGCGCAGCAACGACACCCGGACCGTCGTGGTCGTACCGAGGTCGCCGTCGGACCGCACGGTCCGGGTCACGTCATGGCCGTACGTCGAGTCGTTGACGACGGCGACGCCCCAGCCGGGCTCCTCCAGGTGGACGAAGCGGTGGTTGCACGCCTCGAACTTGGCCGCCTCCCACGAGGTGTTGGTGTGCGTGGGCCGGTGGAAGTGCCCGAACTGCGTCTCCGAGGCGTACCGTTCGGCGTGCAGGTCGAGCGGGAAGGCCAGCTTGAGGAACTTCTCCGTCTCGTGCCAGTCGACCTCGGTGTCGATGACCAGCCGCCGCTCGTCCGCCCGGAGGGACAGCACCTGGGTGACCCGGGAGTCGCCGAAGGCGCGGACGACCCGCACCGACGCCCCGTCGTCGCCCGGCAGCACCGACTCGGCGTCGGTGAGGTCGGTGACGGTGTTGCGGTAGAACTCGTCGACGTCCCAGGCGTCCCACATGTTCGGGAAGTCGGGGTGCAGCTGGAGCAGGTTGGCGGCCCGCCCCGGCGCGACCGTCTCCCGGCCCGCCGCGATGTCGTACGCCGACACCACCAGGCCCCGGGCGTCGACCTCGATGCGCAGCAGGCCGTTGTCCAGCGTGAACCCGCCGCCCTCGCGCGCCGTGAGCGAGGTGCCGCCGGTCACGGCCGGGGCGGCGGCACCGCCCGCCGGCACACCGTGACGCGGATGCGGGGCCGCGTTGAAGACCAGCTCGGTGCCGCCCTCGCCGGCCAGGGCACGCTGGGCGCCCTCGATGATCGCGGTCAGCTCACCCGCGATCCGGTCGTACGTCGCCCGCGCCTCCCGGTGCACCCAGGCGATGGACGAGCCGGGCAGGATGTCGTGGAACTGGTGCAGCAGGACCGTCTTCCAGATCCGGTCCAGCTCCTCGTACGGGTACGGGAACCCGGTGCGCACGGCCGCGGTGGCCGCCCACAGCTCCGCCTCGCGCAGCAGGTGCTCGCTGCGCCGGTTGCCCTGCTTGGTCTTGGCCTGGCTGGTCAGGGTGGCGCGGTGCAGTTCGAGGTACAGCTCGCCCACCCAGACCGGCGGCTCGGGGTACTCGGCCTCGGCCTTCTCGAAGAACGCGCGCGGGGTCTCCCACTCGACGGTCGCCGAGCCCTCGAGGTCGCGCAGCCGGGCCGCCTTGGCGACCATCTCGCGGGTGGTGCCGCCGCCTCCGTCACCCCAGCCCGTGGGCGCGAGCGAGTGCCGGGCCCGCCCCTTGTCCTTGAAGTTCTTCGCCGCGTGCGCGATCTCACTGCCCTTCATCGAGCAGTTGTAGGTGTCGACGGGCGGGAAGTGCGTGAAGATCCGGGTGCCGTCGATGCCCTCCCACTGGAAGGTGTGGTGGGGGAACTTGTTCGTCTGCGACCAGGAGATCTTCTGGGTCAGCAGCCACTTGGAGCCGGCCGCCTTGATGATCTGCGGCAGGCCCGCGGCGAAGCCGAAGGTGTCGGGCAGCCAGGCCTCCTCGTTCTCGACGCCGAACTCGTCGAGGAAGAACCGCTTGCCGTGCACGAACTGCCGGGCCATCGCCTCCGAACCGGGCATGTTGGTGTCCGACTCCACCCACATCCCGCCGGCCGGCACGAACCGCCCGTCCGCGACGGCCTTCTTCACCCGCGCCCACACCTCCGGCCGGTGCTCCTTCACCCACGCCCACTGCTGCGCCTGGGACATGGCGAAGACGAACTCCGGCTCGTCCTCGATCAGCGCGGTCATGTTGGACGTCGTACGGGCCACCTTGCGCACCGTCTCCCGCAGCGGCCACAGCCAGGCGGAGTCGATGTGCGCGTGCCCGACGGCGCTGATGCGGTGCGCGGACGGCACGGCGGGGGCCGACAGGACGCCGGTGAGCTGCTGCCGGGCCCGGTCCGCCGTGCCGTTCACGTCCTGGAGGTCGACCGCGTCGAGCGCCCGGTCCACGGCGCGCAGGATGTCCCAGCGGCGCGCGGAGTCCACCGGCAGCTCGGCCATCAGCTCGCCCAGCACCTCCAGGTCCAGCACGAGCTGCCACACGGTCTCGTCGAACACGGCGAGGTCCATGCGGGTCAGGGTGTACTGCGGCTCGCTGCCGGCGGTCTCCTTGTCGCCCAGCCGCGTCGGCAGGAAGGGGTGGTAGTCCAGGATGACCGGGTTGGAGGCGGCCTCGACGTGCAGCCGCACCTCCTCGCCGCCCGCCACGGGCGCGCCGATCCGCACCCACTGGTTGCGCGGGTTGAGGCCCTTCACCGGCGTGCCGTCGGGCCGGTAGACCAGGCCCTCGCACTGGAAACCGGGCATGTTCTCGTCGAACCCGAGGTCCAGCAGGGCCTCGACGGTCCGGCCGGCCCACTTCTCGGGCACGGTCCCCGTCACCCGGAACCAGCTGGTGCCCCACGGAGCCCCCCACCGGGCGCCCACCTCGATCGGCTCGGGCTCGGCGGCCAGTCCCTCCGCGACCGGCACCGGCTCGCCGGGCGCGTGCCACACCGCCACCTGAAGCGGTACGGACTCGGGGTACACGGCGGGGCGGATGCGTTCGTCGAGGACCCGCTTGAGGCGGGCTTCCACCAGGGTGCGGTCGTCATGCATGGGGGATGCTCCGTAGGTCGTACGTCAGGAGGGTGGTTACCAGGGTGGGTGACGGGTGCGGGGATGTCACTCGGCAGCGGTCGCCCGCGCCGCGCCCGTCCCCGCTTCCGGGAGCACCTGCCCGGCCGTGACCACCTCGGTGATGCCACGCGCCCGCAGGTGGTCCGCGTCGTCGGCGCGGACGTCGAGCACGGTGGTGGGCCGCGCCCCGTCGGCGGTCAGCCGGAAGAAGGCGTCGTACAGGTCCCCGCCCGGGGCGAGCGCCGTGCGCTTCTCGGGGTCGGCGGGCACGACGAGGGCGGTGGTGCGCGGTGCCGGCGCCCGGTGGGTCCGGCGGGCCGCGTCGGCCAGCACCCGCGCGATGTCCTTCGGCCGCCGGTCGTTGGTCAGCAGGCCGAGGCTGTACTCCAGTTCCGGGAAGTCGGCCAGGCCGCGCGAGACGTCGTGCGAGCACCACCAGGTGACACCCCACAGGCCGGGGCAGTCCAGCACGTTGGCGACGGTCGCCTCGGCGAAGGCGGCGGCGTGCTCGGCGGGCACCAGGGGCGCGGGGGCGCCGACCTCCTGGAGCCACACCGGCCGGTGCGGGTCGTCCGCCCACGCCTTGCTCAGCTCGACGAGGTAGGCGGCGTGGTGCTCGCTGGGTACGGAGGTACGGCCGTGGCGCTGGGCGGTGCCGTTGAACACCCAGGAGTGCACGGCGGTGACGCCGCCGTACCGGGCGGCCTGCGCCGGGGTGAACGGCATGTCGTGCTGGTACCAGGTGGCGTCGTACTCGGCGTGCAGGTGCAGCCGGCCGGGGGCGCCCTCCTCGCAGGCCGCGAGCATGCGCTCCAGCCAGGCGTCGATCTGCCCGGGTGTGGCCCGGTCCGGGTCGGGGTGGGGGCCGGCGCTGAACTGGTTGACCTCGTTGCCGACGGTCATGCCGATGAAGTTGGGCCGGTCGGCGAGGGCGGCGGCCAGGGTGCGCAGGTAGGCGGCCTGACCGTCGATGACCTCGGGGTCGGTGAAGAGGTTGCGCCGGTGCCAGGTGCGCGTCCAGGCGGGCAGGAAGTCGAAGCTGGACAGGTGGCCCTGGAGCCCGTCCACGTTGACGTCCAGGCCGCGTTCGGCGGCGGCGTCGGCGAGGGCCACGAGCTGTTCCACCGCGCGCGGCCGGATGAGGGCCCGGTTCGGCTGGAAGTAGGGCCACAGCGGGAAGACCCGGACGTGGTCCAGGCCGAGCGCGGCGATCGAGTCCAGGTCGGCGCGCACGGAGTCGAGGTCGAAGTCGAGCCAGTGGTGGAACCACCCTTCGCTGGGGGTGTAGTTGACGCCGAAGCGCACGGCAGGAGGCATGGATGTCCTTGAGCTGGGGGGTGGCGTGGGCTCAGCCCTTGACGGCGCCCTCACCGACCCCGCGGAAGAAGTACCGCTGGAGGCAGGCGAAGAGGGTGATGAGCGGGGCCACGGCGATGATCGTTCCCGCGGCGACCAGGCGCTGGTCGTTGGCGAAGGTGCCGTGCAGGTAGTTCAGGCCGACGGTGAGGGTGAACTTGGACGGGTCGCCGAGCACGATCAGCGGCCAGAGGAAGTCGTCCCAGGCGCCCATGAAGGCGAAGATCGCGACGACGGCGAGGGTGCCCCTGACCGACGGCAGCGCGATCCGCAGGAACCGCTGCCAGACGTTGGCGCCGTCGACGAAGGCGGCCTCCTCGATCTCGTACGGCAGGTTGAGGAAGGCGTTGCGCATCAGGAGCACGTTCAGCGCACCGACGCAGCCCGGCAGCACCACGCCGATCAGGGTGTTGTTCAGGTCCAGCGACCGCATGGTCGTGAACTGGGCGATGATGATGCTCTCGGCGGGCACCAGCAGCGCCAGGATGAAGACCAGGGTGGCCACCCGGCGGCCCCGGTAGCGCAGCCGGGCCAGGGCGTAGCCGGCGAGGGCGGAGCCGACGCAGTTGGTGACCACGCTGGCGACGGCGACCTTGAGGGAGTTCAGGGCGTAGTCCCAGACGGGGATGACGCCGGCGACCCGGCTGTAGTTGTGCAGGGTGGGGTGTTCGGGCAGGAACGACGGCGGGGAGCTGTAGATGTCCTCCGTCGGGCCCTTCAGCGAGGTCGACAGCTGCCACAGGAACGGGCCGATCGTCAGGGCCAGCACGGCGAGCAGCAGCAGGTAGCGCAGGACGAGTTCCCAGGGCCGTACGCGCTGGCCGGTCTCGTCGGTGAAACGGGTGCGGCGGCCGGTCCGCCGGGCGGTGTCGGTCGTCGGGTGGCCCGGGCGGGCGGACCGCTCGCCCGGGGTGCGCAGGGTGTCGGTCATGCCTGGGCCTCGTCCTTCCGGTCCGCGCGCAGCACCAGCAGCATCAGCACCACGGTGATCAGGAAGACCACCACGGAGATGGCGGAGGCGTAGCCGACCCGGCCGCTGAGGCCGGTGCCGGTGCGCTGCACGAGCATGACGAGGGTGGTGTCCTCGCCGCCCGGACCGCCGGTCGGGTTCGCGATCAGGTACACCTCGGAGAACACCTTGAAGGCGGAGACCGAGGAGAGCGCGGCCACCAGGACCATCGTGGACCGCAGGGCGGGCACGGTGACGCTGAGGAAGCGGCGGACCGCGCCCGCGCCGTCCACGGCGGCGGCCTCGTGCAGTTCACGCGGCACGTTCGCGAGGGCCGCCAGGTAGATGATCATGTAGTAGCCGAGGCCCTTCCAGACCGTGACCGCCATGGCGCTGAGCAGGATCAGCCACTGGTCGCTGAGGAACCCGACCGGGCCGGCGCCCAGGGTCTCCAGCAGCGAGTTGATCAGACCGCGTTCGTCCAGCAGCCACACCCAGATCAGGCCGACGACCACGATCGAGGCGACGACCGGGGTGTAGAAGGCGGACCGGAAGAAGGCGATGCCGGGGATGTGCTTCTGCACCAGCAGCGCGAGCAGCAACGGCAGGATCACCAGCGCCGGGACGACTCCGAGGACGTACAGCGTGCTGTTGCGCAGGGCGATCCAGAACTGGTCGTCGTGCAGCATCTCGCGGTAGTTGGCGAGACCGACGAAGTGGCCCGGGATCAGGGTGCGACGGTCGGTGAAGGAGTTCACCACGGTCGACACGAACGGGTACAGCACGAACGCGGCGGTGACCAGCAACCCGGGTGCGGCGAACAGCCACGGACTGGTGGGCAGCTGGCGCCGCACCCGGGAGCCCCGGCGAGCAGGGGAGGAGAGAGCCACGGCGGATCAGCCCTGCTTGAGCAGCTGGTCGCAGGCCTTGACAGCGTTGTCGAGCGCCTGCTTGGGGCTCTCCTTGCCCTGGAGCGCCTTGGCGATCTCCTGCTGGAGCGCGGTCTTCATCTGGTCGCTGAACACCACCGGCGTGTAGTTCACGGCCGTCTTCAGCGACTTGGCGGCGGCCACCCGGACCCGGGTCTCGTCGGTGCCGTCCTCCTTGGTGAAGTACGGGTCGTTCAGGGAGCCGGCGGTGCTCGGGAAGATGGCGACCTGCTTGGCGAAGGCCATCTGGTTCTTCGCGTCGGTGACGAAGTGCGCGAAGGCCACGGCCGCGGGCTTCTGCTTGGACTGCGCGTTCACCATCACGTTCTGCACGTACATGTTGACGTGGCCGGTGCTGGTGATCTGGTCGGTGATGCCGATGTTCTTGTACAGGGTCGGCGCCTGCGTCTTGAAGTTCTTCAGGTCCAGCGCGCTGCCGGGGTTCATGGCGACGGCACCGGTGAGGAACTTGTGGCCGGCCGACTCGGGCGTGGCCGTCAGGGCCTGCGGGTCGAGGGCCTTGGCGTCGTACAACTCCTTGTACTTGGTGAGGAGTTCGACACCCTTGGCGTCGTTGAAGGAGAAGGCGGTGCCTTCCTTGTTCACCAGCTGGACGCCGTAGCGGCCGAAGTCCTCGACGGACGGCACGTTGGCGAGGGTGGCGACCTTGCCGTCGGTCTTCTTGGAGATCTGCAGGCCGTCCTCGAACAGCTGGGCGTACGTCCTCGGCGGCTGGTCGGGGTTGAGGCCGGCCTCCTTGAACAGGGCCTTGTTGTAGAACAGCGGCCCGGTGTTCAGGTACCAGGGGAACGCCCAGGTGCCCGGCAGGCCCGGGATGTCGGTGCTGCTCCACGCGCCCGGCAGGTACTCGCTCTTGTACTTCGCCGCCGCCTTGTCCTTGTCCAGGTTCAGGGCGAGCCCGGCCCTGGCGAGCGGGGCGGCCAGATCGGGGGAGACGTTGACGACGTCGGGCAGCGTGCCGCCGGCCGCCTCCGCGCTGAGCTTGTCGGCGTAGCCCTCGGCGGGCTGGTCGACCCACTTCACGTGGGTGCCGGGGTACTGGTGCTCGAAGTCGGCGATCAGCCCCTCGAAGTAGGGCTTGAAGTTGGCGCGCAGGTTCCAGGTCTGGAAGGTGATGTCGCCCTGGACCTTGCCCGAGGCGTCGCCCGACGAGCTGTCGTCGTTCCCGGAGCCGCAGGCACTCAGCGGCAGCAGGGCCGCGACGGCGACAGCGGTGGCGAGGGTTCTGCGGGATATGCGCACGGCTGGAGGCTCCTTCGGACAGCGGGCGACGGCGACGATGCCGGCCACGGGTTCAGGGGCAGACCTTGCATCCTTCGATGGAAAAAAGTCAATGGATCGAGGTCGAAAAGTTACTCACCACATCCAAAGCCGCAGCTCAGAGGCGTGCAACAGAAGCGACTCCTGCCTCTTGTCACTGATCGCTAATGCGCTTTAGGCTGGTCCCGCTCAAGCGCATTAGTGCTCACCGGCAGAGAATGGGAGCGGAAGTGGCGGACAAGCGTTCACCGGCGCGCCGGCCGACGATGAAGGACATCGCGCGACGGGCCGGGGTCTCCGAGAGCGCCGTCTCCTTCGCCCTCAACGACCGTCCCGGCGTCTCCGAGGTGACCCGGGCCCGGGTGCGCCGGGTGGCCGAACAGCTCGGCTGGCGGCCGAGCACCGCCGCGCGCCAGCTGTCCGGCGAGGGCGCGGCCACGGTCGGGTTCGTGCTGGCCAGGCCCGCGCACACGCTCGGTGTGGACTCGTTCTTCCTCCAGCTGGTCTCGGGCATCCAGGAGGTGCTGGCCGAACGCCATCTCGGCCTGCTCTTCCAAGTTGTAGAGGACATCGCCGACGAATGCGCGGTATACCGGACCTGGTGGGCCGAGCACCGGGTCGACGGCGTCCTGATGGTCGACCCCCGCACCGACGACCCCCGCCCCGGCCTCCTCGACGAACTCGGCCTGCCCGCCGTGGTGATCGGGGGCGCGCCGGCCGGGCTGAACCCCCGGCTGTCGGCGGTGTGGGCCGACGACGCCGGCGCGATGGCCGCCGTCGTCGCGGAACTGCACGCCCTGGGCCACCGGCGGATCGTGCACATCGCCGGGCTCCCCGGCCTCGCGCACACCCAGCGCCGGATGCGCAGCCTGCGGGCCGAGGCCGAACGGCGCGGCCTGACCGAGGTCCGCTCGGTGACCACCGACTACTCGGACGCCGAGGGCGCCGCCGTCACCCACCGCGTCCTGTCCGCACCCGCCGCGCCCACCGCGCTGATCTACGACAACGACGTGATGGCGGTCGCCGGGGTGGCCGCCGCCGTCGAACTCGGCTTCTCGGTGCCGGAGGACGTCTCGGTGGTCGCGTGGGAGGACTCCGCGCTGTGCCGGATGGTCAAGCCCTGGCTGTCCGCGCTGTCCCGGGACAGCGTGGCCTTCGGCCGCACCGCCGCGCGAGAGCTGCTCTCACTGCTGGACGGGTCCTCACCGGCCACGGTCCAGGTACCGCTCCCGCAACTGATCGCCCGCCAGAGCACGGGGCCGGCGCGGGGGGTGTGAGGGGGCGAACGACGAGGTCCAGGCCGCCGTGAGGACGTATGGCCGCGACCTGCGGCTCCTGGCACAGTTCGTGCCCGCGCGGTCCGTGCACAGGGGGGCGCCATGTCGGCTGAAGTGGGTGCCCGCGCGCTCCCAGCGGGTCAGCCGTCGCCCTCGTCCGCCGGCCCGGCCGCGTCACCGATGGCCACTCGCAGCTCATGCATCCCTTGCAGGATGTCGATCAGGGCTTCTTCCGCCCCGCTCAGGGCACGTCGGGTTCCCTCCTCGTCGTCACGGTCCGCGTGCAGCTGGGCGCCGAGCGCGTACACCGCTGTCATGACCGCGGCGAAGGCGGCCTCCCGGCCGGGTGGCAGGTCCTCCCCTTCGGGTTCGGAGACCTGCATCGCGGTGCGTTGCAGGCGGTTCGTCAGGACGTTGACCGCGAGGTCGGGGTTCCTTCCCAACTGCTCCCCCCAACCGAGCAACGTCTCGAGGACGTCCTCGATCTCCCCTTCCTCGGTCAGCCGGGTCGCGACGGTGATCTCCAGCTCCGTCTTCGCCAGCAGACTCCCCAGCAACCGCAGGCGCTCCTCTTCCCGCGGCCCCTCGGGTCGCTTCGAATCCGGCTCCGGCTCCGGCTCAGCCGCCAGAGCGGCCAGCGCCGCGTGGATCTGCTCAGCACTCACCGGCCGCTCGCTACTGGTGCTCACGCTTCCAGTCTCACCCAGCGGATGCGTACCCGTCCCCGCGGCACGTCGCGAGTCCCCGCGAGTTCCACCACCCAGACCAACAACCAGCCGGTCCCGGCGTGAGGATGGCATCGCCGATGAGCCGGCAGGGGTCCGGCCACTGCGACGGGCAGGCCTGCCGGTACCCGAAGCGTACGAATGCGGCGCTGCACGCGGCCGACGCCGAGGCGGACGGTGCCTACCGTTGTGCGGCAGCCTGCCGCAGATGACGGCTCACGTCACCGACGAGGCTGATACGGACCTTCCGTTCCACGAAGCGCCACCGCCCGTCACGGCGCTCGAAGCGGTCGTGGTAGCGGCCGCCCGCGATGGGTTGCAGCGGCAGGTCCGGCAGCGCCTGCAACACGGTGACGTAGGAACGCGCCCGCGCCGTGCCCGCCTGTTCGTCGACCTCGATCGCGGTGTTGGTGGTGACGTGCTGGGTACGCGGCGTACCGTCGGCGTAGACGATCACGGTGTCACGGAACATCTTCTCGATCGCCGCGCGGCCGCTCACCGGCTCGCCGCTGCCCGTGAACGTGGCGTCGGCGAGCAGCGCGCCGAGCCCCGCGAAGTCGCCGTCGTCCACCAGCTCGGCGTACCGGGCGATCAGGTTCTCGATGGCCCGGTGGCCCGGCGCGGGGTCGGCGGGCACGGGGGTGGACGTCGGCATGGTCTCCTCCAAGCGGCACGGGTCTGCTCCAGGCGTAACACCTGAAGTGTCCCAGGACGCTCGCGGGCGTGTGCACACCTTCCGCCGGTGACACCTCCGTGCCGGAGGCAGCTCACGTCGTGGCGAGTGCCTCGGTCGGTGTGAGCCGCGCCGCGCGGATCGCCGGGTACACACCCGCCAGCATCCCGATGACCACGGCACCGCCGGCACCCGCGCCGAGCACCGCCGGCGGGATCACGGGACGCCAGCCCTCGTAGACGGCGTAACCGGCGGTGGCCAGGACCCCGGTCACCGTGCCCGCGACGCCGCCGAGGAGTGACAGCACCACCGACTCGGTGAGGAACTGCCCCCTGATCTGACCCCTGTTCGCGCCGAGCGCGCGCCGCAGGCCGATCTCCTTGCGGCGTTCGAGCACCGAGATGTACATGGTGTTCGCCACGCCGATCGCGCCCACGAGCAGCGCCACCCCGGCGAGGCCCAGGAACAGCGACGAGAAGGCGCTGTGCGTCGCCCGCTTCGCCGCCAGGGCGTCCGAGGGGCGGCTGACCTGCACCAGTCCCGGCAGTTCCGGGTACAGCGTGGCCGGCAGCACGGGCGAGACCGCCTCGACGGCGTCCTCGCGGGCCTTCACGTACACCACGGTCGGGTGCCCGTCGAACGCGAGGGTCTTGCGCGCCGCCTCCCAGCCGACCAGCACCGAGCGGTCCAGGTCCGGCGCGAGCGGCAGCGGATCGAGGATGCCGATCACCGTGAACCACGTCGTTCCGACGAGGATCTGCGGTGCCTCCCGGCCCGGCGGCAGGCCGGCCACACCGAGGCGGGAGGCCGCCTCGTAGCCGAGGACCGCCGTCGGCAGCCGGTCGGTCGCCGGGTCGAGGAACTTCCCCGCCCGGACCCGGCCGTTGACCACCGGCAGCAGGCCGTCCCCGCTGGCGAGGACCGAGAGGCCCAGTCCGTCGTGCGGGTCGGTCCGGTCCGACCGGTGCACCAGCTGGTGCGTGTTGGCGACCTGTCCGGTCGCGGTGACCGGCCCGATGCGGGCGGCCATCCTGTCGGCGGACGCGGGCAGCAGCACGGGAGGGTCCTGGTCGGGCTGCGGGACCGCGCGCAGCACGTTCGTACCGAGCGCGGACAGCCGGTCGTCCAGCGCCCGCTGGCTGGACGCCGGGATCCCGGTCACGAGGACGAGGGTCGCTACGCCGATGGAGATGCCCAGCGCGGACAGCGCGGCACGCAGCCTGCGGGTGCGGATGCCGATCAGCCCGAGCCGCAGCACGTCGGACGGGTTCTGCCGGACCGGACGGGCGAGCCTTCCGGGGCCGGCGGCGCGCAACGGCGCCTTCCGCGCGGCGCTCACCGGTTCCCTCCCGGGGCGGAGCCGGTGCCCCGCCGGGGCTCCGGGCCCCGGCGCGCTCCGGTGTCCCTGACGATCCGCCCGTCACGCATCTCCACCCGGCGCGGCAACCGCGCCGCGATGGTCCCGTCGTGCGTGATCACGGCGATGGTGGTGCCCTCCGCGTTCAGCCGCACGAGCAGGTCGAGCACGGCCCGGCCGTTGGCGGAGTCCAGCGCGCCCGTCGGCTCGTCCGCGAGCACCAGGGCCGGCTCGCCCACCAGTGCGCGGGCGATCGCGACGCGCTGCCGTTCGCCGCCGGACAGCTGGTGCGGCAGGTGCCCGGCCCGGTGGCCGAGTCCGACCCGTTCCAGCGCGGCGAGCGCGAGCGCGGTGCGCCGCCGGCGCGGCACCCCCGCGTACAGCAGTCCCGTGGCGACGTTCTCCGCCGCGGTCAGCCCGTCCGTCAGGTGGAACTGCTGGAAGACGAAGCCGAGCCATCGTCCGCGCAGTGCGGACAGCCGGCGGTCGCTCAGGGCCGCCGCGTCCTGTCCCGCGATCTCCACGGTGCCGCGGGTGGGCAGGTCGAGCGTGCCCATGATGTTCAGCAGCGTGGACTTGCCGGAGCCGGAAGGGCCGACGATGCCGAGCAGTTCGCCCCGGTGGATCGTCAGGGACACGTCGTCGAGCGCCGTCACGCCGCCGGGGAACGCCTTGGTCGCACGGGTGAGCCGCAGTACGGGTGACGGCCCGGCGGGTCCGGCCGCCGCGGACGGCGGTCCGGCGGGTACGGCACACGGGGCCGGCGTGTCGCCGCCGACGCGGACGGGGAGTGTGTTCATGACGCCGTCACCACCCGCTGCCCCTCCGCGATCCCCGCGCCCGAGACCTCGACCCGGCCCCTGGCGAACAGTCCCGTCTTCACGGCGACCAGCTGTCCGCTCGGGCGCTGGAGCGCGTACCCGCCCTCCTGGAGCGCCAGCAGCGCGCCCACCGGCACGGTGAGGACGTGCCTGCGGGTCTGGGTCGTGAAGGTCACCCGCACGGATGCCGCGTCCAGGTTCCCGACCGAGGCGCTGTCCACCGGCACCACGGTGACCCGTACCGACGGAGTGGTGTCGTTGCCGGACGCGTCGCCGTCCGGGCCGCCCTCCACCGTCGTGCCCACCGAGGCCACCTTCCCCCGTACGCGCCGGGTGTCGGGGAGGGTGACGACGACCTTGTCACCCTGGTGAACCTCGGCCGCGTCACCGGCGTCGACCGTCACCGACACCGACTTGCGCAGGGAGGTCACCGACAGGACCTCCTCCTCCGCCGGGTCGCCGAGCTGGGCCTTGACCGCGCCCACGCGGACCGCGCCGGGCAGCACGACCACCTGGCCCGCCGAGAGCGTCCCGGTCTGCTGCCGGCCCGTGTCGCGTTGCCACCGCTTCAGCGCGTCGAGGAGCGACGACGTCAGGACGGCTCCGGGGGCTTCGCCCGTGCCGGCGGACGACGGGGTGGGGCGCGGCTCGGGGCCGATGTCGTAGCCGAGGGCCTTGAGGTTGTCCGCGAGGACGGTCACGTCGGAGCCGCTCGCCCCCGCCTTCACGGCCGCCTTGTCCAGGGTGCGGAAGACCGGGGTGCCGCCGTAGAAGACCGCGACCGGCTGGTCGTCCACCCAGTACAGGGGCTTGCCCCGGGTCACCGTCGATCCGGTCGCCGGCAGCTTGGTGATCACGCCCTTGCCGGTGCCCTTGACCGTGACCGGCGCCCCGTAGCCGAGTGTGCCGGGCAGCTCCTTGCTGTCGGACAGGTCGGCGCGCCGGACGAGGGTGGTCTGCGCGGACGGCACCCCGGCGGGGCCGGCCCGGCCGGCGTCCCCGTGCCGCTTCAGCGCGACTCCGCCGTAGACCCCGCCCGCGACGACGGCGAGCACGGCGACGGCGATCGCGATCCGGCCGCCGGTGCGTGTATCGCGGCCGGTGGACGCGTGTGCGCCGGCCTCAGTTCTTGCCCTTGCCACCGAACGCCTCCACGCGGCAGTCGTCGTCGGCCTTGCCGGTCGGGAGACTGCCGCCGCCGTCGTCACCGGTCCAGCCGTCGGGGCTCCCGTCGGACGTGAAGACCTCGTGCACCTTGAAGCCGTTCCGCCTCAGACACGTGACGTAGGCGCGGTAGTCGTCCGCGTAGTGCGGGTTGGTCTCGGGGCGCTCCTCGACCGGCTGGAGCGGCATCTTGTACAGGCACGCGTGGTACTGCGCCTTGTACCGGTCCGCGACCTTCGGGTCGTCCACGGGAGGCGCCTGTTTGCCGGGGTGGTCGACCCGCGCGTTGTTCATGGGGACGCCGTGGGCCTGCAGGCACGCCCAGTACGCGTCCCACAGCCGGTTGGTCTCCTCCTGCGTGCTGTCGAGGCGCAGCTGCGGGCGCCTGGCGTCGATGGCGGCGGCGGAGGACCGCGCGGAGGAGGCCGCCCCCGGTGTGCCGCCGCCGGCCGACGGGGTCGCCAACGACGCGATGCCGCTGTCCGCCGCCTTCCGGCCGCCGTCGCTGCCGCCTCCGCCTCCGCCGCCGCAGGCCGTGAGGGCGGCGCCCGCCGTCAGGAGGGCGGCGGTCAGGACGACGGCCGGGACACGGTGGGTCCGGCGCGGGGCGCGTGCCCCGCCGGGGGCGCCGGCGGCGGGGTGCGGCCGGCCCGTCTCGTTTCTCATGACGGCAGAGGCTGCCGGGCGAATGTCAGAGGTGTGTCAGGAAGCGATGGCCCTGCCGTGTCCTCGCTGCGCGAGGTGTTCATGGATGCCGTGGGTGTTCCTAGACTCCTCGCATGTGTGCGCATGTGGTCGTCGCCGAGGATGACGCCAAGCAAGCCGACCTGATCCGCCGTTACCTGGAACACGAGAGCCACGGCGTGACCCTCGTCCGGGACGGCCGGGCCGCGCTCGACGAGATCCGCCGGCGCCTGCCCGATCTGCTGGTGCTCGACGTGATGATGCCCGGTCTCGACGGGCTCGACGTCTGCCGGACCGTCCGGTCCGAGGCCGGCCTCGAAGGGCTGCCCCTGCTGATGCTGACCGCCCGGTCCACCGAGGAGGACCTGTTGCTCGGACTGGACCTGGGCGCGGACGACTACCTGACCAAACCGTTCAGCCCCCGTGAGCTGATGGCCCGCATCCGGTCGCTGCTGCGGCGCAGCGCGCGCACCCGGCCGGCGGCGTCCGGTGCGGCGTCCGGCACACCGGGCGGCGACCTGCTGACCGCGGGCCCGGTGACCGTGGACCCGGCCCGGCACGAGGTGTGGGCGCACGGTACGCGGATCTCCTGCACCCCGGGCGAGTTCCGGCTGCTGGAGGTGCTCGCGGGCCGGCCGGGGCAGGTGTTCAGCCGGTCGCAGATCCTGGAGCGGCTGCACGGCTTCGACCGGTACATCACCACGCGGACGGTCGATGTGCACGTGATGAACCTGCGGCGGAAGATCGAGCAGGACCCGCGCCGGCCGCGGTGCCTGGTGACCGTGTACGGGGTGGGCTACAAGCTGTCCGACGACAGACACCCGCCCCGGGCCGGGGGTGTGCGCCATGAG
This sequence comes from Streptomyces sp. NPDC047841, assembly GCF_040704085.1. Taxonomy (NCBI): domain Bacteria; kingdom Bacillati; phylum Actinomycetota; class Actinomycetes; order Kitasatosporales; family Streptomycetaceae; genus Streptomyces; species Streptomyces sp. NPDC047841. Next base: position 15,182 of record NZ_JBEYRP010000035.1, read on the forward strand.
CGGTGACGTCCGGTCCGGCCGGCCGTCCGCGGACCGGGCTTTCGCCGTTCCCTTGGGCCGCAGCCTGCTCCTGCGCCTGCTCGCCGTGGCGGCCCTGGTGTCGGTGTGCTCGATCGCGGCCACCGCGTGGGTGGTCGTACGGTCGACGGCCGTGGCGATCCGCCAGGAGCAGGGCAAGGACCTCGCCGACGACACCAGGACGTACGACGTGCTGATCGGTTACGCGGCACGGCACCGGAACTGGGACGCGGTGGGCTCCACGGTGGCCGCGCTGGGGCGGACGACGGGGCACCGGATCGTGCTGCGCGACGGTGACCGGACGCTCGCGGACTCCGCTCCGGTGCCCGGCCACCCGTACGTGGTCCCTCCCCGGCCGACCGCCGTCGTCGACCCGCTGTCGGTCGATCCGCGACGGCTGCCGGCCGCGGCGCGGGACGGCGGGATCGACCCGCGTGCCGTCGGCCCGTACCGGCTGTCGGACGTCGAGAGCGCCAGACTGCTGGGGACGGCCCGGGACGTCGTCGCGTGCCTGCGGGCGGAGGGCGTCGCGGCGCGGGTGGTGACGGGTCCCGGCGGCCGGCCCGCCGTGCGGAGACCGGACGGGCAGCGCGTCGGCCCGCGGTGCGAGCAGCCGGTGCTGAACGACCCGATGCCCTCCGAGCGCAAGGCGCTCGACACCCTCGACGACCTGGTCGGCAGCTGTCTTGCGCGGCGGGGGTTCGGCCAGGTGCACGTGCTGCTCGACGGGTCCTGGCAGCCGGCGCGCACGCGGTCCCGTACGTCCGCGGACCGCCCGCCCGGCAAGGACGTGCGGGACTGCGTCGCGACCGGGCGCGCGGAACAACTCAAGCCGTACGTGGCGCCCGCCGCCCAGCTCTACGTCAGCAGCCCCGGCGACCGGACCGCCACCACCTTCCTCGACCTGTCGGCGCCCAGCAAGCTGCGGATCGCGGGGGGAGCGGCGCTCGTGCTGCTCGTGACGGTCGCGGTCACCGCGTTCGCGGGCATCCGGCTGGTGCGGCCGCTGCGCAGGCTCACCCTGGCCGCACAGCGGATGGAGGCCGGGGACGTCTCGGCGCGGGTCGAGGTGACGGGCGGTGACGAGATCGCCCGGCTGTCGGCCGCGTTCAACGCGATGTCACGGCGGCGCGAGCAGCTGGAGTCGGCCCGCAAGGCGATGGTGAGCGACGTGGCGCACGAGCTGCGCACGCCGCTGAGCAACATCCGCGGCTGGCTGGAGGCGGTCGAGGACGGCATCGTCCCGGCGGACGAGAAGCTGGTGGCCTCGGTGCTTGAGGAGGCGGTGCTGCTCCAGCACGTCATCGACGACCTGCGGGACCTCTCGGCGGCCGACGCGGGTGAACTGCCGCTGGTCACCGAGCCGTTGAGCGTGGCCGACGTCCTCGCCCAGACGGCCCAGGGCCACGGTCCGCGCGCCGAGGCCGCGGGGGTGCGGCTCGTGGTGGCGGCCGACCCGGAACTGACGGTGCCGGCCGACCCGGTACGGCTGCGGCAGGCGGTCGGCAACCTCGTGTCGAACGCCATCCGCCACACACCGCCCGGCGGCACCGTGCGGCTGACGGCGGCCGGTGACGTGCCCGGCCCCGCCCGGACCGGGGGCGCGACGGGGACCGCCACCACGGCGGGCGTCCGGATCGAGGTCCGCGACACGGGCCCGGGGATCGCGGCCGAGGACCTGCCGCACGTCTTCGACCGCTTCTGGCGGGCCGAGAAGTCCCGCTCGCGCCAGACCGGCGGCAGCGGGCTCGGGCTGTCGATCGTGCGCAAGCTGGTCGAGGCACACGGCGGCACGGTCGAGGCCCACAGCACCCCGGGCACCGGCTCGACCTTCACGCTGCGATTGCCGGGGCTCCCTTCGCCGCCGTGCTGAACGGCACGTGTGCTGGCGGGGCACGTGTGAGCGTCAGCCCACCGCCACCCGCGCGGGCACCCGTCCCGGGGCCGCCAGCCGGTGGGTGGCGTACACCAGGAGGGACAGGCTGATCGCGGCCAGCACGCCGTAGGCGATGTCGTTGTCCAGGCTGTCCCACAGGGTGTGCAGGGTGACCGCGACCGCGTAGACGCACACGAACAGCCCCACGGAGCGGCGGCGCCAGCCGTGGGCGGCGGCGGACCACAGGGCCGCGGCCGTCAGGCCCGTCCAGGCCATGTGCGCGGCGGGGCTCAGCAGTCCGCGCCACACCAGGAGGTCGTCCACCGCGGACAGGTCGCCGTTGGAGTCGACGAGTTCGACGAAGGCGTAGCCCATCGTCTCGAAGACGGCGAACCCGGCACCGGAGGCCACACCGATCAGCAGCCCGTCGCCGGGGTGCCGGTCGCGGATGACCAGGAGCAGCAGGGCCGGGACGATGAGTTTCGCCGCCTCCTCGATCACTCCGACGGCGACCATCGGCAGGACGTCCAGCAGCCGCAGCGTCCGGTACTCCAGGAACCCGGCCGTGGTCACCCCGATCGCACCGCCCGCGAGGGCGGTCACCGCGACGACCCCCGTGCCGGCGCCGAAGTCGAGCCGCCGGCCCGCCACGAAGGCGACGAAGGACGACGGCACCAGTGCCGCTCCGAAGAACAGCAGAGCGGGGATCAGGTTGGGGTTCTCCGTGGAGACCAGGGCCGAGTGGATCAGCCAGAACAGCAGCAGGCCGACCAGCAGGACGGCGACCCAGCCCCAGCGGCGGCCGGCGCGGGCCGGCCCGCTCCGGCCGAACCGGACCGATCGGTGTGTGAGCGACACGGGCACGACTCCCTCCCAGACGTGGATGAGCCGACAGTGCCCGGTCCCGCGACGGCCCGCATCACACGTTCATGCGAATTCGGGCGCCCGCGGGGGAGGGCTGAACTCGACCGAGCGGGCAGCGGAGGCGGTTCCGCCGGCACGCCGGGCACGGTGATGCCGGGTCAGCTCAGATGCCGGGTGAAGAACCGCAGCGAGCTGTCCACTTCGAAGGGCGGCACATCCCCGTGCCCGCCGGTGTTGGCGTGCAGCGTCTTCTCGGATGAGGCCAGCGCGTCGAACAACGCCAGGCTCTGGTCCCGCGGAACCAACCGGTCGTCCCACTGGACCACGAACTGCACCGGTACGGTGATCCGCGCGGCGTCCTCGGCCAGACCGTGCACCCCGAGCAGGCCCAGCACCGCCGCTCGGATCCTTGGCTCGGCGACGATGAGCGGAATGCCGAGCCCGCAGCCCATCGACATACCGCAGTAGCCCACCGGGCCGGCGCCTACCTGGTCGAGGTGCTGGACCGCGGTCAGCACCGTCTGCCAGTCCGCGACGGCCTGGCCGGCCAGATACCTGTGCATGCCGGCGACCAGCGCGCCGGGGTCCCCGCCGGCGGCCATGCCGGCCCGCATGCCGGCCGCGATCCGGCCGAACTCCTCGTCCCGGGGCCGGTCGCCGTGGTGGGGCGCGTCGATCGCGACGACCGCGAAACCCTCGGCGGCGTAGCGGCGGGCGCGGGCCACGTTGCCGGGGGCCGTCTTGTGCTGCCCGCCGCCGTGGCCCAGCAGGATCAGGGGACGAGTACCAGAGGCGCCTTCCGGCGTCCATAGCGCGCCGGGGATCCCGTCGAGGGTGAAGAACTGTTCGGTGACGCCGTCCGATGACGTCTGGGAGGTGAAGCGCATCAGCGTTCCGGGCCTTTCGGGAAGCCTTCCGCGGGCGCTCCCTAGACCATGCGGAAGAGGGAGCCCCGACCTGTCACAGCGTTGATCGGTCTCACCTCCTCGGACTCGCAGTCGTGCACGGCGCCGCCGAACGTATCACAGAGACCGACGCCCGCTCCCGGCCGGGGCGAACATTGCCTGATGCGGCATCAGTCCCCGTCGTCGGCAGGCCTGTTGGCCAGGCGGCTGAGCCATTCGGTGAGCAGCAGGTGCTCGCCCGGGGTGAAGGGCCGCCGGCCGTCCTCCTCGTCGAGCAGGGCCTTGAGCGCCACGGCGTGCCGGGCGCCGCGATCGGCGCGTGACTCGGCGGCGCCGGTGTCCCGTTCGTCCGCGATCAGGGCCGCGAGGACGGCGTCCCGCGTGTTCTCCGACAGGCCCTCGTGCTCGGCGAGCCGCCCGGCGGCGCTCGCGCTGATCAGCGTGACGGTCACACCGATGCCCGCCGCGTGGATCATCGCGGCCGCGGCCTCGACGCTCATGCGCAGCCGGCCCGCTTCGGCGACCCGGGTGACGAGCCGCAGCAGGATGTCGTACGCCTCGCCCATGACCGTGGCGCCCTCGCCCGGCCGGGGGTCGGTGTACAGCAGCCGGTAGAGGGCCGGGTTGGCGAGCCCGAAGGCCACGTGCAGGTCCCAGCCGTGCCGCAGTTGGTCGACCGCGTCACCGGAGGCGAGGTTGGCCTGCTTCTCGGCGAGGTAGGAGGCGAAGCCGCGCTGGGCGACCTCGTCGAGGAGTCCCTGCATGTCGCCGAACTGCCGGTAGATGGTCTGGGCCTGTACGCCCGCGGCCGCGCTGACGGAACGCGTGGACACCGCCTCCCGTCCGCCTTCGGCGAGCAGGTCGGCCGCTGCCCGCAGGATCCGCTCGCGCGGCTGCGGGATCGTCTCGGATGCTGTCATGCAATCAATGATAACGGTACACTGTGATCGATGCTGACGGCGACGGCGGTGAAGGTGACGAGGGCAGCGAGAGCGGCGACGGCAGCGGCGACAGCGAGTGCAGCAGTGTCACGGGCCTCCCGCCGGGGCCGTCGCGCCGCACACGTCGGCCAGGGGCGGTACGGCGCTCAGGACGCTCCGGGCGCCGTACCGCTGGATCGTCCAGGCCGAGCAGACCGTACGCTCGCCCGACGTGCCCCGCAGGACCAGGTACCGCAGGCCCTGGTAGGGCTCCGTCGCGAGACGCAGGCCGGCGACCGGATGGGCGAAGAGCCCGGTGAGGTACCGGCTCGCGTACCGGGAGCCGGCGTCGTCCGGCGCGAACAGCCGCTGGAAGGCGGCGGGGTCCCGGGTGCGGACGGCCGCCGCCGCGGCGGTCCGCAGGGCGCTGACGCTGCTCGCCCCCCGGTCGGGCGGGGCCCCGCCGCCTTCCTCGTGGATGAAGTAACAGATGACCGCCAGCCACAGGGCCACCAGGGCGCAGATCACCCACAGCCAGGGGATCCTCGGGATTCGTAGCATGCCGCGTCTGCCGTTTCGGGTCCTGGGTCGGCTCCTGGGTCGGCCGGGGGAGGAGGCTTCCGTGTACCAGGATCGCCGCCGCTCGCCCGCGCCGCGATGGAGCCGCCCCCACGCGTCCCGCCCCGCGGCGGTGGGGGGATCCCCAGGGTCCGGGGCCGGGTGCACCGGTCGGGACGCTTCGGTACGTGTGGAAATCCCCTCCCGCGCCGAGCGGTAACGTGGGGCTGACCCTATGGTTCAGCGCTCGGAGCACGAGGCATTCTGGTGAGCATGTCCGTCAACATCGTGGTCGTGGACGACGACCCGGGATTCCGCCGCATCGCCAGGCTGCTGCTGACCGCGCGTGGTCTGCACGTCGTCGCGGAGTCGGAGGACGGCGCGTCGGCTCTGGCGGCGGTGCGTGCGCACCGGCCGGACGGACTGCTGCTCGATCTGCATCTTCCCGACCGTGACGGCGTGGCCGTCGCGCGGATGCTGCGCGAGGAGGAACAGCCGCCCCGGATCGTGCTGACCTCCACGGAGCAGTCGTTCTGGTCCGCGGAGGAGCTGGAGCAGGCCGGCATCGAGACCTTCATCGCCAAGGACCGGCTGTTCGACGCCGATCTCAAGGGCATCTTCCGCCCGCCGTCCGGGGATCCGGCCGTAGACCCCACTGTCTGAGCCCACTGTTTGAGCGCGCTGTCTGAGCCCGCTGTCTGAGGCTTCCCGGCACGGCCGGCATCCGGTGATGTCCGCCCGCCCCGTGCGCCCCGCTCCCTCGGCGTGCGCGTGTCCGGCCTCCGGCCGGTCCTTCGTTTCCGCGTGCACCCGGCCGACGAGCCTGACCACGTCGATCCCGGGCCGTCATGGCACCGCTGCCGCGGACTGTTATCGATGCTCACAAGAAAGTGTTGCCATCATTCCGATCTCTTGTTATCGTCGATAACGCAAGGACGGGAGCGGCGATGTAATCCGCCGGTCGGACACCTTGCCCCACCACACGAAGGAGTGGTCTCGATGACCGAAACGAACACCCGCGTCGCACTGGTCACCGGCGGTACCGGAGGTATCGGCCGGGCCGTGGTCGACCGCCTGGTCCAGGACGGTGTCGCCGTCGCGGTGCACTACGCAGGCAACAAGGCCAGGGCCGACGAGGCCGTCGAGGCGGTCAGGGCCCGCGGCGGCAGGGCGATCGCGGTGGGCGGCGACGTGGCCGACGAGGTCGCCATGACCGCGGCGTTCGACGCCGTCGAGGCGGAGTTCGGAGGCATCGACGTCGTGGTCAACTCGGCGGGCATCATGCTCCTGTCGCCGATCGCCACGCTGGACCTCGACGACCTGGACCGCATGCACCGCACCAACATCCGCGGCACCTTCGTCGTCTCGCAGCAGGCGGCCCGGCGGCTGCGCCGCGGCGGCGCGCTGATCAACGTCTCCTCCTCCCTCACCCGGCTCCAGTTCCCCACCTACGGCGCCTACGCCGCGAGCAAGGGCGCGGTCGAGGCGATGACCCTGGTGCTCGCCCGTGAACTGCGGGGCAAGGACATCACCGTCAACACCGTCGCCCCCGGCCCCACCGCCACCCCGCTGTTCCTGGAGGGCAAGGACCAGGCGGCGCTCGACAACCTCGCCAAGGCGGCCCCGCTGGAGCGGCTCGGCACCCCCGAGGACATCGCGGAGGCCGTCGCCTTCCTGGCCGGGCCGGCCCGCTGGATCAACGGCCAGACCATCTACGCCAACGGCGGCATCGCCTGACACCCGGCGCCTCTTCCCACCCCCTCTCCCCCCAGCGCCCCCACCCTTCCCCCTTCCCTTCACCCGCCCCAGCCCTTCGCCAGTCCACCCCGCGGTCGAGGAGATTCCCATGAGCAGGATCGTCGTCATCACCGGTGCCTCCAGCGGCTTCGGCGCGCTCACCGCACGCGCCCTCGCCGACGCCGGCAACACCGTCTACGCCGGGATGCGGGAGACCACCGGCCGCAACGCGCCGCAGGTCCGCGCCGCCGCCGACTACGCCGAGGAACACGGTGCCGACCTGCGCCCCATCGAACTGGACGTCAACTCCGACGACTCCGTCGACTCGGCCGTCAAGCGGGTGATCGGGGAGCACGGCCGTATCGACGTCGTGATCCACAACGCCGGTCACATGGTCACCGGACCGGCCGAGGCCTTCACCCCGGAGCAGTTGGCGCAGTTGTACGACGTCAACGTGCTGTCCACGCAGCGGGTCAACCGGGCCGTGCTGCCACACCTGCGGCAGGCCGGCCGGGGCCTGGTCGTGTGGGTCTCCAGCTCCAGCGTCAAGGGCGGCACCCCGCCCTACCTCGCCCCCTACTTCGCCGCCAAGGCCGCGATGGACTCGCTCGCGGTCAGCTACGCCGGCGAACTCGCCCGCTGGGGCGTCGAGACCTCGATCGTGGTGCCCGGCTCCTTCACCAGCGGCACCAACCACTTCGCCCACTCCGGCCACCCGGCCGACGGCGCCGTCGAGGCGGAGTACGAGGGCCGGTACCCGGGTCTGCTCCAGCAGGTCTCCCAGAAGCTCGCGGCGCTCGCCCCCGAGGGCGCCGAGGCATCGCTGGTCTCCGACGAGATCGCCCGGATCGTGGCCCTGCCCGACGGCGAGCGCCCCTTCCGGGTCCACATCGACCCGGCGAACGACGGCTCCGAAGAGGTCTCGGAGGTCGCCGACCGCATCCGCCGCGAGTTCCTGACCCGGATCGGCCTGGACGACCTGCTGACCGTCCACCCGGCAGACGCCTGACGGCACCCGTCACGGGCGTCACGCACGTCGGCGAGTTCGGCGCCGGCCCGCGGAAGCGCCGTTGAGGCGCACCGTCGGGCAGCCGGCCTCGGCCGGGGCTCCGATCAGCGGGTGTCGTAGCCGGTCCGCCAGCGGCCGTGCCGCCTCACGACACGACCCGTTCGTCCGATCCGCCGGGCGCCGGCGGCGGGCCGGAGGAACCCGTCGGCGGGCGGTCCGGGACTCGCGCCGGGCCCCTCCCACGGGCGCGGCACGCACGCGGACGGTTCCCTCCGGCCGACGGCCGACGGCCGACGCCTGACGGCTGCCGTCACGGGCGTCACGCACGTCGGTGGGCTCGGCGCCAGTCCGCGGAACAGTCCCCGTGTCATCTCCCTCCCGCCGGCCGAACCGCCCGCGCCCCGCGCCTCGCACGTTCATGTGATGCGGAACGGGCGGACCGCTGGAAGGCTCGACAGCAGCGGAAATCCGACGGAAGGCGTGTGCCATGGGATTCGTGACGGTGGGCCGGGAGAACTCCGAGTCGATCGACCTGTACTACGAGGATCACGGCAGTGGCCGTCCGGTGGTGCTGATCCACGGTTATCCGCTCAACGGGCACTCCTGGGAGAAGCAGGAGCGGGTGCTGCTGGAGGCGGGGTACCGGGTGATCACGTACGACCGGCGTGGGTTCGGCCGGTCGAGTCAGCCGACGGTGGGTTACGACTACGACACGTTCGCGGCGGACCTGGAGGCGCTGCTGGACCACCTGGACCTGCGGGACGTCGTCCTCGTCGGGTTCTCGATGGGCACGGGCGAGGTCACCCGGTACCTGGGCCGGTACGGGTCGGAGCGGGTGGCGAAGGCGGTGCTGCTGGGCGCGATCCCGCCGTACCTGCTGAAGACCGACGACAACCCCGAGGGTGTCGACGGGTCGGTGTTCAAGGGCATCAAGGCGGCCGTGCTGAAGGACCGGCCCGCGTACTTCAAGGACTTCCTCGACGACTTCTACAACGTCGACATGTACGCCGGGACGCGGATCAGCGACCAGGCGTGGCAGAACAGCTTCAACGTCGCGGTGGCAGCGTCCGCGTGGGCGGCGTACGCGTGCGTCGACACCTGGCTGACGGACTTCCGTGACGACCTGCCGAAGATCGACGTGCCGACACTGCTGGTGCACGGCGACGCGGACCGCATCCTGCCGTACGAGAACACCGCCCAGCGGCTGCCCGGGCTGATCAAGGACCTGACGTTCGTGACGGTCGAGGGCGGCCCGCACAACATCGCCTGGACCCACCCCGAGGAAGTCAACACCGCCCTGCTGGACTTCCTCGCCAAGTGACCGCGCCGAGCCCCGACCGGTATCCGTGGCCCGGGCGCAGCGGGGCCGTCCGGCACCTGCTGACCCTCGCGGCCGGAGCGGCGAACGCCTTCGGGTTCCTCGCCCTCGACGGTGTCTTCACCAGCGTCGTCACGGCCAACTCCGCGCTCCTCGGCCTGCGCCTGGGCGACGCCCACCTGGCCGCCGCCCGCCTCGTCGCCGTGGCCCTGCTCGGGTATGTCGCCGGGACGGCGGCCGGCGGCCTGGTGGCGGCCGGCCGGGGCCGGCTCCGGGGCGCGGGCATCCGGGGCGGCCTGCTCCTGGAGGCCCTGCTGCTGTGGCTGGTGGTCTGCGGCTGGCTGGGCTGGGACATGGCACCGCACGGCGCGGCCCGCACCCTGCTGCTGTTCCTCACGGCCCTCGCCATGGGCTGCCAGAACGGCAGTGTCCGCGTCACCGCCGGCAGCGAGATCACCACCGCCTATCTGACGGGCCTGCTCACCTCCGCCGTCACGGAGTTCGCCACCCGGGGACGCCTGCGGACCCGCAGCGTCGGCATCGTGGCCGCGCTGATCGCCGGGGCCGCGGTCGAGGGCGCCGTCCACCGCTGGCTGCGTCCCGCGGCCCCGCTCGTGCCGGCCCTGCTCGTCACCGCGGCGCTGGCGGCGACCTGGCTGCGCGCGCCGGCCCGCCCGGCCGTCGTCCCGCCTGAGCCCTGAGCCCTGAGCCCTGAGCCCGCTGAGCCATCCCGTTTCCGAGTCACGGCCCGATTCGACGAAGAGAGCGCACGACATGACCGCATCCGATGTTGACCCGACGCCGGACCCGCACCCGCAGGACGGCGCGGTCGGCCGCTCGGCCACCGGCGGCGACGGCCCGGCCGTCGACAAGCGGCCGGCGCACCGCCCCTACCACCACCCGGCGGCCGGCTGGGGCGCCGCCAAGAGCGTCGGCCGGGTGCTGATCAAGGAACGGGCGCTGTTCGAAGGACCCCGGGCCGTCCTCAGGATGAACCACGAGAACGGCGGCTTCGACTGCCCCGGCTGCGCCTGGCCCGACGACACCAAGGGCCTCAAGCTCGACATCTGCGAGAACGGCATCAAGCACGTCACCTGGGAGATGACCGGCAAGCGGGTCGGCGCCGGCTTCTTCGCCCGGCACACCGTCTCCGAGCTGTCCACGTGGTCCGACTTCGCCCTGGAGGACCAGGGCCGGCTGACCGAGCCCCTCGTCTACGACGAGACGAGCGACCGGTACGTCCCGATCACCTGGCAGGACGCCTTCGCCCTGATCGGCCGTGAACTGCGCGCCCTGGACAGCCCCGACGAGGCCGCCTTCTACACCTCGGGCCGGCTGAGCAACGAGGCGACCTTCCTCTACCAGCTGATGGCCCGCGAGTTCGGCACGAACAACCTGCCCGACTGTTCCAACATGTGTCACGAGGCCTCCGGCCGGGCCCTGACGGCGGCCCTCGGCACCGGCAAGGGAACCGCCGACCTCAAGGACTGGGAGACCGCCGACGCCCTGTTCGTCATGGGCGTCAACGCGGCCTCCAACGCCCCCCGCATGCTCACCGCGCTCGCCGAGGCCTACCGGCGGGGCGCGCAGATCGTCCATGTGAACCCCCTGGTCGAGGCGGCGGCGACCAGCACGATCGTGCCGCACGAGTTCACGGACATGGCCCTGTTCAAGGCCACCCGCACCAGCACCCTCAACCTCCAGGTCCGCGCGGGCGGCGACATGGCCCTGCTGCGGGGCATCGCCAAGGCCGTCCTGGAGGAGAGCCGCAGCGACCCCAGGGCGCTCGACAAGGAGTTCATCGAGCGCCACACCCACGGCTTCGACGCCTACCGCGAACTGTGCGAGGCCACCTCCTGGGAGGAACTGCAGGAGCAGTCCGGCCTGACCCGGGCCGACATCCTCAAGGCCGCCGGGATCTACTCCCGCTCCGACCGCACCCTGATCAGCTGGTGCCTCGGCCTGACCCAGCACGAACACGGCGTCGACACCGTCCGCGAGATCGTCAACGTCCTGCTGCTGCGCGGCAACCTCGGCCGGGAGGGCGCCGGCCCCTCGCCGGTGCGCGGGCACAGCAACGTCCAGGGCAACCGCACCTGCGGCATCGACCACCGGCCCCACCCCGAGTTCCTGGACCGGCTCGCCGACGTCTGCCGCATCGACCCGCCGCGCGAACACGGCATGGACACGGTCGACACCATCGAGGCCATGAACCAGGGCCGGGTGAAGGTCTTCGTCGGCATGGGCGGCAACTTCGTGCTCGCCGCTCCGGACACCGCGTACACCTCCCAGGGGCTGCGCACCTGCGAACTCACCGTGCACGTCAGCACCAAACTCAACCGCAGCCACCTGGTGCACGGCCGGAAGGCGCTGATCCTGCCCTGCCTCGGCCGCACCGAGAAGGACCACCAGCGGCGGGGCCCGCAGTCCGTCTCCGTGGAGGACTCGATGAGCATGGTGCACCTGTCGGCCGGCATGAAGAAGCCCGCCTCCCCGCACCTGCTGTCCGAGCCGGCCATCATCGCCGGCATGGCGCGGGCCACCCTCCCGGAGAGCGGCACGCCCTGGGAGTCGTACGTCGAGGACTACGACCGCATCCGCGACACCATGGCCAAGGTCCTGGACGGCTTCGAGGACTTCAACCGCAGGGTGCGGCTCCCGCTCGGCTTCCGCATCAGACAGCCCGCCCGGGAACTGGTCTTCCTCACCCCGTCCGGCCGCGCCGAGTTCTCCGCCGCGCCGCTGCCCGAAGCGCCGCCGCGGGACGACGTGCTCGTCCTGCAGACCATGCGCAGCCACGACCAGTGGAACACCACGATCTACTCGGACGACGACCGCTACCGCGGCATCAGCAACCTGCGCACCCTCATCCTGATGAACGGCGACGACATGCGCGCCCGCGGCATCAAGCCCGACAGCCTCGTCGACATCACCGCCACCGCCCGCGATGGCAGCAAGCGGCAGCTCAAGCGGTACACGGCGATCGAGTACAGCATGCCCAGGGGCTGCGCCGCCGGGTACATGCCGGAGATGAACGTCCTGGTCGCCGCGAGCGACTACAGCACGCAGAGCAACCAGCCCCTGATGAAGAACATCAAGGTGCGGGTCGCGCCCAGTGCCGAGGACCGACCTGGCACGACGACAGCCGGCGCGCTCGCCCACCTGCCCGCGCCGGCCGCCGCGGACCCGGCCTCGCACGAAACCGCGTGAGCGGGGGGCCGACGTCGTACCGGGCCCGGGGGACGGGGGAGCGGTCAGCCGGCGCGCAGCAGGTCGAGCAGCTCGCGCGCGTACGTGAGGGACTCCTCCACCGTCTCCACCTCGTACATGGTGTCCACCATGACGTGCTCGATGCCCGTCCGGTCGCGCACGGAACGGATCGCGTGCGCCACCGCCCGCACGCCCGTGCCCGTGGAGACGTTGACCCGCAGCACGGTGTCGATGTCCCCCGGGTCCCGCCCGGCGGCACGCGCCCACGTGTCGAGCCGCGCCCGCTGGGCGGTCAGGCCGTCGGTGTCCACGTACTCCGGCACCACGCACAGCGGCAGCCACCCGTCCGCGCGCCGCGCGACCCGGCGCAGCGCCCGCTCGGAGAGCGCGCCCAGGTAGACCGGGGGACGCGGCAGCCGGGCGGGCTTGAGCGGGGCGTGGTGCCGGGGCACCGACAGCAGCGCCCCGGAGTACTCGGCGGGGTCCTCGGTCCACACGGCTTCGAGCGCGTCGAGCAGTTCGTCCAGCAGGGCCCCGCGCCGGCTGAAGTCCCGCCCGGCGGCCTCGTACTCCTCCGGCGACCAGCCGATGCCGAACCCGGCCAGCAGCCGGCCGCCGCTGACCAGGTCGATGGTGGTCAGCGCCCGTGCCAGCTGCACGGGCGGGTACAGGGGTGCGATGAGCACGTGTGAACCGAGCAGCACCCGCTCGGTCGCGGCGGCGGCCACCCCGAGGAGCACGAAGGGGTCGGCGGCCGGGTTGAGCTCCGGCGGGATGGTGGTGCCCTGTCCGCCGTAGCCGACGCTGGGCCGCACGGCCGCCAGGTTGCGGTCGCCCACCCAGAGGCTCGCGGCACCGGCCCGTTCCGCCTCCCGCGCGAACTCCGCGGCCCGGGCGACCTCGAACGCCTGACGGTGGAACTGGGGGAGTGCGAATCCGATGCGCATGGCTGCCTTCGCGAGGGTGGGCCGACGGGTGCGCCCAGCCTACACACGCCGAGGCATGTCTCCGGCGCACACGTGTGTCACCGGCCGCGCAAGGTGTCTGCCCGTTCCGGTGAGGATTGTCGCGCGCGGGCGACGGCTTCGCCCTAGAGTGTGGCTGATCCATGCATTCGTCCGTCGCCGAATCGGCTGGGAAGGGTATGACACACATGACCCAAGACGTCCCCGAACCGGTGCCCCAGATGGTCCTGTCCCCGCTGACCAGCGCGGCGGTCTTCCTGGTGGTCACCATCGACAGCGGCGGCGAGACCACGGTCCGCGAGCTGCTGTCCGACGTCGGCTCACTGGAACGGGCCGTGGGGTTCCGCGCCCAGCCCGAGGGCCGGCTCAGCTGTGTCACGAGTATCGGCTCGCACGCCTGGGACCGCCTGTTCGGCGGGCCGCGCCCGGCCCGGCTGCACCCCTTCCGGGAACTGAGGGGACCGGTGCACCGGGCCGTCGCCACCCCCGGCGACCTGCTCTTCCACATCCGGGCCGCGCGGCTCGACCTGTGCTTCGCGCTCGCCACGGAGATCATGAGCCGGCTGCGCGGCGCGGTCACGGTCCAGGACGAGGTGCAGGGCTTCAAGTACTTCGACGAACGCGACCTGCTCGGCTTCGTCGACGGCACGGAGAACCCGACGGGTGCCGCGGCGCGCGCGGCCGTGCTCATCGGCGACGAGGACCCGCCGTTCGCGGGCGGCAGCTACGTCGTCGTACAGAAGTACCTGCACGACCTGGAGGCCTGGGAGGCCCTGCCGGTCGAGGCGCAGGAGCGGGTGATCGGCCGGCGCAAGCTGTCCGACGTGGAACTCGCCGACGACGTCAAACCCGCCGACTCACACGTCGCCCTCACCACCGTCACCGACCCGGACGGCACCGAGCACGAGATCCTGCGCGACAACATGCCCTTCGGCGCGGCCGGCCGGGGCGAGTTCGGCACCTACTTCATCGGCTACGCCCGCACCCCCGAGGTGACGGAGACGATGCTGGAGCGGATGTTCCTGGGCACGGAGTCGGCGCCGCACGACCGGATCCTGGACTTCTCCACCGCGGTCACCGGCACCCTGTTCTTCACGCCGTCCGCGGACTTCCTCGAAGACCTCCCCGAGCCGCCGGCCGCCGGGGCCGTCGCCGCCGCCACACCGACCGACAGCCAGGTCCGATCCTCGGGGTCCTCCCTCGGGATCGGCAGCATGAAGCGGAGCCTTTCCCGATGAACAACCTGCACCGTGAACTCGCGCCCGTCTCCGAGGCCGCGTGGGCCGACCTGGAGGAGGAGGCCCGCCGCACCTTCAAGCGCCATGTCGCGGCCCGCCGCGTCGTCGACGTCCCCGAACCGGGCGGCGTCGGGCTCGCCGGCGTGGGCACCGGTCACCTGGACGCCCTCGACACCCCCGCGGACGGGGTCATCGCGCACACCCGCCGCTTCCAGCCGCTGGTGGAACTGCGGGTGCCGTTCACCGTGGACCGCCGGCAGGTGGACGACGTCGCCCGGGGCGCCAAGGACGCCGACTGGCAGCCGGTGAAGGACGCGGCCCGGCGGCTGGCGTTCGCCGAGGACCGGGCCGTCTTCGAGGGCTACCCGGCGGCCGGGATCACCGGGCTGCGGGCGAGCTCGGCCAACCCGGAGCTGACGCTCCCCGCCGACGTGCGCGACTACCCGGACGCCGTCAGCCAGGCGGTCACGGCCCTGCGCCTGGCCGGTGTGGACGGCGCCTACACGCTGGCGCTGAGCGCCGAGGCGTACACGGCCGTCAGCGAGACCTCCGACCACGGCTACCCGGTCATCAAGCACCTCGCCCGGCTGCTCGACGGCGACATCGTCTGGGCGCCCGCCATCGACGGCGCCTTCCTGCTCTCCACCCGCGGCGGCGACTTCGAACTGCGCCTCGGCCAGGACGTGTCGATCGGCTACCTGTCGCACGACGCGACGAGCGTCACCCTGTACTTCCAGGAGACCCTGACCTTCCTGGCGTACACCGGGGAGGCCGTGGTGGCCCTGTCACCCGCCCCGGCCGGCGCCTGACGCGCGAGCGGCACCGGGTGGACGTGCGGCCACCCGGTGCCGCGCCGTTCCCGGCGTGCCCCTCCTGCGGCAGTTCGACGCGCTCGATGTAGCGGACGATGACGAGGTAGCCGACCACGGCCATGGCGGCGCAGGCGCTGACGAGGGCGAGGGCGAGGTCGATGTGCCGCCCCGCGCGAGGCGGTCGGAGAGCCGGCCGCCCAGGACACCGCCGGCGAAGCCGCAGATCGAACGCACCCACCCTTCCTCGACCTCGCCGACACCGTCATCGCCGTCCGTAGCCTGATCCGCCGGGCCTGGACGACCCACCGGTGGGACGACCGCCCGAACCGCTGCCCATGAGCGCGCACCTGTCTGCGCGGCCTCCTTGCGCCGCTGCCAAACACGCTTCGCAGCGCCGCTCACCAGGGCACCGGCGTTCCGTCCCAGGAGAAGAAGCCACCGGTGGGGCCGTCGTCCGGCAGCAGGGCCAGGCGGGCGGCTCCCCGGGCGGCCTCGGCCGGGTCGTCGCCGGCAGCGGCGGCCAGGGGGTTGAGGTCGGTGGCCCGGATGCCGGGGGCGAGCGCGTTGACCTTGAAGCCGTCCTCGGCCAGCGTCTGGGCGTAAAGGACGGTGAGGGCGTTGAGGGCGGCCTTGGACGACCGGTAGGCGGCGGCGCCACCGCTTCCCGGGGTGAACTGGGGGTTGGGGTTCGTGCTCCAGGTCAGCGATGCGGTGCCGCTGGAGACGTTGACGATGCGCG
This sequence comes from Streptomyces sp. NPDC047841, assembly GCF_040704085.1. Lineage (NCBI taxonomy): Bacteria > Bacillati > Actinomycetota > Actinomycetes > Kitasatosporales > Streptomycetaceae > Streptomyces > Streptomyces sp. NPDC047841. Next base: position 31,351 of record NZ_JBEYRP010000035.1, read on the forward strand.
GATGCGGGGACCGGCGCAGGGCGGGCAGGAAGGCATTGGTCACCGCCACCACCCCGAAGACGTTGGTCTCGTACGTGCGCCGGAACTCCTCGACGCTCGTGTGAGCCGGCGGGGCGAGTGACGGTGAGATCCCGGCGTTGTTGACCAGCACGTCCAGACGGACCACCTGGGTCGCGGCCCGTGCGATGCCGTCAGGATCTGTCACGTCGAGGACCAGCAGGCGGGTGCCTGCGCCGATCTCCTCGACGGCTCGCTGTCCGAGCCCGCGGTCGCGAGAGCCCACGTACACGGTGAGGCCCTCGGCGGCGAGGAGCCGGGCGATGTGCTTGCCGATGCCCTTGTTGGCACCGGTGACCAGAGCTGTGCGATCGTTCATGGCAACTACCGTTCCCTGGCTGTGGGCGCCCTGCCAGGGACAACCTGTACCAGGCAGTGGGAGGAAGCGGCATGGCACGGCAGGAGCTGGCCCGCTTCCTGCGGGACCACCGGGCGGGCCTGCGTCCACACGAGATCGGCCTGACGGCGACGGGCACCGATCGCCGGACACCGGGCCTGCGCCGCGAAGAGGTGGCGGAACTCGCCCACATGTCGGTCGACTACTACACGCGGCTGGAGCAGGCCCGGGGCCCGCGGCCGTCCACTCGGATCCTGGACGCGTTGTCCCAGGCACTACGGCTCACGCCGGCCGAGCGCAGCCACCTGTTCCGCCTGGCGGGATCGAGCGCGCCGCCCGGCATCAGCGCCGTGCGGAGGGTACGCCCGCATGTGGCCCGGATGCTGGAGCGGTTGCCGGAGACCGGCGCCATCGTCACTGACGCGGCGTACGGCGTCGTCGCCTGGAACCCCCTGGCCCAGGCACTGCTCGGCGGCGATCTCGGAGGCGGGAGGACGAACCTGGCCCGGCGCCGCTTCCTCGGCCAGGGGCGGATGTACGAGAGCTCCAGCGCCGAGGAGTTCGGGCACATCGTGGTGGCGCGGCTGCGACGGGCCGCCGACCGCTACCCGCATGACCCGCAGCTGACCGCTCTGCTGGCCGAACTGCACGCCGGCAGCGAGGAGTTCCGACAGATATGGCACACGCGTCCGGTCCACGCCCCCGGGCACCGCACCAAGATCCTCGATCACCCGGAGACCGGCACGCTGCGGTTGAACTGTGACGTCCTGCTCGTGCCCGAGGACGACCAGGAAGTCGTCCTGATCACGGCCGACCCCGGATCACCTGCCGCGCGGACCCTGCACAGGATGGCCGGGCAGGCGACCTGAAGCAGCGCGCCCGCCCCTGGCCGACCTGACGGCGACGGAACTCGAAGAGCTCACCCGCCGCCGTGGCGCCGGGCCGTGCGAATTCGGTGGTCGGTGAAGGGGCCGGTACGGGATGCTGCACGCGTGATCGCGAGAGAAGCCGCCATTCGGACTGTCGAAGAACAGTTGGAGCGCGACTATCAGCAGTGGCGGGCCGTGGACGCGGACGCGCAGCGGATGGCCGTGGCCGGTGTCAAGGAGCACGAACTGGCGTGGATCGTCTTCTGGAACTCCGAGCAGTTCGTGCGCACTCGGCAATGGCGGTACATGCTGGTGGGCACGGGGCCGTACCTGGTCGACCGCGTCGACGGGGGACTGCACCAGATCGGCGTCGTCTCCGCGAAGACAGGGGAGTGGGAGGCCGACTACCGGGCCCGGATACGCGGGTTGCCGGTCGCGGCGCCCACCGCGGTGGACGATCTGCACGACGCGCTGCGTGAAGTCGCCGCCCGGCGCGGCCGCATGCGGGCCGTGCGGGCCCTGCGCCAGAGGCTGCCCGTGCTCTCGCCCGCGGAGGCCATCGAGTACGTGAGCGCGTTGCTGGACGGTGACGCGCCCGCGCGCCTCGTGGCCGTCGCCACCGAGGAACTCGTCGAGCCTGTCGAGCCGGTGTTCGCGGTCACGACCATCCGGAGTGGAGCCGGTGGCCGGCCGGTGGGGTGTGGGGCTACTGCGGGGAGTGGGTGAGCAGGTAGTCGATGGCCTCGCTGACGTCGTCCACGGTGTGGTGGGGGGTGTCCAGGCCGTCGGGCCAGGTGCGGCCCCGGACCCATATCGTGCGCAGGCCCGCGCCGTAGCCGCCGGCGATGTCCGCTTCCGGGTCGTCGCCGGTCATCCAGTCGCCCGGGGTGAGCTGGGTGCCGCACCGTGCGGCCGCGAGCTCGAAGAGCCTCGGATCCGGTTTGCGGACGTCGATGTCGCCGGACGCGGCGATGCCGTCGATCAGGTCGGCGAGCCCGGTCGCGCGCACTTTCGCGCGCTGGATGTCGCTGGAACCGTTCGTGGCGACTCCGATGCTCCAGCCGGCGTCCTTGAGGCGGGTGAGCGCGGCGAGCACGGTGGGGCGGCAGGTCACGGCGGACGCCATGCGGTCGATGTAGACGCGCCAGAGGTGATCAGCGGACTCGGCGATCCGGAAGGCGGCGCGCAGGCGGTCGAAGTCGGACCGGTCGGCGCGGTCGGCGAGTTCGGTCAGCAGCCAGGTCTCGATCTCCGGGCCGTAGCCATGGTCGTGGCTGAGGGTGGCTATGGCGTCGGCGACGGCACTGGTGCGGTCCACCAGGGTGCCGTCCAAGTCGAAGATCGCGAGTCTCACGAGCACGGACCCTACCCGGCCCCCCGCGGACACGGACAGGTGCGGGTAACCCCCCTGTGCGACGACCGGCCTGCCGGATGGTGGCGGACGAGCCGGTCCACGAGGGTGAGGGGGTTGTGAACACGTACAGACGAGGAGGCCCCATGCAGACCCGCCGCACCGCCTTGCTGTCCGCCGTCGCCGCCGCCGTCACCCTGTCCGCCACCTCCGCGCGGACCGCCTCCGCCGCCCCGCGCGAGGACCGGCTCGTGCGGCTGACGCTGCCCGCACCCAGTGGGCCGTACCCCGTGGGAACCGTCTCGCTGCGCCTCGTCGACGCCTCGCGCCCCGATCCCTGGACGACCTCGCAGCCGTACCGGGAGCTCATGGTCGGCGTCCGGTATCCGGCCCGCGCCGCCGGCGCGTACCCGGCCGCCCCCCAGATGCTCCCCGGGGAGGCCGCCGGGTTCGCCGCTCTGAACAACCTCTCCGGTGTGCCGGGCGACGAGGTCGACTGGTCCGCCACGCGTACCCACGCTCATGAAGGCGCCCCGGCCGACCGGGACTCGGGCCCGTACCCGGTCATCTGCTACTCGCCCGGCGCCGGGGACCCGCGTTCCCTGGGCACCACGCTCTGCGACGACCTCGCCTCCCGGGGATATGCCGTCGTGACGATCGACCACACCTACGACGCCACGGCTGTCCAGTTCCCCGGCGGCCGTGTCGAAAGCACCGTCCTTCCCGCGGAGTACGCCAAGGCGTACCCGGACCCGGACCGCATCACCGCGCTCCTGCGGAAGACGCTGGCCGTGCGGGTGGCCGACACCCGCTTCGTCCTCGACGAACTGCCCCGTGCGCTGCCCCCGGGTTTGCGCGGCTCGCTGGACCTGGACCGCATCGGCATGTTCGGCCAGTCGGCAGGAGGTTTCACGGCCTTGCAGGCGATGCACGACGACCCGCGCATCGCGGCGGCGGCCGACCTCGACGGCGTCCTCGCCTACGTCCAGGACGACGGCACCCCCGGCAACCTCTCCACCGTCGCCGCCGACGGCCTCGACCGCCCCTTCCTGCTGATCGGCAAGGAGGGCAACGACCTCGGCACCGTGCCGTCCTGGGACTCCCTGTGGCGGCGCGGTCACGGCTGGCGCCGGGGCCTGACCCTGCGTGGCGCGTCACACGCGACCTACACCGACGCGGAGGCGGTCGTCCCGCAGATCGCCCATCGGCTCGGCCTGCCCCGCGAGACGGTCGTCGAGAACATCGGCACCATCGCACCGCGGCGCGCGATCGGCGCTCAACGGGCCTACGTCGCCGCCTTCTTCGACCGCTGGCTGCGCGGCCGGGACGACCACGGCCTGCTGGACGGCTCGTCGGACCGCTACCCGGAGGCGCGCTTCTTCCCCCGGTGACCAGGGGTGTGTACGTGGCGCGCAACCTCCACCGCCGCTTCCGGACCCGGTGACCCGTCCGCAGACCCGCGCAGCCGCACCACCGCGACTCGCCACCGGCGTGCCGGAGCGGTCACCCGACCCGCCGGGCGGCGGCCCGGCACGCCTTCCGCCCGCGAAGCGGTCCGGCACGGGAACGCGGGCCCGCGTGCGGACACGGATCGCACATTCCTCTGACCGCTTCCTGACATGGCGTGGCTACCGTCCCGCGCATGCCCTCACCTTCCGACCGTCCACGCGGTCACCAGGACAGCACCCGCAGGACCCTCCGGCACGCGCTCTGCGCCACCGTCGCGGTGTCGTCGGCCGTCGTCGCCCTGGTCACACCGGCCGCGGCCGCCGGCGCCGCAGCGCGGACGGATGCCCTCACCACCCACGCCGGCGCCACGACCGCACAGGAGCGCGACCGGATCGACGCCTACTGGACCCCCGAGCGGATGAAGCTGGCGGGGGCCCTGGTCCCCGAGATCACCCCCGTGCCCGAGGACGACAACACACCGGACGACCCGCGGCCGCTCCCCCCGGACACACCGGACCCCGGGTCGGTGTGGACCCACGGCGGGGCGGTGGAGAAGAACGTCGGCCGCCTGTTCTTCACCTTCTCCGACGGCTACGACGGCAGTTGCACCGCGACGGTCGTCGCCGGCGCCAACCGCAGTACCGTCGTCACGGCAGCCCACTGCCTCAGGGGCGTCGGCTCGCCTTCCGCCGACGACACCTGGAACCACAACTTCTACTTCGTGCCCGGCTACCGCAACGGCACGAAACCGCTCGGCGGCTTCACCATCAGGACCATGGCGACCTCGTCCCGCTGGGACGCCGATCCGGACACCACGGACTCGTCGGACGTCGCCGCCGCCGGCTACGACACGGGACTCCTCGTGGCGAACCCCGCCGCCGGCGGGCGTCCGATCGCGGACACCACCGGAAGCCAGCGCATCGGGTTCGGCCGGCCCGCCGAGGGCGAGTTCGTGCACGCCTTCGGGTACCCGGACTACGGACTCAACGACCCCGGGGACAGGTACGTCGGCTCCCGGATGATCCACTGCGCGGGCCCGAGCCACCCCGGTCCCAAGACCCCCCTGCTGTGGGGTGAGACCTGCGACATGTCCGCCGGGTCGAGCGGTGGCCCGCACCTGGCCGGTTTCGACACCCGCACCGGTACCGGCACCGTCGTGGGTGTCACCACCACCGACGAGGAACTCGCGGGCGGGCAGGGCCCCGCGCTCTACGCCACGCGCTTCGGCGCCGACGCCCACCGCCTCTACGACTGGGCGCAGTCGCGATAGGACCGGCGGCGCCTACTGGTAGCAGGGGTTCCCGCAGAGCACGGTGACCGTGTCGCTGCCGTCGGCCGCGACGGAGGCGGTGCCGTGCGCCGGGGCCGTGGGGGTCCTGCTGGTCTCCCAGGGCATGGGGGCGGCCACCGCCCGGGGGGCGAGGGCGGTGAAGGCCGCGGTGGCCACGAACAGGGCGGAAACCGCTCGTTTGCGCAGACGCATGCGTACTCCTCGATCGATGGGCCGGTGAGGTGCGGCCGCCGGCGTGCCGCTCGGACAGGCCGCCGCCGCTCACACCCAGCCTCGGGGTCCGGCCGGCCCGAAGCGAGGTTCACCGCGGAGATTCGGCACATCTCCATACCATCACCGCGAATGGCGGACCGGGTTCCGGGCACGGCCCGCATGGCTTTCCGCCACGGGAGAGCGGGGCGGGAGTCGCCTCCCGCCCCGCTCCGTCGCGCCCATGGGGGATCGTCAGCGCAGCGTGTACGCCGTCGGGATGGTCTGCCGGACGGTGTTGCCCTGGCTGTCGGTGGCGCTGATCCTCAGTCCGACGCCCTCGGCGGCCTTCTCCCGCCGCGGATTGCTGATGGTGGTGGTGAACGTGTTCTTCCCGGCCGCCTTCGTGGCCGCGGGCTGCCAGGTCCTGCCTCCGTCGAAGGTGGTCTCCGCCTTCAGCGAGGTCACCTCGGGCAGCGCGGTGAGCCGCGGCTGGTAGTAGCCGACGACGGTGACCTCGTGCTTCTCCCCGGCCTTGGCCGTGTTGTCGAGAGCCAGGCCGAAGTCGTAGCGCAGGAAGATCAGCGGCTCGGGGCGGCAGGCCGCCTGGTTGCTGCCGACCAGCTCGCCGATGCACGGGTTCTGCTCCGGGGCGTCGTCCTTGGTCGCCGTGGCGGAGTCGTACTGCCACACCGTGGTGACGTCGTTGGTCCGCGTCTGGAACGTGTACCGGGCGGACTTGGCCGGGAGGTCGTAGGAGACGAGGTCACCGCCCTTGCAGCCGGCGAGCGCCAGCACCGCTGCGGCGGCGAGCGCCATGAGGGCTCCTCTCCTGCGCCGCGCCGATGTCACCGGGGTGCTCATCGTGTCGGTCTCCTTCGCGGTGTCGAGTGCCATCACAGGGTCGTCCAGTCCACGTCGGGGAGGTGCTCCGTGCGACGCCCGATCTCGTCACCGGACGCGTCCAGCAGCGTGAAGTCGCAGACGGAGTCGAGGTTCGGCACCGTGGGCGAGGGAGCCGTCCCGCACGAGGACAGGTTGACGAAGTCGTGCTGGAGCAGTTCGTCGCCGACGATGCCGATCAGGGCCTGGCGTCCGCCGCCGCTGCCCGTCAGGTAGAGGGTGGGGTAGAAGGTGTCGCCCTGCCGGCAGCCCGAGCACGGTCCGGCCGCGATCGTGAAGCCGGACGCGGTCCGCACCTGCCGCGCGGCGCCCGGCACGGCCGGCCCCGCGTTCCAGTCGATGTCGTTCCTGCCGGTGAGGACCAGGTCGTTCACCTCCTGGCGGTTGTGCGCGATGAAGTAGTCCGCTCCGTGCTCGGCCCAGGAGGCGGTGAACCGGCTGATGGCGTTGTCCTCCCGCTTGACGAAGGCCGTCATGGTCCGCTGCGTGGAGGGGTGCGGCAGGGACACCTGCGAGGTGGCGGGCGTGGCCTGGAGGGACTGCAGCCAGCTCAGCTGGTGCACCTCCCCGGGGCGTGCCGCGTGGAAGTGGAGGTCGACCCGGTCGAGGCCGTCCTCGCCGATCCGGTAGTCGCTCGGCCGGATCTGTCCGTTGTCGTGGTACGTGGCGGCGTACGCCCTCGGTACGACGCTGCCGCCGAGGCCGATCCGGACGTGCGACGGGTCGGCCTCGATCCGCTTGATCAGGGCCTCGGCCTGGGCGTAGGGCAGGCTCACGACGGGCAGTGCGGCGTACGGCTGGATCGCCGGGCAGCTCTGCGGCCCGTCCAGGCACTCGTCGAACGTCGCCGGATTGCCGAGGGAGGTGAGGCCCGGTGCCGAGACCAGCACGCCGGTGGCGCCGGCGTCGGCTGCGGCGGCCACCCTCTTGCGGAGCTCCGTGTGGTCGCAGGCGCCCTGGCAGATGTCGGCCGGCGTCAGGAGGACGAGCTTGCCCGGGCGTCGACGTCCGCGAGCTCGGCCGCGGTGCCGGTGCCGGCGTGGACCACCGGCAGGTGTCCCCCGACCGGCAGGCGCGGCACCGGGATCGCGGCTTGCCGGGTGCTCGGGTCCCCGTTGTCGCGCAGCCACGCCTGTGTCTCGGCCAGCGAGGCGTCCGGGGTCACGTAGCGGGGGGACAGGGTGGAGGGGGCGCCGCCGCCGGTGGCGCGCATGGTGACGACGGGCGTCGTCGCCGAGCTGTAGAAGTCGTGGGTGAGGGTGCCCTGGGTCACCTTGCCGGTGGGCAGCACCCACCAGTTCGGTTCGGTGGCGCGGTAGTCGAACGCGGTGGCCGAGCCCATCGACCAGGCCCCGGTCGCCGAGACCCGGTCGACGACGTCGGTCGCGTTGTAGGTCTCGGTGGATTCCGGGTACCGCACGCGCAACGGCCTGGCCTTGCGCAGGTCCAGCGTGACCGTGGTCGCCTGGGTGAGGCTCACCTCCGCTGCCATCGGCGTGGCCTGCTGCACCTCGCCCGCCGCGTCCCGCCAGGTGACCGGGATCTGGGCCGCGTAGGTGCCGCGGAAGAGCTGCTCGGTCACGTTCTCCGCGCCCGTCTCGAACACCTTGCCCGCGTGCAGGTAGACCTGGTCGTCGACCGGCGTGAAGTCGGCGGTGCCGTAACGGACGTCGGTGGCACCCGCCGGGGGGACGACGTGGAGGGTCAGCGGGAACTTCTCGGCCTCGACGAGGGTGTGGATCCTGGAGTTCAGCTGTATCGCACCGGAGTCGTCACGGGCGCTCAGCAGGCCGTTGTAGGCGCCGTAGGGGCCGTCGGTGCCCAGTACCCTGCCGTCGAGCGTCACCGGCACCTGGGCGGACCCGCCCGCGGGGACGACCACCGTGTCCGTGCCGAGGGTGAACAGTCCCGCCGGGGCCGGCCTGCCGTCGCCGAAGGAGACCGGCATCGACAGATGCAGCGTGGTCGCCTTGTCGGTGCGGTTGGTGTACGTGATCTGCTTGGTCACCGGCGAGTGCGGGAAGGTACGGCGGCCGAAGTTCAGGTTCCCCTTCGGGACGATCCGCGGATCGGTCGCGGTCGCCAGGTCGACCAGGCCGGTGCCCTGGGCGTACATGTCGTGTCCCAGGTCGGTGGCGGTGTCCATCAGCAGTGCCTTGATCTGCTGACCGGTCAGCTCCGGATGCTGCTGGGCGATGATGGCCGCGGCGCCGGCGACGTGCGGCGTCGCCATCGAGGTCCCGCTGGCCTTGGTGTAGTACTGGTCCACCGGCGTGCCCATGGCCGTGCCCGCGGCGCGCGCGGCGGCGATGTCGACGCCCGGGGCGGCGATGTCGGGCTTGGCGGCACCGTCCCCGATGCGCGGCCCCCGGTTGGAGAACTGCGCCATCTCGTTGTTCTTGTCCACGGCCGCCACGGTCAGGGCGTCGTCGGCGGAGCCCGGGGTGACGACCTTCTGGGCGACGAGACCGGAGTTGCCGGCCGCGACCACGAACAGGGTCCCGGTGGTGCGGCTGAGCTCGTTGAGCGCCTGGCTCATCGGATCGGTGCCGTCGGTGGGTTCGCCCCCCAGGCTCAGGTTGACGACCTTGGCCCCGGAGTGGGCGGCCCAGTCCATGCCCGCGATGATCGCGTCGTCGGGACACTCGCCCTTGTCGTCGCAGACCTTGCCCACCAGCAGCTTGGCGCCGGGTGCGACACCCTTGCGCAGCCCCTTGGACGCGGCGCCGCTGCCCAGGACCGTGGACGCCACATGGGTGCCGTGCCCGTGCCCGTCCTTGGCGCCCTGGGGACTGCCCGTGAAGTCGGCCTTCCCGACGATGCTCGCGGACACGTCCGGGTGGGTGGCGTCGATACCGGTGTCCAGCACCGCCACGGTCACCCCGGTGCCGTCGTAGCCGCGTGCCCAGGCGACGGGCGCGCCGATCTGCGGCACCGACTGCTCCAGGTCGATGTGGGACAGGCCGTTGAGCCACACCTTCTCGACCCCGGTCAGGGAGCCGGCCGACCGTGCGGCGGCCGGTGTGGAGGCCGTTTTGCCCCGCACCCCCCGCCACCACCGTCCGTCGTCGGCGATCTTCATCGAGCGGCCGTCGATGCTCGGAAGCGCCCGGCCGCCGGACGCACCGGCGACCTTCCGTGTCCGGTCGGCCGCGCCGGTGCCGGTGTAGGTGACGAGCACCGGCACCGTGCCGTCCCTGCCCGCGGCGACGAGCGTCACCAACTGGCCGAGGTCGAAGAGCGACCAGTCGAGCAGTCCCTGGCCGACCAGTGCGAGGGCGTCGTCCGGTACGACGTACACCGTGCCCTGGCGGGCGAAGGTGTGGAACACGACCGGCAGTCCGTCCGGCCGGGGCGCGCCGTCGGTGCCGCGGACGACCGGCTTGCCGCCGGCGTCCACACCGACGCGCACGGTGTCGCCGGTGACGAGCGTGACCGGGACGGAGCCGCCGGACGCGGACACGAACCGGGCCAGGTCGCCGCCGGTGGCCGTCTTCGGGCTGTGCGTCCGTGCGGCGCCGGCCGGCGGCGGCGCCTGCCGGTCGGGGCCGGCGGCCTGGGCCGTCGTCGTCGACACGAGCATGCCGAGGACGGCCAGACCGACGGTCACCGCGCCACGGCGTCTTCTGACGCCCCGTCTTGCGCTTGACCTCATCGATGAGTCTCCCTTGTGAGGAATGACGTGGAACGTGCGCACAGGTCCGGGCCGGGGACCCGCGGCGCGTCGGCGATCGGACTCCCCGTGCGCCCGAGGACGCCGGCCGGCCGGCGATCCCGGGCTGTTCGGCGCCCCGCGCCGTGGCCCCCGCGTCAGAGCGGTTCGTACTCGGCGTCGTCGCCGGCGCCGGTCCTTGCGTCGTCCGGGGTGGCGGAGCCCGCCCGGTCGGACGGCGGCCGGGCCGGCACGGGTTCGTCCAGGGGACGGGGTTCCGGTGCGGACGGGGCGTCTTCCGGGGCGGGCGTCGGGGGCTCGGCGGGTGGCATGGCCATGAGTGTGCGGTCGTGCCGGCGGCCGGAACGATCGCTCGGATGCGGGATTTAATCCCGTCGTCCGGCACCGGACTTTTCGTCGTCCCCCGGACGGCGTGCCGAATTCACTCGTCGCGCGCGGGCCCGCGGGTTCAGGTCGCCGGGCTCGACCGGTCCAGGCCGCCGGCGCTCGACCGGTCCGGATCGCCGACGAGGCCCGACTCGACGACCCTGACCGCGAGCGCCGTGCGCGAGGTGACGCCCATCTTGCGCATCGCCGACTTCACCTGGCTGGCGATCGTCTGCACCGACACCACCAGCGTGTCGGCGATCTGCCGGTTGGTCAGCCCCTCCACCAGCAGCCGGGCCACCTCCAGCTCGCGCGGCGAGAGCCGGTTGCCGTAGCCGGGACGCCCCCGGCCGCGCGTCACCGCCGGCACCGTGCGCCCCCGCCCGGCGAGGAACCGCACGATCCGGTCGGCGTCGTTGGCGGCGCCGAGTTCCGACAGCGCCCGGGCGAGGTCCGCCAGCGCCGGGAGCGCCGGCTCCTCCCGGCCCCCGGCGAGCAGGCAGCGGGCGGAGCGTTCCCTGGCGAGCAGGGCGTCGTACGGCCGGGGCAGCGCCTCCCACGCGGTGGCCGCACGGGCGAACAGCGTGGCGGCGTCCGCGAGGCGGCCGTCGGCTTCCGCCACGAGCGCGCGGCACAGGACGAGGGCGGCCTGGGCCGCCGGCGCGTCCCTGTCGCCCAGGGCCCTCTCGAAAGCGTCCGCCACCTCCGAGGCGGCTCCGAGCCGGCCGGCGGCGGCCAGGGCGGCGGTGCGCGCGGGGGCGAACTCGACGGCACGGGACCACAGGCCGCCGCCGACGGCGATCTCGGCGAGCTGGTCCGTCAGCCGCAGCGCCTCGTCCACGTCGCCGTCGCGCAGGCACAACTGGGCCAGCGCCGCCGTGGCCTCGATGCGCTGCTGGTCGTCGCGTCCGGCGAAACGCAGCCGCTCCCCGGCCGCCTCCCGGTCTCCGGAGGCGGCGTGCAGCAGGCCGGCCACGAGGGCCGCTTCGCACCGGTCCTTCAGCCGTACGCCGCTGTCGTCCTCGAGCAGGCGCGCCGTCCGCTCGGCGAGTCCGGACCAGGCGCCGGTGAACCAGTCCAGGTGGGCCCGGGAGGAGGCGATGCTGTCCAGGTAGTCCAGGAGCTGGTGGCGCTCGGCGAGGGTCCGGGCCCTGGCGAGCCGTGCCCTGGCCTCCTCGTACCGGCCCCACCGCGTCGCCTCCTCGCCGACGTTGGTGTGGCCGCTCACGACGATGGACGCCGCCCGCGGCTCCGGTACGTCGTCCGGGATCTCCCGGGCCGCCGCCCAGCCGGCCTCCTCGCCCAGCATGAGCAGCGCGAACGCGCGCTCCACCGACAGGTGCAGTCGGTCGAGGGAGGCCATCGACCGCGTCAGCGGCGGCGCCTCGCGCAGCCACCGCAGGTGCTCCCGGACCGGCCGCGCGTTCCCCAGCGGCAGGGCCAGCAGGACACGGGCGCGCGCCATCTCCACGGAGCCGGGCGGCAGATGGGCGATCGCGGTGAGGATCTCGCCGCGGCCCGCCTCGATCTCGCCCGCCACCATGAGGACCCGGCCGATCTGGAAGCGGACGGACGCCTGCTCCGCCGGCGTGAGGACCTGGCCGGCGAGGGCCGAACGCAGCGAGGCGATGATCGCCGAGTACGGGTCGGACCCGGACAGCGCCTGGAACTGGATCTTCGTCACCAGACGCACCAGTACCCCGGCGGGCAGCGGGACGGTGGCGACCAGGCTGTGGATCAGCAGCGCCGAGGTGGCCACGTCCCCGGACTGGACGCAGAGGTCGGCCGCCTCCTCGGTGTACCGGCACGCGGCCTCGACGTCGCCGGCCAGCCGGAAGTGCCGCGCCAGCTGCGCCACCGGGGGCACGGGCCACCGCCGCAGCGCCCGGCCCGCCCGCAGGTGCATGACACGCCGGTCCCCGGCGGGGATGGCGTCGTACACGGCGTCACACGCCAGCGGATGCCGGAACGACCACTGCCCGGAGGCGTCCTCGCGCAGCAGGCCGCTGCCGAGCGCCTCGGCCGACTGCTCGGCGAACCGCTCCTCCGCCAGGCCGGTGACGGCGAGCAGCGTCGCGTGGTCGGCCGGGCTGGAGAGCACCGCCGCCGCGTACAGGACGGCGCGGGTGCCGGGGCCGAGCCGCTGGACGCGCTCGAGCATGGCGTCGCGGATCGTCGGCGGGACCTCGATGCGGTCCAGCCGGCGTCGCGCCCAACCGCCGTCGCGGCGGATCAGATCGGCGCGGTCGTGCATCAGGCGCACCGACTCCTCCACCGCCAGGGGAACTCCGTCGGTGCGCGCGTGCAGGAAGGCCGCGAACTCGTGCGAGACGTGCCCGCCGGCCAGCATCGAGGAGATGAACGAGGCGGTCTCGGCGACATCCAGCGGCCTCGGCGCCAGCCTGACCGGACGGGCGTCGGGGGGCAGCCGGGAGGACAGCCGCAACAGCGGGGAGGCCGACGGCACTTCGTCCCGGCGGAAGGTCAGCACCACATTGACCGGCTGCGGCCGGCGGGAGACGAGGAACAGCAGGAACTCGAGAGTCGCCTCGTCGGCCCAGTGGACGTCCTCCAGCGCGAGGACCGCGACGTCGAGCCGGCCAAGGACCTCGACGAAGGCCCGGAACAGCCGGTGCCGGGCGGCGGTGGCGTCCTCCAGCGGCTCCGGTGCCGGGGGCAGGTCGCCGGCCCACTCCGGGAACAGCGGCCTGAGCGCGCCGCCCAGCCCGCTCAGGTGCAGCCCGGCAACGTTGTCGACGCCGTCGCGCACGGCGTCCACGACCGCCCCGAGGGTGTACGGCACCCGCAACTCCAGGCAGGCACCGACCAGGGCGCGGCGGCCCCGCTCCGCCTGAGACGCCAGGAACTCGCGCAGCAGCCGGGTCTTGCCGATGCCCGCCTCACCCTCGATCAGCACGACCGCGGGGGTACGTCCGAGCGCCGACGCGAGTGTGCCCAGCTCGTCGGCCCGGCCGACGAACTGCGGCGCGGACAGCGCCGGGAGCCGGCCGCCGCCGTTGCCACGGACCCCTTCCATCACCGTCATGTCCCCTCAGCCGACCGCCGGAACACCGGCGCCGGCCCTGGCTCCGGAGTGCACGGAGGCGTACGGGCAGATGGCACCGGGAAGGCGTCCGCATGTTTCTTCGCGAGCCGACGTCGACTCTGTCACACGTGTCGGTTTCGGAACAGAGGTTCGCGACCGAGCGGGCTGCCGCGCCCGGGTTCATGCGACACGCGGGCGCGGCGACCGCGTTGGCCGGCTGCGTGACGCCGCCGGCGACAGGACCTGTTCACCGGCCGAGCAGGCCGCGCTGTGCGGCGATGACCCCCGCCTGGAACCGGCTGGTCGCGCCGAGGTCCTGCATGATGGTGGCGATGTGGCGGCGCGTGGTGCGAAGTGACATGCCCAGGCGCCGTGCCAGGGCCTCGTCCTTGAGACCGGCGGCCAGAAGACGCAGGATGGGCCGGTGCAGCTCGCGGGCCGTGCCTTCGAGTCCGGCCGAGGGCGCGTCGGAGAACGGCTGCGCGGTGTGCCAGGTCCGGTCGAAGATCTCCGTGAGGTAGGCGATCATCGACTTCTCCCGGACGACGACGGCACCGAACTCGTCGTCCTGCGCCTGGAGGAACGCGAGTTCCTGGTCGAAGACGATGAGCCGCCCGAAGAGGTCGTACACCGTGCGGTACTCCGCTCCGAGCTGGGAGGCGGCGGAGACGTAGGACTGGCTGGGCCCGTTGAACCGTGCCGTGTGGTGGTAGAGCGTGCGCAGGCGGATGCCGCGCCGCAGCATGGCGCGATCCCGGTCGAGGGCCTCGTCCATGGCTTCCGGTTTCCGCGCGCCGCCGCCCGGCTGCGCACTCCTGACCTCCGCGCGGCACCATCGCGAGGCCTTGTTGAGGAGGTGGCGCACCTCGACGACGTTGTCGACGACACGCACGGCGTTGAGCGAGCGGTCCCGGTCCAGGTACACCGGCAGGAAACGGCTGAGCTCGGCTCGTGCCTGGGACAGTTGCTGCCGTTGCCGCCGGATCGTCTCCTCCACCGGGGCCGCGACCCGTGCGGCAGCGGCCTCGGGGGACACGGCGTGCAGGGGGGCCGACGGTCCGCGTGCCGCGTCGGCCGTCACCAGCAAGTGCGCGTCGAGCAGCCTGGCCACGCTGCGTCGCACCTCTGCCTCGTCCAGAGCGGCCGACGCTGCCAGGTCCTGGCTGGTCTGCCCGGGATGATCCAGGCAGTGCGCGTACACGATCAGGTCTGTGTCACACAGTGTCTCCACCGGTCCATTGCCTCCCAACTCGTTCGCGTGTCCGGGCCGTCGCGGTGGCTGCGGGTCCGATCAGGTGTGATCCGGGGCCCGCAGCCCGAGTGCTGCGGGCCCGCTCACGGGCGGAGAGCACCGTGCGTGTCTCCGGACCGCGGCAGGGACGTCGGCACGTCCCCGGGTGGGTCAACCGCCCCAGGACGTGTCGGGGTCTGCCGCCGTAGGCGCCTGACCGTCCGTTCCGCCAGCGGTGCGGGCCCGTACGAGTGCCGTCGCGGCGCAGGTCGCCGCGGACTTGTTCGACATGTGTTCCTCCATGAACCACGGGGTCTCCCGGCGTGCGGACTGCCTGGTCCACCCCTTGCGGAATCCGGGATCGGTTCCGCCCTGGTACTTGCAGGTCACACGCTAATGACGGCGTTGACCCCGCCGCTATGCTCCGGCTATTGCGAGGAGTTGGCCGCGGTTCCTCGCAACGGGGTGGCTGCCGTGCCCCGGTGCCCAGGGGCCGGCCGGCAGGCGTGAGGAGGCTGGCAACAGCAGTCGGACGCCGAGAAGTCCGAGTCCGGGACGCCCGATGCCGTGCGTGCCTCAGCGGCCGACGCACCTGTCGGCCGCTTCGTGGTGCATGGCGCCCGCCGGTGCCCGACGTCCTGGTCCGTCAGGCGGGACCGGCTGTGCGTACGCGCGGCTACATGTCCTCGGGCGCCACCTGACCCGGCCGGCCGGAGGGGGCCGCGAAGTAGTATCGGCGACAGGTCCGCAGGAGGCTCCGGGCGGACAGCGTGAACACGTCGGCGAAGTCCACTCCGAGCGGCCCCGGTACGGTGCCGTCGGGGACGGAACGCACCAGCCGCCCCAGTACCACCACCGTGTCGTTCTCGGCCACCACCCTGACCAGTTCGTGCCGTGAGCACAGTGTCGCCTGGTCCGCCTGCGCCTTGAGCACCTCGTTGGCGCCCCGTCGGGCGGGTGTGCCGGGATGCTCGAACGTGACGTCGTTGTCCAGGAGCGAGGCGTATCCGTCGATGTCCCCGATGTCCTGGTAGTGGTAGCTGAGCAGCGCATGCTTCACACCGGCCGCCGTGACGGCCGAGCTGACCGGAAGAGTGTGTTTCTCATCATCGTTCATGGCTGGACGTCCGACTCCTCATCGCGTCGTGGGCAACCATCGGGCGGAGATGTGGTCAGCCCTGTGCGGCCAGGGTCGGGGACACCGGCAACTCCGGGCTATCGCGGCGGTATTCCGCGTAGTCACGTGTTCAATTTGTGGTTGAGTCGTGGTCATCGATGATCGGGGAGGACCGGGCAAACGCGGTTTTCACGAGACATGCCCGGTATGGGCAACAAACTTTCGGCCTAGACTTAGGTCCACAATGCAAACCTTGCTGCACGTGTCACCAGGAGAGGTCATGAACGAGGTACACCTCGATACAGGAACTCGTGCGGTGTGCCTGACCCTCCGGATGCCGAACGGGCCGAAGTGTTCGGACAGCGTTGTCAGAGCAGGGTGTCCCGGTGCCGGCCCGGCTGGACGCCATGAGCCGGACGAGGGGTGAGTGACTGCTCCCGACGCCGCCGGGGCGAGGGGTGCGTGCGGACGGGCACGTACGCCCTGCGCGGTTGCCGTGTCCGCCCCGGATCCGAGGCGGCCGGGAGAGCGTCGGACCTCGCCGACCAGATTCCGATCTCGTGATGAACCTGAGAACCACAGGCACCGGTGAAGAGGTGCCGCCCGCATCCGGTCCGGAGGCCGCCGCAGCCGCCCGGTCCCGCGAGGAGACGTTCGTGCACCGCTTCGTCGGCAGGGACGACGAACTCGCCGTCTTCACCCGGTTGCTGGACGAGCAGACGGACGGCCTGCGGGTACTGGCCCTGCACGGTCCCGGTGGAATCGGCAAGACGACTCTGCTGAGACGTTTCGCCATCGAGGCCCGGCGCCGGGGCCTCGACGTCCTGGAGGTGGACGCGGGGCTCATCGAACCCACCGAGGACGCCTTCACCGCCGCGGTACAGGTCTCCGGCACCCGGCGAACGGTCCTGCTGGTGGACGCGGCCGACGCCCTGCGTCATCTGGAGGGCTGGCTCAGGGAGCGGTTCCTCGCGACGTTGCCCCCCGGCTCGGTGGTCGTCCTGGCGGGACGGCGTTCCCCGAGCCTGGACTGGCAGACCGATCTGGCCTGGCCCGAAGCCCTCCATGTGCGCAGGCTCGGCGGTCTGTCCGTCGCGGAGTCGGTGCGACTGATGAGGGACTGCACGGGTGACCGGGTCGTCGGCCGCCGCGCCCGGATCGACTTCTGCGACGGGCATCCGCTGGCACTCCGGCTCGTCGCCGGGGACGCCGGTGCGGAACCGGGCCGCCGGTGGCGTCCGTCACCCGACGTCGTCGAGGAACTCCGGCGCCGCCTGGTCGATCCGTCGCTCACGCCCGTACAGCGGCGGGCGCTGGACGTCTGCGCGCACGCCATGGACACCACCGAGGACCTGCTGCGCGTGATCATGCCCGACGACGCCCACGCGGCCTTCGACTGGCTGCGCCGTCTTCCGTACACGGTGCTGGGACGCGAAGGACTGCACCCCGTGACCATGGTGGGAGAAGTGGTGGACCGTGATCTCAAGTGGCGGGCTCCGCAGGCGTACCGGGCGATGCACAAGGAGATACGGGCCCATGCGCAGGCCGCGGTCCGCAGCCGCTCGGAAGCGGAGTCGCTGAGGGCGGCGGCCGCCTTCAACTTCGCCCAGGCCAGGGGGCACCGGTTCCCCGGGTTCGACTGGGGCGACCGCCACGACAGCGTCCACGAGTCACCGTGTGGCGTCGACGACACCCGGGCCGTACGCGACCTCGCTGCCGAGTCCCTCGGGCCCGAAGGGCTCTCGGCCCTCGACTTCTGGCTGCACCGGCAGCCGGAGGGCTTCCACGTGTACCGCTCGACGCGATCGGGCGACGTCGTCGGTTTCCAGGGCATGCTGCGCTTCGACCGGTGGGACGCGGCGGAAGTCCTCATCGATCCCCTGGTCGGCTCGGTACGCGATCACGTCGAGTCGCATACGGGACTGCGACCCGGGGACCTCGTCCAGGTGGTCCGCTTCATGATCGTCCGCAAGCGCGCGGCGGAACGACCCGCCGTGCTGTCCCGGATGCTGGCCCGTGTCACCAGGGAGGTGCTGCGCCAGGACCGGCTCGCCTGGTCGTTCCACGTGCTGAAAGGCGAGCTCCGAGTACAGCTGCTGCTGGAGTACGCCGATTTCCACCGGTTACCCGTCACCGCGGCCCTGTCCGACCAGGGGGTGACGCTCTTCGGGCACGACTGGCGTGCGACCGGGGTGGCCGAGTGGGCCGAACTGCTGGACAACCAACTGCTGTCCGGACCGGGAGTCGTGGAGGCCGGCCGCCTCCCGCACATGACCGTGCTGTCCAGGACCGTCTTCGACGAGGCGGTGCACGACGCCCTCCGTACCTGGCACCAACGGGAACGTTTCCTCACCAACCCGCTGTTGCAGGCGGGGTTCGTCGTGGACCGTGCGGACGACCCCGAACAGACGCTGCGCAGGCTGATGCTCCGGGCTGTGGAGGCCATCGACCAGGATCCCAAGGCGAAGGGGCTGAAAGCCGCGGTGTGGGCGACGTACGTGGAGGGCGGCAACACCCAGCAGGCCGCGGCCCGTCAGCTCTCCGTCTCCTTCAGCACCTACCGCCGCTACCTCAAACGCGGCGTGGAACGGGTGTGCTGGAACCTGTGGGAGCACCAGATGAGGCATGCCGCGCGGGCGCGGTCCGCGCGGATGCCGGCGTCGCCCGAGACGCCCGGCTCGAGGGCCGCGGAGGAATGAACACCGCCGGACGCAGCGGGCGCCGGCGCGCCGGGTCCGGCTCGCGGTGCTCTCCCGGCCGCCTCGGCGCGACCGCTCCAGGAAAGGGACCGGTCGCGCCGGCCCGCTGTCTCCGCGGTGGGAGCCGTGGCTTCTCCGACGCTGCCGTGGGACGCCGGCGGGGCGGTGACGGTCCGTCATGAAGACGGGTCTGGGCCCGCCATGGGCCGCGGACGGCGGTGCCCGGCTGGCGGCGCCGGTCAGGGGACGTGGTTGCGCCGGCCTGCCGGCATGTCCTTGCCGGGGGACGGCGCCGCGGGAGAAGCCGCCGCTCCCGCCACGGGACACCGGCATGTGCCTCCGGCCGCCTCGGCGCGACCGCTCCGGGAAAGGGACCGGTCGCGCCGGCCCGCTGTCTCCGCGGTGGGAGCCGTGGCTTCTCCGACGCTGCCGTAGGACGCCGGTGGGGCGGTGACGGTCCGCCATTGAAGACGGGTCTGGGCCCGCCATGGGCCGCGGACGGCGGTGCCCGGCCGGCGGTGCTGGTCAGGGGACGTGGTTGCGCCGGCCTGCCGGCATGTCCTCGCCGGGGGACGGCTCCGCGGGTGTCGTTCCGTCCATGGACCGCCAGGACGGCATGACGAAGGGAACGAGCGTGGCCGCGAGGAGCACCGCTCCGGTGGCGAGGATCGCGCCCCGCAGACCGATGGCGTCGGCCAGCACCCCCGCCAGCAGTCCGCCGACCGGAATGCCCGCCCAGGCGCTGGCTTTGACCGCGCCGAGGACCCGTGCGTGCAGATGCGGCGGGATGCGTTCGTACTGCAGCGCGCCGATGAGAGGGTTGACGAGGCCGCTCATCGCGCCGGCGACCAGGCTCACCGTGAGCACGGGCGCGAGCGAGGTCGCCACCGCCAGCATCAGGAAGCGCGGCGCGCCCGCGAGCAGGAAACCGAAGCGGAAGGCTGCCAGACGGGGCAGCCTCGGTGCGAGCCACACACTGGCCGCACTGCCCAGCACGGCGCCGGCGCCGATGGTCCCCGTGATGAGCCCCAGTGCCTGCGGGCTGTCCAGGGCCGACTTCACCCAGGCCGGCAGCAGCACCGCGCTGAACGCCTGGTCCAGCAGGTTCGTCACGGCGATCAGCACGAGGATGCCGAGCAGCAGGCGGTCGGCGCGCAGGAAGCGCAGGCCCTCGGCAAGCTCCGACCGGTACCGGTGCGGCGAGAGGCGGTCACCCGCGCGCGGTACCGGCTGCCTCTGGCCGGGCAGACACACGGCGGCCAGCACCGCGGCGGCGGCGAACGCGGCCGCGGTGACCGCGACCACCCGCAGGGCGTCCGTCGCGGCGAGCAGGACACCCGCCAGGGAGGATCCGACGATGACCGCGGTGCGGGTGGCCCCGGCCGACAACGCCACCGCGCGCGCCAGCGGGAACCGCCCGCGCTCCGCGGCGACGGGCAGCAGTACGGTGGCGGCGCAGTCGGACACACCGCGTGCCGCGCCCGCCAGGGCCACGAGCACCGCCAGCCGGCCGAGACCGAGCGCACCGGCGAGACCCAGCACCGGGATGACGGCCAGTCCACCCGCTGCCAGTGTGTTTCCCACGAGGTAGGCGCGACGCGCCCCGACCCGGTCGACCAGGGGACCGGACAGGGCTTGCAGCAGGACGTACGGGGCCGTCTCGGCGAAGGCCACGACACCTGTGCGGGCCGTGCTGCCCGTGGTGTCCAGCACGTACCAGGGGATGGCCACCTCGGACATCGCCGTGCCGGTGACGGAGACGAAGCCCGAGACCAGCAGGCCGTGGAGCGGACGGGACGCGCGCCGTACCGGTGCGGGTGGACCTGTCATCGTGTCACCTCTCGCTACGCGGTTCGTCCAGAGGCGTCCCGATGCGCCGGCGCCCCACGCGTCGGCAGCGCCTGCGCCCGGTATCCCCGCGGTGATGGACTCCTTCGTGCCGGCCCGGGCCGGGCAGGCGCCGTTCGTGACGCTAGCGAGCGTCCCTGTCACGCCTCTGTCGGCGCTCTGTCGGGCGACGGCCGGGAGGGGGAGCGGCTCGCGCCGGGGCCGCGCCGTGCGCGGTGGGTAGCGGCAATCCGTGACTTATCACGGCCGCGCGGACGTGGTCGACTGGTCGGGACCGCACTGGTCCCTTTCCCCAGAGGTGGTGGATGCTGCCATGTCCGTGGTTCAACCTGGGTGTGTGCCTGCGGCGTCGCGGCGGGCCGGGGCCCGCCGCCCGAGTGGGCCCGGCACCTTCCCCGCGCCGGGCGGTGGACGCCGCGCGGCGGGGTGTGCCGCCGCGGATCCGGTCATGGGCCGGGCCGTCCCGGCGGCGGGCCCGGGCCGGCGGGGCACCGGGGCGGCGACGGCCCACCACGGGAGCTCCCGCCCGCCGACCGGGTCGTGGCGCTCCCGCCCGGTGACCGGGACGCCTGCCCGCACCGGCGGCCTGCCGCTGCCCGCGGAGGGGGCCGGCGGATGAAGGACACCACACCCGAGGCCCTGCCCGGCGAAGAGGTCCGCTTCGAGGTTCTGGGGCCGGTGGCACTCGTGCGTGGCGGCCGCCGTACCCATGTCGCCTCCCGTCGGCAGCGGGTGGTGCTCGCGCTGCTGCTCCTGTCCGTGAACCGGACCGTCTCACAGGACACGTTGATCGAGGCGGTCTGGGCACACCTGCCGCCGCAGACCGCGCGCAACCAGATCCAGGGGTGTGTGTCGGCACTGCGGCGACTGCTGCGCGCGCAGGGAGCGCGCGCCTCGATCGAGACCGCTCCCCAGGGCTACCTGCTGCGCACCGAACCGGAGCTGATCGACCTCCACGTGTTCCAGCAGCGGTCCGCGGCGGCGGCCTCGTTGGCGCAGCGCGGCCGGCTGGAGGAGGCTGTCCCGCTGCTGGAGCAGGCGCTCGCCGGCTGGCAGGGGTCCTTCTGCGCGGACGTCGACAGCGCGCTCGTACAAGGCGAGGCGTTGATCGTCAGCGAGGAGCGGCTGAACGCCCTGGACAGGTGCACCGAGTGGAAGCTGGCTCTGGGACGCTACGACGACGTGATCGGCGAACTGGGCATCAGGGTCGCCCGGCACCCGTTGCGTGAGCGGCCCCGTCAGCAGCTGATGCGCGCGCTCCACCAGGCCGGACGGTCGGCCGAGGCGCTGGAGGTCTACCGCAGCGGCCGGCGCCACTTCGTCGACCAACTGGGGCTGGAACCCGGCCAGGAACTGCAGAGGCTGGAGGCACAGATCCTCGCGCACGACCCGGCGCTGGCCGCGCCCCGGCAGGGCGGGGTGCCGCCACAGGTGACGGCTCCCCGGCAACTTCCCGCCGGCATCACCGACTTCGCCGGGCGGCGGGCGCTCCTCGACCTCCTGGGCAGCCGGCTCGCACGCCCGGCCGCCGGCGGTCCCGTGACGGTGGTGGCCCTCTCGGGTGCCGGAGGAACCGGCAAGAGCGTCACCGCCCTGCACGTGGCCCACCGGCTCGCTGCCGAGCGCTTCCCCGACGGCCAGCTCTTCGCCGACCTCGGAGGCAGCCGCGAGCCTCTCGCGCCCGCTCAAATCCTGCGGCGGTTCCTGCGGACGCTGGGCGTTCCCGCCGCCTCGGTCCCGGACACCGTCGAGGAGCGCGCCACGCTGTACCGGAGCCTGCTGGCCGGGCGCCGCATGCTGGTCTTCCTCGACGACGCCGCCACCGAGGCGCAGGTGCGCCCGCTGCTGCCGGGGAGCGACTCCTGTGCGGTCCTGCTCACCTCACGGTTCCGGAACGTGTGCCCGCCGGGCGCGGCCCTGGTGGGGATCGGCGCGTTCGACGACAGCGAGGCGGTGGAGCTGCTGGGCGCGATCATCGGCGAGAGCCGTGTCCGGGCCGAGCCGTCCGCCGCCTGCCGGATCGCCGAGCTGACGGGCGGGCTTCCCCTGGGCGTGCGGATCGTCGGGACCCGGCTTGCCTCGCGGCCGCACTGGTCCCTGCGCACGATGGCGATGCGCCTGGCGGATCCACGGCGGCGGCTCGACGAGCTGGCCCACGGCTCGGTCGCCGTCCGTGACGGTCTGGAGGCGGCCTACCGCCTGCTGCCCGCCGCCCACCGGGCCCTGCTGTCCGCGCTGGGCGGGGTGGACGGCGCCTTCCCGGTCGCCACCGCGGCCGACGAGCTGAACGTGGACCGGTCGGTCGCCGCCGACCTGCTGGAAGAACTCGTGGACGCCCACTTCGTGACGCACGCGGCCGGGCCGGGGAACCGGGGCGGCTGGTACCGGCTGCCCGAACTCGTGGCGGTCTTCCTGCTCGGGCTGCGGGGTCCCGGTGATCCGCGGAGCCGGCCGGCCGGGGACCGTGCGTCGGCCTACGGCCTCGTCTCCGCGTTCGGACACGAGCGAGCCGCCCCGCACCCCGGGCCGCTGCCCTCCCTCACGCGGTAGGGCGCACGGCACGGCGGTGAGGGAGTCGTGCCGCCGCCGTCCAGGCAGCGGCCGGCCGGGCCCCTCAGCCGTCCGCGGCCGAGGGGCCCGTGGCACGCCCCGCTCCCGCCCGTCGCCGGGCGGACGACGAGGAAGGACCTCCGGGGCAGCGCCCCGGAGGTCCTGTGCGGCATGCCTCACAGCGTCCGCAGGGCGGCCGCCAGGCGGACGCGGAACTCCTCGCCCGCCCCGGCCGGGAGGTTGCGGCCCCACTGCACCTCGTACTCCAGTTCGTCACCGTCGTGGAAGAACCGCACCGCGATCTCCGTCTTCGCGGTCGGGTAGCGGCTGTAGAGGGACGAGGAGAAGCTCAGACCGCCGTCCTCCCAGCCGATCCCGCGGGGCAGCCGGCGGTAGCTCATCACGACGCTGTCCAGGGCCGGGGCCCTGCCCGGCTGCGGGGCCGGGACCCGGGTCGCGAGCGTGGCGAAGGGAAAGGTGCGCTTGCGCAGGTCCTCACTCCACCGCTGCCGGTTCGCGCGGGCGGTGTCCGCCACGGACCGGTCCGGCCCGACCGCCGCCAGCAGTGGGACCTCGTTGACGAAGTTGCCTATGACGTCGGCCAGTTCACCGTGCCGTGGGCGTACCGACGCGGCGTTGCACACCGCCGTCGTGCCGCCCGGCCGGACGGGACTCGCATGGTGCACGGCTGCCGTCAGCAGGTGGGAGACCCGTACGCCGGACCGCGTGGCCGCGATCTCCAGCTGCTTGGCCGCTTCGGGGGGCAGCGCCTCGCGCGAGCACCCCGGCCCGTCCGCCGAAGGGCCGCCGGCGTCGGCCGCGCGGACGGCGGGCGTGTTCCAGCCGGCCAGGGACAGAGTCGAGGGAACCCGCTCGTACCAGTGGTCGCGGTCGTCACGCAGTGCGGCCTCCTCCGCCGCACGCACCTCCCGGACGGCCTGGCGGTACACCGCCACGGGCTGGTGCCGGGGCCTGCCGGCCAGCGCCGCGCCGAGCTGCCGCAGCAACGGGATCTGGCTCAGCCCGTCCATGGCGAGGTGATGGATGACCAGCGAAACGGTGTGCCGGTCAAAGCCGTGTTCGGCCACGACGAGCCGCGCCAGGGGACCGTCGTCGGCCTCGACCGGCCGCTCGCCGCTGCGGGCGACGAGGGCGGGCACCTCGTCCTCGGCGATGGTGTGCCACTCGACGTCCAGGGGATCGTCGCAGAACGACTGGACGACCTCACCGGTCCAGTCGTCTATGGTCAGCCGCAGCCGCAGGGAGGGCGTCGCCGCCGTCAGCAGTGCGGCGGCCCGCCGGACGCGCTCCCGGTCCAGGGGGCCGTCCACGGTGACGGTGAAGTCCGTGGTGAACGAACTGCCGCTCGGGTCCTTCTCGGCGGCGTAGAACATCGAGGTCTGCCCCGCCGTCGCGGGTTCCGGCCAGGACGCCGTGTCTGCCGGGCGCGTGCTCATGAGCCTCCTCCGGGTTCGCTGACGGGTTCACCGGTTGCGTACGTCCCGTCCCGGCCGTCGCGCACCGGGTCGGTGAACAGCAGGCGGAGTTCGGAGGTGTACGCCGCCCCGCGGGCGTCCCTCAGCCAGCAGTCGTCCGTGTCCGGGAGCATCTCGCTGAAGCCCACCGCTGCCTCCGGGAAGTCCTGCGCGCACCTGCGCAGCGTGGCGCCGGCGAGGTTCACCAGGGCCGGGGCGGCGAAGTCCAGGAAGAGCGGCTTGTCCTCTCCGGGCACCTGGTAGAAGACGCGCTGCGGCAACCCCTGGTCGCGGTGCCACTGCCACGCGGCGCGGTAGCGTGCCGCCTCGTCCTTCGTCCGCGCCCAGCCCATGCCGTCGACGGGGAAGGACCATGCCTCCCGGGCCAGGACGAGGCGGCCCACCGAGATGCGCGGCCGGTGGGGCGCGGCGGACGCGATGCCGAACGTCCCCACGACGACGCCGGACAGGTACTCCCCGAGAACCTCCAGGAGGTCGTACCGGCCGCCACGGGCCCGGTCGTGCACCACCAGCCGGCCGTCCTCGGAGCGGACCACCAGATCCGCCGTGGGAAGGACGGGCCCCGGGGCGCCCGTCGCGTCCGGGTGCATCGTCCAGTAGACGTAGTCGGGGGAGAGCAGGGCGGGCGGGTAGGTGCGCGACGTGACACTGGCGGAACCCCGCGAGGGAACCGCCACCACGCGTCGTCCGCGGTGGTCGGCCTCCGCGTCGGCGAGCAGCCGGGCGGGACGGGGGTGCTGCTCGGTGAAGAAGCGGGACTCCAGGGTGTTCATCGCGACGTGCATCTCGCCCAGCACGAAGAGGAACTCCCCCCGGTCCACCGCCTCCGTGCTCGCGGCGGCGATCATGAGGTCCGGCGCGTGGTGCCGGGCCGCGGACCAGCGCACGGGAAGGGGCGGGAACTCCCGGCGGACCCCCTCCGCGAGCTCGGCCGGGGACACCGCGTGACGTCGTGCGTCGCGCGGCAACCGCAAAATCCGCGCCCAGCGTTCGCGGAACTCGGCGGCCAGCCGCTCCACCAGCGGCGGCGGTGTCCGCGGCGAGTACGCCAGGTCCGGGGTGGCCGCGCCGACGAGCAGCGCCAGCGGCACCTCGTCGCGTCCGCCGCGCCGCCGAAGCCGCTCGTGGATCTGTGTGAACCGCTCCTCGTAGACCTGGGCGGCGCGGCCCGCCAGCCAGTCGGCGCTGTCGAGGACGGGTGCCAGGGATCCCGCGAGGTCGTCCAGGAGGCCGCCTCCGAGCCGGAGGCGGGTGTCGCGTTCGGTGTCTTCGTAGACGACGGTCCGTCCGGCGTACATCGACCCCGCACGGCGGGATGCGCTCACGCCGGTCAGCCGCTCGAAGGTGTCGCGCAGCTCGCGCAGGGCGGTGGCGACCCCCTCGGCGTCGCCGGCCGCCGCGCCGACCCGGTCACGCGCGGCGACGAGCGCCTCCAGATCGGCCAGGAGCCGGCGCCGCAGAGCCGGGTCGCCGATGCCGAGCAGCTTGGTACGCAGGGTGTCCTCGGGGCGAGCCTCCACCGGACCGGCCAGCGAGAGCACCAGCAGACCGCGGTCCGCCAAGGCGCGTGCGGTCCGCTCGGCGTCGATGCCCGCGCACCGGGACGCCAGCTCACGAACGGGACGTACGCCGTCGCAGGCGCGCAGCAGGGCGGCCTCGTCCGCGTCCAGGCCGACCTGACGGCCCCTGGGGTCCCGGGCGGTCACGCCGTCCCACGACCACCCCGGGGCGACAGCGGGCCGCAGCCACGGGAACACCTCGGGGTCGTCGGCGAAGACGGCGGCGAGCGCGTCGATCGCCCAGGACTCGAAGTACACCGAGCGTCGTGCCAGCAACCGGTCGCCGTTGTGCACGGCCAGGCCGGCGGCGTCCGGGGTGACCTCCGCCCAGCAGACCGGTCCGAAGAAGCCGATGGTGTCGTTCTTGACGGTGTACCGCTGGAGGTACTTGGCCAGGGTCGTCTCGTGGCGGCGCCTGACCGACCCGGCGACGGGCCGGCCGGACGCCACCTTGTTCAGGCAGTTGTCCAGGACGTCGAGGTTCTGCCAGGCGACCGCCTCACGCAGCCGCGGATCGGACGCGAGGGCGCGCAGCGGGCCGGCCAGCCGGCGGAGTGCCGCGGCGTAGTGCGCCGAGAACTCCGCGGGGGTCAGGTCCTGGCCGGCTGACGCGGCGAGCCGGGAGTCGGACAGTCTCGTGACCTCGGTGACCGGGAAACCCGCGCCGCGCAGTCCGAAGTCGCTGTGCAGCCACCACCGGCTCTGCCCCAGGCGCACCAGCCGCGGCCGCCGGCCGTCGAAGGCCCCGGGGGCCGTGTCCTTCACCACGGTGGTCATGAGCGTGCCCCCCTGGCGTCGGCCAGCGCCGCGAGCTTGGCCGCGGTCCGGTGCACGTAGAGGTCGCGCGGCGACAGGGCGGGCAGCCCCAGGTCCCGCAGCGCGGCGAGCAGGCGTACGGCGGCCAGGGAGTTCCCCCCCATCTCGAAGAAGTCGTCGTCGGGCCCCGTCGCTTCGTCCAGGACCGTCCGCCACACCGCAAGCACGGTCTCCGCCGTGCCGGCGACCGGGGACGCCCCTTGCCCGGCCGGTGGCGCCGCCGCCGGCGCGGGTCCCGGCTCCGCCGCCCCCGCGGGCGCCGGCAACCGGGACCGGTCCAGCTTGCCGTTCACGGTCAGCGGCAGGGCGGGGAGCGACACGATCGCGGCGGGCACCATGTGCTCGGGCAGCACGGTCCCCGTCCTGCGCCGGACGTCGGCCGTGGTGCCGTGCCGCAGGACGACGTAGGCGACGAGCCGGGCGTAGGCGCTGTCCGTTCCCTCCTCCAGGAGCACCGCCGCCTCGGCGACGGCCGGGTCGTCGAGGAGGACCGAGCGGACCTCGCCCAGTTCGATGCGGAAACCCCGCAGCTTCACCTGCTCGTCGAGGCGGCCGAGGTGGTCCAGGGAGCCGTCGGGCCGCATGCGCCCGCGGTCGCCGCTGCGGTACCGGCGCTCGCCGGTCCGCTCGTCGCACACGAAGCGCTCGGCGGTGAGGTCGGCCCGGTTGAGGTAGTGGCGTGCGACTCCGGCGCCGCCCACGTGTATCTCGCCCGCCACGCCGATGGGCAGGACGCGCCCCCGGCCGTCGCGCACGGACACCGACCAGCCCGGGATCGCGCGGCCCACGCAGGACG
The DNA here is from genome assembly GCF_040704085.1 of Streptomyces sp. NPDC047841. Classification (NCBI taxonomy): domain Bacteria; kingdom Bacillati; phylum Actinomycetota; class Actinomycetes; order Kitasatosporales; family Streptomycetaceae; genus Streptomyces; species Streptomyces sp. NPDC047841. Next base: position 58,994 of record NZ_JBEYRP010000035.1, read on the forward strand.
ATCCCGACTCGGCCTGCGCCGGGGTGACGTCCTGTGCCGTGACGTGCACGGTGGTCTCCGTGATGCCGTACATGTTGACCATGCGGCAGACGGTCGTCGGATAGCGACGGAACCAGGGGCGCAGCATCCTCGGGTCGAGGGCCTCGCCGCCGAAGACGACCAGCCGGAGCGCGAGTCCGCCGCCCTGCCGCGCGTCGGCGTCGAGCAGGGCCGAGAACGCCGACGGGGTCTGGTTGAGGACCGTCACCCGCTCGTGGACCAGCAGTGAGTGGAACTCCTGCGGGGAGCGCGTGGTGAGGAAGGGGACGACGACCAGGCGTCCGCCCGACATCAGGCACCCCCAGATCTCCCACACCGAGAAGTCGAAGGCGCTGGAGTGGAAGAGGGTCCATACGTCGTGCGGTCCCAGTTCCAGGGGACCGGCGGTCGCGGTGAGCAGGGCCAGCACGTTGCGGTGCGGCACCACCACGCCCTTGGGCCGCCCCGTGGTCCCCGAGGTGTAGATCACGTACGCGGCGGCGTCGGGGGCGACCTCGGGAAGCGGACCCTCGGGGAAGCCGTGCAGCGCCGACGGGGCGAGCACCCGGACGGTGTCGCCGGCGGGGAAGTCCGCCACGGTGGTGACGACCAGGGACACCGCCGCGTCCTCGCAGATGTAGCGGAGCCGGTCGGCCGGGTACGCCGGGTCGAGGGGCACATAGGCCGCACCGGCCCTGAGAACGGCGAGCAGCGTGACGACCAGGTCCGCGGTGCGCTCCAGACAGACCCCGACGAACGACCCCGGGGTGACGCCCGACGCGCGCAGGGCGTGAGCCCGGGCGGTGGCCCTGGAGTCGAGTTCCCCGTAGGTGAGCGTGCCGTCCTCCCCGGTGAGCGCCACCGCGTCCGGCCGGCTCCGCGCCATCCGGCCGACGGCGTCGTGGATCGTGAGCCCGCTGTCGAGGTCCGGTCCGCTGGTGCGTCCCAGCTCCTGGATCTGCGCCGCCCGGTCCGGGGGCACCAACTCGATCTCGCCGAGCGTCCGATCGGGGGCGGACTCGTACAGCTGGCGTGCGACGTACTGGACGCACTCCTGGAACCGGGCGGCCTGGCCGGGGTGCACGGCCCGGTCGTCGGACACGGTGCCGGACGCGATCAGCCGGTCCTCCTCGGCCTCCCACACCAGCGTGAGCGGCACCGTGGGAGCCAGCAGCGGCCGGTACCGCTCACCGGGGTGCCGTGCGCAGACCACGACGGCCAGGGAAGGCGTCCCGGTGTCGTCCGGTGACGGCCGGCGCTGCCCCACCTGTGCGATGAGCTCGGCCACCGTGCGCTCGTCGTCCGCGGTCACGGTGAGCACGCCACCGCTCCCGGGGCGCGCGCCGGGCAGGGCGGGCACGGCGAGGGTGACGGTCGCGGTGCCCTCGTACCGGGCCAGGACGAGCGCGGCGGCGGCGACGGCCACCTCCGGCGTGCCCGGCTGGGGGAGGGCGTCCGCCGGTTCGGCCGGGCCCTGGCTCACCGGGCGGCCCCCGCCCTCGGCCAGGCCCCAGAGCGGAGGCTCGGGGGAGGTGTCCGGCGCTGTCCGCCACGGTGGCGTCCGCGGCCGGGCGGCTTCGGCGAGCACGTCCGGTTCCCCCTGCCCCGCCAGTGCGCCGGCGAGCCGCCGCAGCGCTTCGCGGTCCAGCAGCGTGCGGTGGGCGACCAGGACCAGGTCGGCGGCATCGTCGCTGTAGGTCACGAGCACGGCGCGCAGCCGGGGCCGTTCACCGGGCGAGCCGCGCAGCGCCTCCCGCCGTACGAGGTGCTCCGCCCGGGGGTCGTGGGAGGGAAAGGGCATCGACTCCGTCCAGAAGCCGGCGCCGTCGTCCACCGCCAGTCGCGCGGCCCGGCCGAATGCCGTGCGCGCCGCGGTGAGGGAGGACGGGCCGGTGAGACGCACGACCAGTGAGTGCTCCGCGCCGGGACCGAGGAGCGGCCGGTGGCCTGACCCTCCTGGCGGCGCGGGAGGGACGCCGGCCGCGCCCTTCGTGGTGGGATCGGCGTTCTGCATGAGCATCGGAAGGCTCCTCCAAAGGTCCTCGGACGCCGCACGGGAATGTCGGGGCGCGGCTCAGCGTGCGGTGAAGCCGCCGTCCACGGTGACGACGGTGCCGGTGACTTGACGGGAGTCGTCACTGGCGAGCCAGACGGCCGCGGCAGAGACGTCGTCCGGCTCGATGAGCGCGTTCATGGGCTGCGCCTGTACGAAGGTGTGCTCGTGGTCCTCCACCGCCACGTCCAGGGAGCGGGCGATCTCCGACAGCATCCGGGACTCGACACGCGGGTCGTCGCGGACCGACCCGGGGCACAGCGCGTTGACCCGCACCTTCATGGGCGCGTAGTCCAGCGCGGCCGCCTTCGTCAGCCCGACGAGGCCGTGCTTCGCGGCGACGTAGCCGGCGAAGTGGCGGTACCCCACCAGCCCGGCGGTGGAGGCGATGTTGATGATGCTGCCCTGCCGTTCCCGCAGCATGGCCGGAACCACTTCGCGGATCATGCGCCAGGCGCCGAACAGGTCGACGTCGAGCATCAGGGACCATTCCTCCTCGGTTATCGCGTGCACCGCCTTCCCCGACGGCGCCGCGATCCCGGCGTTGTTGACGAGGACGTCGACCCGGCCGTAGCGGCCCAGCGCGTCCCGTACGAGCGCGCCGACACCGGCCGGATCACGCACGTCGCACAGGGCCGTCAGCACGGACGCGCCCTGCCGGCGGCACAGGTCCGCGGTGTGCTCCAGCTGCCCCGCGGTGCCGAGCGGGTAGGGAACCCCGGGCAGATCGGTTCCCAGGTCCACGAGGACCAGGTCGGCGCCCTCCTCGGCGAACCGGACCGCGCACGAACGGCCCAGGCCACGTGCCGCGCCGGTCACCAGCGCCAGCTTGTTCTTCAGCCGCATGTCGGCCCCCTCTGTGTCGTTCTCGCGATCACCGCAGTGGAAGAGCGTCGGCTCCCAGGACGGCCGAGACCACGTCGACGACCTGGGGCGCCGAGTCCGTCAGGTACATGTGTCCGCCCGGGAACTCGTAGTAGCGGAAGCCGGCTTCGGTGGCGAGGCTCCACGCGAGGGCGTCGGTCTGGGTGACGAGCCGGTCGGAGTCCCCGCGCAGACAGGTGATCGGCGCGGGCAGGGCCTCACCGGACCGCGGGCGGTAGTCCTCGTGCATCGCGACGTCGGAGCGCAGCACGGGAAGCAGCAGTTCCCTCAACTCGGGCATGCGCAGGGCGGGATGACTGTCGCCGGCGAACTCCTCGACGCGGTCGATGAACTCGTCGTCGGGGATCCCGGTGGCCCGTTGCGACCTGCCCGCCGACGGGGCGGGCGATCCGCTGACGAACAGCTCCGCGACCGTGACGCCCGCTCCCGCCAGCGCCCTGGCCAACTCGTAGGCCAGCACGGCCCCGAGGCTGTGCCCGAACACCGCGACCGCCGGTGCGTCCCGCGCCGCGCGCAGGGCGTCGGGGAGCAGGCCCTCCACCGCGGTGTGCACATCGGTCCAGGGTTCCTCCTCGATGCGTTCCTCCCGGCCCGGCAACTGCAGGGGGCACAGCCGCAGGCCCGCGGGCATCAGCTTGCGCCACCGCCAGAAGAAACTCGCACCGGCCCCGGCGTGCGGGAGGCACAGCAGCGGGATCTGTGGGTCGGTCATGGCTCCCTCGATTTCGGAAGGTCCTGTGGAGACGTCACCGGCCGGGAGCCGGGACGGGTGGGTCCGCGGCCGCGGCGGTCCGCCGGGCGGGGCCGCCCGGCCGCCCGGGTGCGGGTCAGGACGCGGTGGTCTTGCGCCGCACGATCTCGGCGACCGCCGCGGCGGTACGGGCGTTGAAGAGTTCCCGGATGGTCACCTTCACCGCGAACCTGCGGCGCAGGAGCGCGACGGTCTGCGCGGCCGTCAGCGAGGTGCCGCCGAGTTCGAAGAAGTCGTCGTCGGGGGCGACGCCGTCGAGCGGGCCGAGCGCCTCCTCGAAGGCCGAGACGACGCCGGCCAGCACCTCCGGCCGCGCGTCGGCGGCCGCCGGGTCGGTCGGCGCGGTCGTGCTGAGGGTGTTGTCCATCGCGGGTTCCTCGTTTCGCTCGGTTGTCGCTCGCGCTTCGCCCGCGGGGCCACGGGAGGCAGGCCCCGCCCGTGCCGTGCGGCGGACACACCGTCGTGTCGCCGCGCGGCGCGGGCCCGGCCGGTGCGGGCGATCCGGCCGCTTCCCGGACCCGGGTCCACGGACCTGCCGTACGCGGCCGCACCGCCCGGTCGGGCCCGAACCACGCTAGGTTCGGCGTCTTTCACCGGACTGTCGCCGTTCTGTCGGGCCGCCATCGGCGCCGTGCGGGCCGCGGCAGCGGACCGATGTTCCGGCGAGAGAGCCGTGACAGAGCCCCGGGCCACGATGACGTGACCGATCGAAGGGGTGCTCATGCCTTCCAACGAGCTGATGTCCGCGGGTCCCGGCACGCCGGCGGACGGTACCGACCGGCTGCCGGCCCGCCTGCGGCTCACACCGGCACAGGAGCAGATGTGGCTCGCCGATCAGCTGAACCCGCAGCGCGGCGGCTACCTCATACCGCTGCACCTGCGCATCACCGGTGACCTCGACGCCGAGGCGCTGCGCGGCGCGCTCGGCGACATCGTGGCCCGGCACGCGCCGTTGCGCACCGGTGTCCGCGACGACGGGAACGGACCGGTCGGCGTGCTCCACGCGGCCGACGCCTTCACCCTGGTCGTCCGGGACCTCAGGGAGGCGGGGCAGGCCAGGGCGCCCGAGACGCGGGTCGAGGAGTTCCTGGCCGACGATGCCCGCGCCCCGCTGGACCTCACCGCCGGGCTGCCGGTCAGGGCGTCGCTGCTGCGGATCGCCGAGGAGGACCACGTCCTCTGCCTGACCGTCCACCACATGGCCTTCGACGGCGGCTCGCGCGACGTCCTCTACCGCGAGCTGCAGAGCGGGTACTCCGCGCGCGTCGGCGGCACCGACGCGGACCGGGCCGTGCCGCCCGGGGACGACCGGCCGGCCTCCGGCGGCTTCGCGCCCGACGAGGACGACACCGCGGCGGACCTGGCGTACTGGCGTGAGTCGCTCGCGGGCCTGACACCGTTCGAACTGCCCACGGACCGTGCTCGGCCGCCGCGCCGTGCCGGTGCCGGGGCGCAGTACCGGTTCACCGTGCCGCAGGGCGTCGCGGCGCGGCTGACGGCGCTGGCCCGCCGGCGCGGCGCCACGCCGCACATGGTGCTCGTGGCCGCCTGCCAGGCCCTGCTGTCCCGCTGGTCCGGACGCACGGACGTCACCGTGGGCTCCACCTACTCCACCCGTGACAGGCCCGGACTCGACGGCGTGATGGGCCCGTTCGTCACCATGCTCGTCCTGCGCGGCGACACCTCCGCGAACCCCTCCTTCGAGGAGCTGGTGGGACGGGTCCGGGAGGTCGCGCTCGACGCCTACGAGGCCCGCTCGGTGGCGTTCGGCGACCTAGTACGCGAACTCGGCGGGGACCGGGACCCCGCGCGCACACCGTTGTTCCAGATCCTGGTCGACTACGTGGTCAGGGAACGGTCCGCGCCCGAGCTGCCCGGGCTGACCGTCACCGAGCTCCCCGACCCCTGCGTCGGCTCGAAATACGACCTGAGCATCTCCTTCCAGCAGGTCCAGGGCAGCCTGGGCGTGGAGCTGACCTGGGACACCGCGCTCTACGAGGAGACGACCGTGCGCCGGCTCGCCGGGCACCTGAGCGCCTTGCTTGCGCAGGTCGCCCGGCAGCCGCGGACGCGGCTCGCGGACCTCGTGCTGATCGGCGAGGACGAACGCCGGCAGGCTCTCGCGCTGGGCACCGGGCCCACGGCCGCCCATCCCGAGGTGTGTCTGCACGAGCTCTTCGAGGCGCAGGCGGCCCGCACCCCGCGGACCGCCGCCGTGGCCGACGACGCGCGTGAGCTGTCCTACGCGGAACTCGACGCCGAGGCCGAGCGCCTCGCGGCCGTACTGGCCCGCCACGGCGTCGGCCCCGAGGTTCCGGTCGGCATCATGCTGAGCCGGTCCGTGGAACTCGTCGTCGCGGTGCTGGGCGTGCTCAAGGCGGGAGGCGCCTACCTGCCCATCGACCCCGCCGCGCCCGAGCACAGGATCGAGCACATCCTCGGCGAGGCGCGCCCCGTCGTCTGCATCACCGAGCCCGGACGGGCCGAGCGTGTCCGCAGCGCGGGTGCCGTGCCGCTCGCCTTCTCGCTCGGCGAGCCGTCCGAGCCGCCCGCCCCCTCCCGCCGGGAACGCGTACGGCCGGGCAACCTGTGCGCCCTCTACTACACGTCCGGTTCCACCGGCCGGCCCAAGGCGGTGGCCTGCACCCACCGGGGATGGGTCAACTACGTCCACTGGATGCAGCGGCAGCACGCCCTGCGACCGGGCGAGACGGTCCTGCACAAGTGCCCGGCGGGTTTCGACGTCATGGTCGCCGAGGTCCTGTGGCCCCTGTGCTTCGGCGGACGCGTCGCCGTCCTGGCCGAGGGACTCAACACCGACCCGCGCGCGGTGATCGACGCCGCCGTCCGGTTCGAGGCGGTGCAGATGCAGTTCGTCCCGACCGCGCTGGACCTCTTCCTCGACGAGCTGACCGACGACGACGTGGCGGGGCTGAGCAGGCTGCGCAGCATCGCCTCGGGCGGCGAGGCACTGCTGCCCGGCAGCGTCCGCCGTTTCCACGACCGCTTCGGCACCCGGGTCCGCCTCGACAACAACTGGGGCACCACGGAGACCTCGGTGGACTCCACCGTGTACAGCTGCACCGGCGACGACGCGGCCCGTCACCCCTCGGCCGTGTCCATCGGCCTGCCGGTGGACAACCACGAGGTCCTGGTCCTCGACGACCACGGTGACCCCGCGCCGCTGGGAACACCCGGCGAGATCCACGTCGGCGGACGGGGCCTCGCGCGGGGCTACCACGGCGACCCCGCGCGCACGGCCGAACGCTTCGTGCCGCATCCCTTCCGCACCGGGGACCGGCTCTACCGGACCGGCGACCAGGGCCGGGTGGGACCGGACGGCTCGATCGAGTTCCTGGGCCGGTCCGACCTCCAGGTGAAGATCCGCGGCGTCCGGCTGGAACTGGGAGAGGTCGAGGCAGCCCTGCGCGCCCACCCCGCGGTCCTCGACGCCGCGGCCGCCACCTGGACGGCCGAGGCCGGGGACACACGGCTGGTCGGCTATCTCGTCCTGGACGCCGCCGCCGGGGCGTCGACGGCCGAGGTGCGCTCCTTCCTGACGAGCCGTCTGATGGGCAGCGCGATGCCCAGCGTCCTCGTCGCACTCGACGCCCTGCCCCGGCTGTCCAACGGCAAGCTCGACCGCCACGCCCTGCCGGAGCCCGACCTGGACGCGGCCCGCGACCTGGAGTACGTGGCACCGCGCGGCGAGGCCGAGTCGGCCGTCGCCGAGATCTGGGCCGAGCTGCTCGGCACCTCCGCCCTGGGGGCGCACGACAACTTCTTCGCCGCGGGCGGACACTCGCTGCTCGCCACACGCGCGGTCAACCGGATGCGCGAGGCCTTCGGTGTGTCCCTGCCGCTGAGCCTGATCTTCGAGGCGCCCACGGTCGCGCTGGCCACGGCCGCCGTGGAGCAGGCCGTCAGCGACGAGATCAGCGCGATGAGCGACGAGGAAGTCCTGCGTCTGATGCACGAGTGACGCCCGCGCGACCTCCCGGGCGCCCGGACTCCCCCGGACACCGGACCCGCTCACCGAAAGGACAACCGCGATGCCGCAGACCCGTGCGAACCCCTACCTGGTCGTGGTCAACGACGAGGAGCAGTACTCCATCTGGCCGGCCGGCCGACGGATTCCCGACGGCTGGCGCGCCGAAGGCGACGCGCGCCCCAAGGAGGAGTGCCTCCGGCACATCGAGGAGGTGTGGACCGACATGAGGCCCAGGAGCCTCCGGGACGCCATGGACGCGGCCGAGGACGTTCCCCGCGACGCCCTCGGCCGGTAGCCCGAGAAACCCACTTCGAGATCAGGTGAGAAATGGCCAGCCTTGACACCCCTGCCGAGTACGCCCTGAGCGCCGGCGAGATCGCCGAGCTGGAGACGCTGCTGGAGGGTCTCCGCGACATCGACGTGGCACCCACCGCCACCCGCTTCTACGACACCCTGTGGACCGCGGCGGAGGAACTGCCGCGCGGCCTGCGGACGTTCCTCGTGGAGTTCCGGCGCACCGAGCCCGCCGCGAGCTGCCTGATCCACGGATTCCCCGTGGACGACGCCGAGATCGGCCCGACCCCGGCGAACTGGGAACTGGCAGGCGAGTCCAAGACCACCAGGGACCAGGAGATCCTCCTCGGACTGTGCGGCCTGGTCCTGGGAGAGCCGTTCACCTGGGCCACCCTGCAGGCCGGCAGCCTGGTGCAGAACATCCTGCCGATCCAGGGGGACGAACGGCGCCAGAGCGGCCACGGCAGCGAGACCCTCCTGGAGTTCCACACCGAGGACGGCTTCCACCCCCGGCGGTGCGACTACCTGATGCTGCTGGGCATGCGCAACCACGACCGGGTGCCGACGATCCTGTCCTCGGTGCGGGACATCCGGCTCGACGACCGGGACCGGGAGATCCTCAGCCAGCGCCGGTTCCACATCGTGCCCGACGACGAACACGTCCGGCAGCTGGCCGAGCGGGCCCCCGACCATCCGGCGCTGCGCGAGGCACAGCTCATGCTGGAGCGGCCGGAACCGGTGGCGATCCTCTTCGGGCACCGGCTGAACCCGTACCTGCGCATCGACCTGCCCTTCACCCGCTGCGCCGACGGCGACACCGAGGCCCGGCGGGCGGTGCGGAACCTGATGAGCGAACTCGAACGGGTCCAGCAGGACGTCCCGATCGGCCCCGGCAGCCTCCTGGTGGTCGACAACCACCTGGCCGTCCACGGCCGCCGGCCGTTCCAGGTCCGCTACGACGGCACCGACCGCTGGCTCAAGAAGCTGACCGTCAGCCGCAACCTGCGCCCCGGATACTCCGACCGCGACGCGGACGACCACCGCGTCCTGTTCTGAGCGGTATTGCCCACTCCGTTCCGCCGCGCTCCGGCCGGCGGAACGGCCGAACCCACCCGCGAGCGGGCCTGTAGGGCCGCAGCTGTCCACGAGCTGGAGGCATCATGCGCACAGTCATCATCTCAGGTGCGTCGAGCGGCATCGGCCAGGCCACGGCCGAGCGGTTCGCCCGCGCGGGCGACCACGTCGTCAACCTCGACGTACGCGAACCCACCGGCGCCTCACCCCGCTCCGAATGGCTCGAGGTGGACGTCAGCGACTGGACGGCCGTCGGGGAGGCCGTCACGGCGGTGCACACCGCCACCGGACGGCTCGACGTGGTCATCGCCAACGCGGGCATCAGCGTCCGGCACGGCGTCCTGGAGCTGACCGAGGCCGAGGCCCGGCGGACCACCGACGTCAACTTCCTCGGCGTACTGGCCCTCTGGCGCCACGCGGCCGCGTACATGGTCCGCCAGGGGCACGGCGTCCTGCTGGCCACGGCCTCGGTGAACGGCAGCCGCGGATACCCCTTCTACGCGGACTACAACGCCACCAAGGCCGCCGTCGCCTCCCTGTGCCAGACCTTCGCGATCGAGCTGAGCCCGTCGGTGCGCACGGCCTGTGTGACTCCTGGCGCGGTCCTGACCCCCATGCAACTGGCCGAGTACAGCGACGAGATGCTCGCCGAGGTCAACGCCCGGATACCGGCGGGCCGGCACGCGGCTCCCGAGGAGATCGCGGAGGCGTTCTTCTTCCTCGCGTCCGACGGGGCGCGCTTCGTCACCGGCCAGGAACTCGTGGTCGACGGCGGAGAGATCGCGGGAGCCACCACGGCCGTTCTCGGCACCGGCGGACGCCGGCAGACCTGATCCAGCCCCCTCGGCCGGGCCCGGCAGCCCACCCGGCGGACGGACGGCGGCACCACCTCGTTGCGACGATCACAGGAGGCAAGACAGTGGGCACCAGCGGCAAGGACACCGGATCGCGCCAGGCGGACGCCGTCCGGGAGGCGCTCCTGCGGAAACGGCTGCGGGGCCGGGGCGGCGGGACGGGCGGCGGCCGGCCGGGCATCCCGAGGAGAAAGGACACGGGGCCGGCACCGTTGACCCCCGCCCAGCACGCCATGTGGGTGATGGACCAGCTCCTCACCGACAACTCGGTGTACGGGCTCGACCACGTGGTCCGGCTGCGCGGCACCGTCGACCGAGCCGCCCTGGGCCACGCCGTCGCGGATCTCGCCGACCGCCACGAGGCACTGCGGGTCACCTTCACCGACGAGCCGCGGCAGTGCGTCCAGCCCGTCTGGCAGGACCGGCTGGCCGTCCACGACCTGAGCGTCCTGCCCGCCGCCGAACGGCAGGCGGCGGCCCAGGCCCTGGTGGCGGCGGAGCGCGACCGCCCGTTCGACCTGCGCACCGGCCCCCTGTTCCGGGCCCTGCTGATCGTCGTCGACGAGACCGAGAGCCTCCTGATGCTCAACATGCACCACCTGGTCGGCGACGGATGGACCGTGGGGCTGATCGCCACCGACCTCAGCGCGCTCTACCGCGCCCGGCTGGAGGGGACGCCCGCGCCCGAGCCGCCGGCGCTGCGCTACAGCGACTACGCGCAGTGGCAGGCGGACCGCATGGAGGCCGGACTGGCCGCGGGACAACTCGACTACTGGCGGGCCGCGCTGCGCGACGTGCCCGCCGTGCTGGAACTGCCGACGGACCACGAGCGGCCGCGCCGGCTCTCCCACCGCGGACACAGCGCCCGCCGCAGACTCACCCCCGAGCTGAGCCAGGCGGTCCGCCGGCTGGCACGGCAGCACGGCACGACGCTCTTCACCCAGTTGCTCACCGGCCTCGAACTCCTGCTGGGCCGGTGGTCCGGGCAGCAGCGCTTCGCCGTCGGGGCCGCGGTCTCCGGCCGCGGGACGGCCGCGGTCGAGTCGCTGGTCGGACTCTTCGTCAACACCGTCGCCATTCCCGTCGACCTCGGCGCCGCCACGTCCTTCACCGAGCTGACCGCGCAGGTGAACGCCGCCGTCCTCGGCGCGCTCGACCACCAGGACGTGTCCTTCGAAGAGGTGGTGGCGGCCCTCGGCCATCCCCGCGAACCGGCCCGCAACCCCGTCTACCAGGTCCTCTTCCAGTGCACGGAGGCAGGAGCCGACGCCTGGGACCTGCCGGGGCTGGAAGCCGAGCACCTGCCGGGTGACACCGCCTCGCCCAAGGTCGACCTGCTGCTGTCGGCGGTGACAGGCCCCGAGACCATCGACCTGGAACTGGTCAGCGAGGCCAGCCTCTTCGACGCGGACACCGGCGAGCGGCTCCTCGGCCACCTGGTCACCGTGCTGGAGCAGGTCACCGGGAACCCCTCCGCCCCCCTCGCGGGCATCGGTCTGCTCTCGCCCGCCGAGACGGCCGTCATGACCCGCGACTGGAACGACACCCGCCGCCCCTACCCGGCCGGCCTCACGCTGCCCGACCTGTTCGACCAGGTCTGCCGGCGCACCCCGGACGCGGTGGCACTCGTCGCCGGCCGGGCCACGATGACGTACGCGGAGCTGGACCGGGCCGCCAACCGCCTCGCCCACCTGCTGCGGGCCCACGGGGCGACGGCGGACACCCCGGTCGCGGTGGCGGTACCGCGTTCCCTGGAACTCGTCGTGACCCTGCTCGCGGTGCTCAAGGCGGGCGCGGCCTACCTCGTCCTCGACGCGGCGAACCCCCTCGAACGCAACGAGGCGCTGCTCGCGGACAGCCGGGCCGGGCTGCTCGTCGTCGCCTCCGCCGCCCCGGACGGCACCGCCACGACACCCACGGGCCACGGCGTGCGCACCCTCGACCTGGACGCTGCCGAGGTGGCCGCCGAACTGCGCCGGCAGCCGTCCGCGCCGCCGCCCTGCGCGGCCGGGCCGCTCTCGCTGGCGTACATCAGCTACACGTCGGGCTCCACCGGCGCCCCCAAGGGCGTCATGGTCTCCCACCGGTCCGTCGTCCGCCTGGTGCACGAGCCGGTCTACGCCCGGATCGGTCCGGACGACACCCTCCTCCAGCTCGCGCCGGTGGCCTTCGACGCCTCCACGATGGAGCTGTGGGGAGCCCTGCTGAACGGCGCCCGACTGGTCGTCGCGCCGCCGGGACAGCTCGGCGTCGCCGACATCGGCGCGCTGCTGCGCGAGCACCGGGTCACCGTGTCCTGGCTCACCACCGGGCTGTTCCACCAGATGGTCGAGTACGACGCCGACGCCTTCGCCGGCGTGCGCTACGTCCTGACGGGCGGTGACGTGCTGTCGCCCGAGGCCATGCGCGCACCGCTGCTCAGGCACCCGGGGCTGACCGCGGTGGCGTGCTACGGGCCGACGGAGAACACCACGTTCACCACCTGCCAGCCGCTGACGGACCCGGAGCAGGTCGGCACCAGGGTCACGCTCGGCCGCCCGATCCAGCAGACGACCGTCTACGTGCTGGACGAGGACCTGCGCCCGGTCCCCGTCGGCACCCCCGGCCAGCTCTACACCGGCGGCGACGGCGTCGCCCGCGGATACCTCGGCCGGCCGGACCTCACCGCGGAGCGCTTCGTCCCCGATCCCTTCAGCGACGTACCCGGAGCCCGGATGTACGCCTCGGGCGACCTCGTGCGCTACCGGCCCGACGGCACCCTCGACTTCATCCGCCGCATCGACAACCAGGTCAAGGTACGCGGCTTCCGGATCGAACTCGCCGAGATCGAGGCCCGGCTCCTCACCCACCCGAAGGTCTCCCAGGCCGCGGTCGCCGCCGTGGAGGACGCTCCGGGGCACAAGAGACTGGTCGCCTACACCGTGGCCGCCGAGTCCGGCCGGCCCGACGTGCAGGAACTGCGTGACCACGTGGGCCAGGCCCTGCCCGCCTACATGGTGCCCCAGGTGTTCGTGCCGCTGCAGGAGCTGCCGCTGAAGGCCAACGGCAAGGTCGACCGCGGTCTGCTGCCCGTCCCCGCCCCCGCCGACCCGGCCGGGGCGGACACCCGCGTGGCACCGCGCAACCGGACCGAGCGCGTGCTGGCGGACGTCTGGGCCCGCGTGCTGCGGGTCGGGGCCGTCGGGGTCCACGACAACTTCTTCGAACTCGGCGGCGACTCGATCATGGCGATCCGCACCGTCGCCGAGGCGGCCAAGGCCGGTCTGCGCACCACGCCGCGGGACCTGTTCGAGCACCAGACCGTCGCCCAGCTCGCCGCGGCCGTCGACGACGCCGGGGAGAGCACCGGCACCGCGATCCAGGCCGAGCAGGGAACCGTCAGCGGCGACGTCGAACTGACCCCGGTGCACCACTGGTTCACCGCCCTCGACTGGCCCCACCACCACCACAACCAGGCCGTACGGCTTGCCTGGTCGCCGAGCCCCGATCCGGCGCTGCTGGCCGCCGCCCTGGACGCGGTGACCGCCCATCACGACGCGCTGCGCCTGCGACTGGTCCGCGACGGAAGCGGCTGGAGCGAGCACATCGCGGAACGCGAGGAGGGCGGACCGCTGCGTGTGGTGGACCTCGCGGGCGTGCCGGCTCGGGACCGGGACCGCGTCGTCGAGGAGGAGGCCGACCGGGCGCACGCCGCGATGGACCTCACACACGGCCCGATCGTTCGGGCTGTGCTGTTCCGGACGGGCGGGGACGGCCCGGACCAGCTGTTCTGGGCGGTCCACCACATAGCGGTGGACACCGTCTCCTGGGGTGTGCTGCTGGAGGACCTCGCCCTCGCCTACGAACGGCTGGCGGCCGGCGCCGAAGCGGCGCTCCCCGCGAAGACCACCTCCTACCGCGCCTGGGCCGAGCGCCTCAAGGACCACGCCCGCGGCAGCGGGTTCTCCGCCGAGGCCGCCTTCTGGACGGCGCACGCACGCGACGCCGAGCCCCTGCCGGTCGACCTCTCCGGCGGCGACAACACCGAGGAGGCGTCCGCCCGACTGCTCGCGGTGCTGCCCCGGGCCGCCACGACGGCGCTCCTGCAGCAGGTGCCGGCCGCCTACCGCACCCGCGTCAACGACGTCCTGCTGACCGCGCTGGCCCAGACCCTGTGCGGCTGGACCGGCGCCCGGACGGCCTCGGTCCATCTGGAGGGCCACGGCCGCGAGCCGCTCTTCGACGACATCGACCTGTCCCGCACCGTGGGCTGGTTCACCAGCATCCACCCGGTCCATCTCGGTCTGCCGGGCGAGGACGATCCGGCAGCGGCCCTGAAGACGGTCAAGGAACAGCTCCGGCTCATCCCGCACAGCGGCATCGGCTACGGGCTCGCCCGCTACCTGCGGCCGGACACCTCCGCCGTGCTGAGCCGCTACGCCGAGCCGCAGGTGAGCTTCAACTACCACGGCCGTGTGGACACCCAGGAACAGCACACGGGGACAGGACCGCGACTGCGCCGGCTGAGCCCGGTCGGAGCCGAGGCCGGCGCCGGTGGCGTCCGCCCGCACCTGATCGACGTGACCGCCGCCGTCATGGACGGCGAGCTGCGCGTCTGGTGGACCTACGGCACGGGCGCGCACCACCGGGCGACCGTGCAACGGCTCGCCGACGACTTCGTCCGGCGGCTGGAGATCCTCATCGACCACTGCACCTCCGGTGCCGGCGGGGCCACCCCCTCGGACTTCCCGCTCGCCGGCCTCGGACAGCAGGCGCTGGACGCGCTGCTCAGCGGATGCGACGCCCGCCGGATCGAGGACGTCTACCCCCTGTCGCCGCTGCAGTCCGGACTCCTGTTCCACACCCTGCACCACCCCGGCCGGGGCGACTACGTCACCCAGCTCACCTGGCGCATCACCGGCCGACTGGACACCGACGCCTTCCTGGCCGCCTGGCAGCACGTGACCGACCGGCACGCCGCCCTGCGGACGACCTTCGCGTGGGACGGCGTCCCCGAGCCCCTGCAGATCGTCCATCGCCACGCGCCGATGACGGTGGTGCGGGAGGACTGGGCGGACGCCGGACACGACACCGACCAGCGGTTCGCGGACCTGCTCGCCGCGGCACGCGTCGAGCCCTTCGACCTGGAACGGGTGCCCGCGCACCGCCTCTACCTGATCCGCACCGGCCGGGACAGCCACCTGCTCGCCTGGCAGAACCACCACGTCCTGCTCGACGGCTGGAGCGTCTCGCTCGTCCTCGACGAGGTGTACGTGTGCTACGAGGCCCTGCGGCGCGGGGAACCGGTACCGGCACTCGCCGAGCCGACACCGTTCCGGCGCCACATCGCATGGCTGCGGGAGCAGGACCCGGCGGCGGCGCGCGCCTACTGGCAGCGGGCCATGGAGGGGCTGAGCGGCCCGACCGCCCTGCCCGTGGTGGCGGCGACCACGTCGGAGCCCGGGGGAGCGGTGACGACCCGGCCGCTGACGCCGCCCGCACAGGTCACCGAGGCGCTGCAGGCCCTCGCCCGGGACAACCGCATCACCCTCAACACCATCCTCCAAGCGGCGTGGGGTCTGCTGCTGGCCCGGTACAGCGGCCAGCCCGACGTGCTGTTCGGCAGCACCCTCACCGACCGGATGTCGGGCGTCGCGGGTGTGGACCGCATGGTGGGCCTGCTCATCCACACACTGCCCACCCGCGTCCAGGTGGCGGAGGACCAGCCGGTCACGGCATGGCTGCGGCAGGTGCACACCCAGCTCACCGAGGCCCAGCGGTACGGCTACAGCTCGCTGTCGGAGATCCAGCGGCACACCCCGGTCCCCGGCGGCCGGCGGCTGTTCGACAGCATCCTCGTCTTCACCGACGCGGGCGCGGTCGAAGACCGGCGACCGCCCACCGGACTCGACATCGCCGCCACGGGAGGCAGCGAACAGCCGGGGTACCCGCTGATGATGCGGGCCGATCTGGGCGACCGACTCGTGCTGACCCTCAACTACGCGCCGGACCAGGTGGATTCCGGCGCCGCCGAGCGGATGCTCGGACACTTCGCCCAGGTCCTTGAGCAGATGGCCTCGGCGGCGGACGGCACCACCCTGGGCGAGCTGTCCGTACTGTCGCGGGAGGAACTGCGGCAGCTCGCGACCGGCGGTGACCCGGGCGGGGCTCCCGAGCCCGGCCCGACGGTCGTCGACCTGTTCGCGGCCCGGGTGCGGGAGACCCCGCAGGCCGTCGCCGTGACCTTCGAGGACTCCACGACGAGCTACGCGCAACTCGACGCCGACGCGGACCGGCTGGCCCGCCGGCTGCGCCGCGCGGGGGTCGTCCCGGGCAGCCTGGTGGCCGTCCACCTGCCGCGCTCCCTGGACACGGTGGTGGCCCTGCTGGCGGTGCTCAAGACCGGCGCCGCCTATCTGCCGCTGGACCCCGCATACCCGGACGAACGGCGCGCGTACGTCCTGGCGGACTCCGGCGCGGCACTGCTGCTCACGCACAGCACGCTGCCGCCCGTTCCCGGCTGCGCGGTTCCCTCCCTCGACGTGGACCTGCCCTGGGAGCCGCCGTACGGCCCGCGGAAGCCGACGGACGACCTGCCGCCCCGCCCCCGGAGCCAGGACCTCGCCTACGTCATCTACACCTCGGGCTCGACGGGCAGGCCCAAGGGAGTGGGGGTCGAGCACCGCTCCCTCGCGCACCTGCTGGGCGCCATGCGCGACCTGCTGGGCAGCCGCCGCACCGACACCTGGCTGAGCCTGACGTCGATCTCGTTCGACATCGCCGCGCTGGAGATCTTCCTGCCCCTGATCACCGGCGCCCGCATGGTGGTCGCCCCTCCGGCCGCGGCGGCGGACCCGGACACCCTCGTGGCGCTCCTCCGCGCCGAGCGGGTCAGCCATGTGCAGGCGACACCCTCGGGCTGGCGCGTGCTGCTGGTCGGCGGCTTCGACGACCCGTCGGCCGTGGCCCTGTGCGGCGGCGAACCGCTGCCGACGACGCTGGCGGCGGCCCTCGGCTCGCGGTGCCGGCAGTTGTGGAACGTCTACGGACCGACCGAGACCACCGTGTGGTCGACCGCCGAGCGGGTCGTCACGAGCGACGGCACCGTGCGCATCGGCCGTCCGCTGCCCGGCGAGCGGGTCCATCTGCTCGACGCCGAGCTGCGCCCCGTCCCCGTCGGGGTGCCCGGGGAGCTGTTCATCGGCGGCCGCGGCGTCGCCCGCGGCTACCTGGGCCGCGCCGCCCTGACCGCGGAGCGCTTCGTGCCCGACCCGTACGGGGCGCCCGGGGAGCGCCTCTACCGCACGGGAGACCGGGCACGGCTGCTGCCCGACGGCCGGCTGGACTTCCTCGGCCGGATGGACAGCCAGGTGAAGGTGCGGGGCCACCGCATCGAACTGGGAGAGATCGAGGCCGCCCTCGCCGCGCACCCCGCGGTGGAACAGGGCGTGGTCGTGGCGTCGCGGGACGCGCGGGGGGAGGTCCGCCTGGTGGCGTACGTCGTGCCGCGCGAGGGCCGGCAGGCCGGGGCCGCGGAACTGCGTCCGCTCCTGGCCCGCACACTCCCGGCGCCCATGATGCCCCACGCCTTCGTCACGCTCGCCGGCCTGCCGCTCACCCCGAACGGAAAGGTCGACCGCAACCGCCTGCCCGCCGTCGAGGGCGGTTCCCTCACGGACGAGCGGGAGTTCCTCGCGCCCCGCACCCCCCAGGAGCGCGTCCTGGCGGCGATCTGGGCCGAGGTGCTGGAGGTCCGACGGGTCGGTGTGCGGGACGACTTCTTCGAGCTGGGCGGCGACTCCATCCGGTCCCTGCTGGTGATGACCCGGGCCAGGGCCGCCGGACTCGCGGTGACGGTCCGGCAGATCATCGAGCAGCGCACCATCGAGGCGATCGCCGCGGACTCCGTGCCGGGTGCGGGCACGTGCCGGACCGTCGGGGAGTTCCTGGACCGGCTGCGGCCCGAGGACGGAGAACTGCTGCGGGCGCTGGCCGCCCACCGTGTCCCCGGGGCCGGCGCGGCCCTGATCGCCGACGGAGAGGTACGCACCACCTGGTCCTGGGGCGACAAACGGCGCGGTGAGTCCGCTCCGGTCACCACGGACACGCTCTTCCAGGCCGGCTCGCTCGCCAAGCACGTCACCGCCTTGCTGGCCGTTCTGCTGGCACAGGACGGCGTGCTGGACCTGGACCGGGACGTCAACGACCACCTGGACACCTGGCGGGTGGCGGGCGCCCCGGGGCACGCCGCCCCCTCGCTGCGGGCCCTGCTCAGCCACACCGCCGGCCTCGAGGTGAAGCCCGGCCGCGACTTCCCCGCCGACCTGCCCGTGCCCGGACTCGCGGAACTCATGGGAGGCCGCCCCGGACAGCCGCCCGTCTTCCGGGCCGACCCCGGGGGCGTGGGGCGCTACCGGTACTCGAACGCCGGTTACGCCGTCGTGCAGCAGGCGCTGGAGGACGCCGCGGGGCAGCCGTTCGCGGAGCTGGCCCGCACCCGGTTGTTCGCACCGCTGGGACTGCGGAACACGGTCTTCTCCGCGCGGGTGCCGGCCGGTGGCCGGGAGATCGCCGCGGGCCACGACCACCAGGGACGTCCCCACCGCGGCGGCTGGCGGGTCACCCCGGAGCTGGCGGGCTCGGGCCTGTGGACCACCCCGTCGGACCTGGCGGCACTCGAGCTGGAGATCTGGCGAGCGGGCGCGGGAAGGAACCCGCTCCTGCTCGGCCCCGACCTGGCCAAGGCCCTGACCGACCCCGTCGCGGAGGGCGTGTACGGGCTGGGCACCATGCTCCGGGACAGCTCGGGACGCAGGTGGTTCGGGCACATCGGTGAACCGACCGGAGCGCGCTGCTTCTCCTTCGTCGACACCGAGAGCGGCTCCGGATTCGTCCTGACGGCCAACGCGGACTCCGCCACCGCCGCGGTCCGGGAGTTCCTGGGGCACCTCGGGTTCGCCGAGGAGCTGGCCGTGTGACCGGCCGGACACCGATCGGCGGCCGCTGAGCGCCGGCCGTCGCGCCCCAGGCCGAGTCGACGGCCAGTTCGATGCCGAGCGCCATGCA
>NZ_JBEYRP010000036.1:0-69414 GCF_040704085.1 Streptomyces sp. NPDC047841
CGGCGGCTACCGCGGCACCGGCCTGGTCATCCCGCACCGCCGCGACCCCGGGCAGAGCGAACTTCCGGACTGGAAGGAAGAGCACAACCGCTCACACCGCAAGGTCCGCGCCCGCGTCGAGCACGCCTTCGCCCGGATGAAGAACTGGAAGATTCTCCGCGACTGCCGCCTCAAAGGCGACGGCGTCCACCACGCCATGCTCGGCATCGCCCGCCTGCACAACCTCACGCTGGCCGGGTGACGCAGAAACCACCAGGTCACCAGTCGCGTCATAGATCATTTACGGGACAGCCCTTAGGGATCGTGGCAACTTACGGACATGTGCGGTCGTGGCGTGACCAGGGGCCGCGCGGCAGCGTGAACGGGGGCGGGGGCGCTTCGCCGGGCCACGGCCGAGTGCGTGTGACGCTGCCCGCTGCCGGCGACGGCCGGTGATGTCGCGACTCGAGTCGTCCGGCCGAGTGCGGCGCCGTTCGCTTCTGCGTGCCCGCCGACGAAGGTACCGCTGCCGCGGACCGGCTGTGTGGTGCTGCCGACGGCGAGGCCGGGCAGCTCTGCGACGACCGGTGCCGCGGGTTCCCGGCGGTGCCGAGTCCCCGGCCCGGTGCCCAGCGGTAGCGGAACGGAACACCGCGCAACGGACGCGCTGGTCGCGGTCATGGCGGATGCCCGGGCTCTCTCGCTTCGAGCGGAGCTCCGCAGCAGGTCGTGTGTGTGACCCCGTGTCTTCATCGCTGCTTCCGGCCAGAGATCGGGACGGCGATCCTCCCGGTGCAAGTGCTGTGCGGCATACGTGAGTTGGAGCGGGCCGGCATCGCGGATTGAGAGTGAACCATCCGGGGTCCGCGGACCGTACACACCACGTGGGGACGGGCACAACAGCCATCCGCGCCAGTTCGCCCCGATCGACAGGTAGTTGAACTGTGCAGGCTCACCGATCCGTGCCCGAGGACGACCCCCTGCGGTGGGCCGAGGTGCCGGACCCGGGCTGGGTCCGTGTTTCAAGCTGCTGATCGGTGGCGAGGAACACCTGGCCCTTCGTGACGCAGAACGGCAGGCCGCCGCCCCCAGGGACGTCCGGCAGGTCCCGGATATGTTTCCCGAAGACGTGACACCTGCTTACGAGACACCTACTTACATTGGAGCTTGACGATGCATCAGTTGCCTGACTCCGCCGTACGGCGCTGCGCGGACCTCGCCGGCTCCCTCGCTCCCACCACCGAGCAACACCGGTCGCTCCCGGAGGAACTCGTCGCCGCGCTGGTCGACAGTGGGCTGATGCGGGCCGGGGTGCCGGCGTCCCTCGGCGGCCCCGAGTTGCCGCCGGACCAGGTACTCGGCGCCGTGGAGACGATCGCGCGGGCCGACGCCTCGGCGGGGTGGTGCGCCGCCATCTCGGCCACCACCAGCCTGCTCAGCGCCTACCTACCCGCCGCCGGCGCCTCCGAGGTCTTCGGCGATCCACGCTCGGTGGCCGCGGGCGTGTGGGCACCCACCGCGTCGGCACACCTGGTGGACGGCGGTGTGCGGGTCTCCGGTCGCTGGGCCTTTTGCAGCGGAGTGTCCCACGCCGACTGGCTGATGGCCGGCTGTGTCCTCGCCGACCCGGACACACCGGACGGATCGGCCGCCGTCCTGCGCGTGGTGGCCATGCCCACCCAGGAGCTGAAGATCCTGGACACCTGGCGCACCAGCGGCCTGCGCGGCACCGGCAGTCACGACGTCGTGGCTACCGACGTGTTCGTACCCGACCACCGCATGGGCTCGGTGATCGACGGGCCGCCCGCCGACGCCGTCGCGCTCCACCGCTTTCCCCTCTTCGGCTTCTTCGCCTTGTCGGTCGCCGCGGCCGCCCTCGGCAACGCCCGGGGAGCCATCGACGACCTCGTGGCCCTGGCCGCCGTCCGCCGCCCGTCCGGCTCGCGCAAGACGCTCGCCGAACGGGGTTCCGCACAGACCGCGGTGGCCAAGGCCGAGGCCGCGCTGCGGGCCGCCCGCCTGCTGTACTTCCATGCGGTGGCCGAGGCGTGGGAAGCGGCCCAGCGACCCGAGCCGGTCTCCACCGACCTGCGGGTGGCCCTGCGGCTCGCCGCCAGCCACGCGGCCGGCACCGCCGCAGAGGTGACGGCGGCGATGTACGGCCTCGGCGGCGGCACGGCGATCTACGAGGACTCGCCGCTGCAGCGCAGGTTCCGCGACGCCCACACCGTGACCGCCCACATCCAGGTGAACGCCGACACCTTCGAGACCACGGGCCGCCACCTGTTGGGCCTGCCCATCGGCACCGACCGGCTGTGAACACCGGGCCGTACGCGGAGGAGCCCGCCCCGCAGCCGGCCGGGGGAAAGTTCCCGGCCCGACTCGACCGCCGTTGCCTCTACGGTCATGAAGGACGCGACACCTTCGCTGGAAAGCAGAGCTGCCGCGGACCACTCACCCATTCACATCCAGGTGATCTCGCAGGAGGTGACGCACGTACCCGCGGTGCAGGTCTACGAGGCCCTGGCCGATGAGGCCCCGTACGACGTCTACCTCTTCGAGAGTGCGGGCGGGCCACCCACCGACCGGCAGGTGACCATGGTCGGCTGGGGCGTCCGGCGGAACTGCAGGTGTACGCGGACCGCATGGAGCTCTTTCGCTCCCGCGCTGCCGGCGGCCGCGCTTTCCGGCGCCGTCTCGGCCACCGCGGGGCCCGCCACAGAGCGAAGCGACGCCCTGGTGCGGCCGGCGACGGACCCGTGGGAGGTGGTGCGGGCGGTCCAGGGTGCCTTCCGCGTCGAGCACGGCGCCCACCTCGGCATCGACGTGGAAGTCGTCCAACGCGACCCCCGTATCGCAGGCGGTCCAGCGGTGGCGGCCGAGACGGGTCAAGGACCCGGTGCCCTTGCGCGCGATGCGGTGCCTGATGCCGCGGTCACGTAACCATCGCCGCAGGTGGTACTTCGCCGGCGTGAAGCCGATCGAGGCCACGACCGAAAGTCTGCCGAGCCAAATGAGATGGAGTTCTAGCAGGGGGCGGTGACGTTGCCGCAGTAGATCCAGCCGTAGACGGTTTTGGGATAGCGGTTGCCGAAGACGTACCGGACGTAGTACCAGCGATTGCCGGACCCGTTGACGGCGTAGTGGTCCCAGTCCAACGGCTGGCCCGGGTCGGTCTGTTCGACCACATCACAGCCGGCCGTGTAGCACTTCCTGATCGGACCACCGAGCGAGGTGGTCGGATTCCAGGACGCGGCCCCTGCCGGGGCCTCGGACTGAGCCGTGGCCGTGGGTGCCACGGCCACGGTGCCACCGATGAGTGCTACCACCGACGCGCTCAGGGCGACGCGGCTGCGCAATGTCATGATCCCTCTCCTGTCGGCAGAAGTCTGACGCCCGCCGTGAAAGACCGGGAGCGGCGGGACCGTCCGGGCGCACCACACTATGAGCCGACCCGGGGTGGGGGGAGACCGCATATCGCCAATATGTGCATCTGAGCCCGCGGTGTCGTCGTCCAGCGCAGGCGGTCGTTCCGCAGCCCATTGTCTCATCAAGGCCAGTAGGCAGTGGAACCCTTGTGGCCCGCATGCTTGCCCCAGGCCTGGGCTTCAAGGTGCCGGCCACTGCCGCGCCGGTGCTTCACGGCTCGTGTGTTCTGCGACGTGCCGGAGTGCACTGTTTGCCGAACAGACTCCCTAGTCCTGCCACGATCGGTAGTCGATGTCCCACCGGAGTTGGACCTTGATCGCCCCTCCTCGCGCCGGTGATGGACGCCCCATGCAGTAGGGCACTCCGGCCTTCTTGTTGCCGTAGCGCACCTGGACCGGGCGCTTCCGACCTTCGCGGTGGGCCCGGTGTGGCGGCGGCTACTCGTGATGTAGGTGTTGGGACATGGTTGCGGTGGTGATGATCCGTGGGGTGGGGTCTTTGCCATCACATCTGCCGTTCCTGCCAACTGTGGAGTGTCACGATGTGCTGACACACAGCTACCGCAGTGGCCCATCAGGAGATGGGTAGCTGTGCAGGGGACGTCACAAGCAGCTGTGGCGGGGAAGAGTAGGGCGGTAAACCGGTTCGGGTGCGCCCCAGCGCAACCATACGGCGGCCCGGGAGAGCCGGCCCGGGTACCCGCCCGGAGAGGCCAGGGCACCACGACGGCCCGGGTATGAGCGGTGCCGAAGACGAGCAAGGCGAGGGGGCGTGGCGGCGCATGGCCCGCAGGTGCATGCCGATCGCGGCGGCCGCCGTCTCCTGCTGAAGATCGGCGCCTTCGTGGAATCGATCACCGAACGCGGCCGCCGACCGCGCGGCGGGGGCGCCCGCCGTGGGCCGCGAGCCGGTTTTCCAGCCGGTCTTCCACCTCTCCACCGTGCTGCGCCACGCCGACCCCCGTCCCGGCCGGCCTGGACGTCAACCGAGGCACGCCCACATCAGAAGGGCGTCCCCCAGCGCTGGGGCCGCAGAGTGTGGTGTCCGGGGATGGGCTTCGCCCTGCCGGTGAGGCGGGTGATGGTGCCTTCGACGAATGCGGCGTTCAACTCGGCGCTGCCCGCGGCGGACATGCCCGCAGGCGGGCCGAGGTACGGGGGGGGTCCTGGAACCCGGCGGCTGGGACGCGGGCGGGTTGCGCCGATCAGCCGTATGTCGCCGGGCCCAACGGTCCCGCCGGGCTCCAACGGTCCGTTCTTCGACACCAGCCGGCAGGCCGCCCTCTCTTTGCGTGTTTTGAGACCTAACATGAGCTTTGTAGATGTTTTCGATGAGCTCGGCGCCCCTCGCGCTTCGCAGGGGTAGGCGGCGACCGCATAGCCCTTGGAGGCTTGTCTCGGGCCGGAGCGGCGCCGGTTCGAGGGTCTGGAGTTCGCACTCCCCCGTGGAGACCGGGATGAGAGTTGTCGTTGATCTTTCCCGATGCGAAGGGTACGCACAGTGCGTCTTCCTGGCTCCGGAGGCGTTCCGGATGCACGGTGAGGAGGCGCTGATGTACGACCCGAACCCCGACGACGCCCAGCGCGACCTGGTGCTACGCGCCGCGGCGGCCTGTCCGGTCCAAGCGATTGTGGTCGACCGGCTGGAAGGACGGAACGCCCCGGTGGAGGCGTCGGCGCCGTGACCAGTGCCGGCACTCTGCGGAAGTTCAAGCGCGATGGCCGCATCGTGGTCGTCGGGGCGTCACTGGCGGGACTGCGGGCTGCGGAGGCCCTGCGCGCCGAGGGTTTCACAGGGTCGTTGACCATGATCGGTGACGAGCTGGGTGAGCCCTACGACCGGCCTCCCCTGTCCAAGCAGGTACTGACCGGGTGGGTGCCGGCCGGGGGCACCACGTTGCCCCGCCGTCGCGACGTCGATGCGGAGTGGCTGCTGGGCGTGCCCGCCAGCGGGCTGGACCTCGCGACGAACCACGTACGACTCGCCGACGAACGCGACGTTCCCTTCGACCGGGTACTGATCGCTACCGGGGTACGGGCCCGGCCGTGGTTCGTCGAGTCCGAGGCGGCTCTGGACGGGGTGTTCGTGGTGCGTACGCGCGAGCATGCCGAGAGCCTGCATCGAGCCCTCGCCGCCAGGCCTTCCCGCGTTCTGATCATCGGGGCAGGATTCACCGGCTCGGAGATCGCCTCCGTCTGCCGAGAGCGGGAACTGCCGGTGACGGTCGCCGAACACGCAGCGGCGCCGCTGGCCGGGGCGCTGGGTGCCGTGATCGGTGAGGTTGCGGCGGACTTGCAGCGCACTCATGGCGTCGACCTGCGGTGCGGTGTCAAGGTCACCCGGCTCGAGGGCGACGCGCGGGGGCGGTTCCGCCGTGCTCACTTCGACGACGGCAGTACGGTCGACGCCGATGTGGCGGTAGTGGCACTCGGCAGCATCCGCAACACCGAGTGGCTACGAGGGTCGGGACTGGCGGTGGGCGTGTGGGGAGTCGCCTGCGACACGGGCTGCCGCGCCCTCGATGCCAGTGGCCGAGCCACCGACGACGTCTTCGCCGCGGGAGACGTGGCACGTTGCCCGCACCCCCTCTACGAACACCGGCTCATCTCACTGGAGCACTGGGCCAACGCCGTGGAGCAGGCCGAGGTCGCGGCACACAACATGGTCAGCGCCGAGGCGGACCGCCGGCCGTATCTTTCGATCCCGGTGTTCTGGTCGATCCAGTTCGGCGTCAACATCAAGTCCGTCGGCGTGCCGACCTTCGCCGACGAGGTGGTCGTCACCCAGGGATCGGTGGACGACCACCGGTTCGTCGCCGCATACGGCTATCGGGGCCGCGTCACGGCTGCCGTGAGCTTCGACAACGCCAAGTGGCTGCACCACTACCGGCGGTTGATCGAGGCGGCCGCGCCTTTCCCGCCACGCTGTCCGACTCCGGACCAGCCAACGGACGCACGACCAGTACCCGTCGGCCTTCCCGGCCCCAGCCTGCTCGCTCGGGGCGCCACCGCCGTCGTCACCGGCCGGACCCGGGTGAGCACCGCGTAACGGCCGTAGACCAGCATCGGTGAAAGGCAGGGCCGGATGACCACGACCGAGACGCCCGGCATCGTGCGACGGATCTTCGACTACTCCGCCCGGGCCGACCCGTACCCGCTGTATACCGAGTTGCGCGAGACCCCGGTGGCGGTGCAGGAGGACGGCAGCTACGTCATCAGCACCTATCGCGAGATCACCGACCTGCTGCATGACCCGCGCCTGAGCTCCGACGTGCGCAATCTGTCGCGTCCGATGCCCGCACTCGAGGAAGGCGTCACGACGGCGTTCATCAAGAAGGACCCGCCCGAGCACGATCGCCTGCGGCGTATGGCGATGCGCCACTTCGGCCCCCCGCACACACCTGGGCTGGTGGCCGGAATGGAAAGCGACCTGACCGCCACCGTCAACAGCCTGATCGACGATTTCGCGGGCAAGGAGCGGATCGACGTCGTCGACGATTTCGCCTGCCCGTTGCCCGTGACGGTGACCTGCCACCTGCTCGGCGTTCCCCGTGAGGACGAACCTCGGTTCCACCGCTGGGTGAGCGACATCATGAACTCGGTCGACTACGACCCCGAGACCGACCCGAAGGAAAGGCTCGACAAGGGCGTACAGGCGCGCAAGGACCTGCGCCGGCACCTCGGCGGGCTGGTGGAACAGCGGCACGGCCGGCCCGGCGACGGTCTGCTGGCCCGGCTCGCCAACGATGACGGGCCCGACGGCCGGATGACCGACGAAGAAGTCGCCGCCACCGCCAAACTGCTGCTCATCGCCGGCCACGAGACGATCGTCAACCTCATCACCAACGGCATGCTGACGCTGCTGCGCCACCCGCAGGTGCTGCAACGACTGCGCCACCAACCCGACCTCGTCGCACCACTGGTCGAGGAACTACTGCGCTACGAGCCACCCGTGCACATCATTCCCTGGCGGGCGGCCTACAGCGACATCGCCGTAGCCGACACCGTCATCCCCGAAG
This sequence comes from Streptomyces sp. NPDC047841, assembly GCF_040704085.1. Lineage (NCBI taxonomy): Bacteria > Bacillati > Actinomycetota > Actinomycetes > Kitasatosporales > Streptomycetaceae > Streptomyces > Streptomyces sp. NPDC047841. Next base: position 7,427 of record NZ_JBEYRP010000036.1, read on the forward strand.
GCTCGCAGATCATGCTCATGCTGGCCGCTGGCAGCCGCGATCCGAAGCGCTTCCACGAACCCGACCGCTTCGACCCGGATCGGCGTGACAACCAGCACCTTGGATTCGGCAGCGGCATCCACTCCTGTTTCGGCGCCGCGCTGGCCCGGCGGGAAACCCAGATCGCGCTGACCGAGCTGGTACGCCGACTCGACCACCCCAGGCTGGTCGCCGATCCGCCGCCGTACCGGCCCAGCCCCGTTCTCCGGGGGCCGATCCATCTGGACGTCGAGCAAGGTGGTGAGTGACACGGCAGCCGAGGCCGGCGGCAAGGCCGCGCCACGGCCTGCTGCGCTGTCGGCCGAGCGGCGCCGGGCGATGTCTACCTCGCCGGTCCGAAGGACGGCACCATAGCGCGTTGAATGGCACTGGCGCTCAATGAAAATCATCCGGACGTCGGCTTTCCCAAGTTTATTTCGCGCAGCATCTGAGATATTCTTTAGAATTATGGGGAATGTTGGTCCCGGCAGAGTCGTTTTCGTCGACGCCCGCCGTCATCGGACAGCCGCGTCGCCATGATCTGGGAAACAATAGGCCTGGGTTTCTTGCTCAGCCTCGACAATCTCCGAGTATCGATCGCGCTCGGCACGGTCCCGTTCGGTTTGAAACGCGCGGTGCAGGTGGCGCTGACCTTCGGGCTGTGGGACGCGATCATGCCCCTGGTCGGGATATCGATCGGTCACCGGATCGCGGAGTCCGTCGGAAACCTCGCCGGTGTGCTGGGCGCGGCTGCGCTCGGCGGGTACGGTCTCTACCTCGTCGTCTCGTCCCTGCGGAACCCTGAGCCGGACGAGTTGGACCACCCGTGGGCGTTGTTCGGCATCCCGTTGACGCTGAGCCTGGACAACTTGCTCGCCGGGGCGAGCCTGGGGGTGCTCGGGTTCTCACCGTGGTTCTCGGCCGCCGTCTTCGGCGGCATGACGGCGGTGTTGTCACTGATCGGGCTGCAACTCGGGCGGGCCGCGGCGCGTCTCGTCCGGATCCGCTCGGACCTGATGAGCGGGGTCGCCCTGATCATCGCCGCAGCGACGCTGCCGTTGTGGTTCGGCGACTGACCCGCTCCTCGGCTCGCGGGCCGGCCTGCGAGCCGAGGAGCAGCAGAAGGACGTCACCGGGCGACAGGCGGCAGACCCGGTCGGTGCGGGCGGGGGACCAGCGGAAGGTCGTCGTCCCGCGAGTCGGCGTTGGCGGCCTCGACCGCCCGGGCGACCAGGTGGTGGTCGGGCGACAGGTAACAGACCGGGTCAGTGCGGGCGGCGTCGCCGGTGAGCAGGAACGCCTGGCAGCGGCACCCGCCGAAGTCCACCTCCCGCCGGGGGCAGCTCCGGCAGGGTTCCGGCATCCAGTCGGTCCCGCGGAACGCGGTCATCACGGGGGCCTCGGCCCAGATCCGCTCCAGCGGGTCCTCCCGCACACTGGCCCGCGGCAACGGCAGGGACTGGGCGGCCGGGCAGGGCAGGACGTCGCCGTTCGGCGTCACGGTCAGCTGCCGGGAGGCCCAACCGCCCATGCAAGGCTTCGGATAGCGGCTGTAGTAGTCCGGGATGACGTAGATGATGTCCATATGGTCCCGCAACCGCTCGCCGGCGGCCCGTACGACGGCCTCGGCCGCTTCGAGCTGGGCCCGGCTCGGCAGCAGTGCGGCACGGTTCCGCCAGGCCCAGCCGTAGTACTGGGTGTTGGCCAGCTCCACCCGGTCCGCGCCCACCTCCTCGGCCAGAGCGAGCACGTCGGCGACGCGGTCGATGTTGTGCCGGTGCAGCACCACGTTCACCGTGAGCGGCCAGCCCAGCTCCTTGACCACACCCATCGCCTCGATCTTGCGCCGGAAGGACGGGATCCCGGCGATCCGGTCGGACACGGCCGGTTCGTCGGCCTGGATGCTGATCTGTACGTGATCCAGACCGGCGGCCCGCAACTGCTCGGCCCTCGGACGCGAGAGACCGAGCGCGCTGGTGATGAGGTTGGTGTAGAGGCCAAGGGTATGGGCGTGCGTCACGAGCTCCACCAGGTCGCGCCGCAGCAGCGGTTCCCCGCCGGACAGGTGGCACTGCAAGACCCCCAGGTCCTCGGCCTCGGTCAGCACCCGCAGCCACTCGTCGGTGGTCAGCTCGTCCCGGTAGCCGGCCAGGTTCAGCGGGTTGGAGCAGTAGGGGCAGGCCAGCGGGCAGCGGTAGGTCAGCTCGGCGAGCAGCCCGAAGGGGCTATCCATCGGTGAGCTCCAGCCAGCGCCGGGCGACGAGCCGGGCCAGGAACCGCCGGACGTCGTCCTCGGGGACGGTCTGATAGCGCGCGCCCAGTTCGGCCACGATCTCGGCCACGGTGTGCCGCCCGTCGCACAGCTCCAGGATGGCCGCGCCGCTGCCGTTCAGCACCACGACCGTCTCGGGGTGCAGCAGGACCATGCGCTGCCTGGTCCGGCAGAAGGTGAGCCGGACATGGGCGGCCAGCCGGGGCCGGTCCATGCCGGACACCCCGGCGCCGGGCCGGGTCGTGCCGCTGCTGTGGGTCGCTTCGGTACGGGTCGGGTCCATGGTGGTCACTCCGGGTAGGCCTGGTCGATGGCGTCCATGAGGCTCCACAGGACATCGCACTTGAACGACAGCGCGTCGACGGCGCGCGCCTGGGACTCGGCGGAGAGGCAGTGCCCGGTGACCACCTCCAGGGCGTGCTCGCAGTCGCGGGGGGCCTGCTCCAGGCGGGCGCGGAAGTAGGCGAGGCCCTCGGGGGCGATCCACGGATACCACCGCTCGAACGCGGCCAGCCGCGCCGCCATCAGGTCGGGCGCGAACAGCTCGGTGAGCGAGGACGCCACCGCCTCCACCCACGGGCGGGTCCGGGCGAAGTGCACGTAGGCGTCGACGGCGAACCGCACCCCCGGTACCAGGTGCCGGTGGTCCCGGACCTCCTCACGGGTCAGCCCGGCGGCCTCGGCTAGGCGCAGCCACGCCTCGATGCCGCCCTCGCCCGCGGCGGTGCCATCGTGCTCGACGATCCGTCGGATCCAGCGGCGGCGAACCTCCACGTCGGGGCAGTTGGAAAGGATCGCGGCGTCCTTGCGGGGGATGTTCTCCTGGTAGTAGAAGCGGTTGGCCACCCAGCCCCGGATCTGCCGACGGCTCAGCCGGCCGGCGTTCATCCGGACGTGGAACGGGTGCTGGTCGTGGTATCGCCGCGAGTGGGCCCGCAACGTCTCGACGAAACCGTCGGCGCCGGTTGTGAGGGTTGTCGTCATCACGGCTCTTCCTGGACCTCAAGGCCGTCCATTGCCGCTTCGATGCCGCTCCTCCAGAGGACGCCGCTCGGGCGTGTCCTCCGGATCGGGTCGGCGTTGTTCGTGTGCACGAGGATCGTCCGCCCCCCACCCGGCGAAGGGAGCCGCCCAGGCTTCCGTCCGGGCCGTCGACGGGAGGGGCGGCCCGTCTCCTAGCGCCGTCTTGCCGGCCGGACCGGGCCGCACGATTTCATGGTCGTGCCGGCCGTCCGTGGCCTCCCGCGCCGTCGGGCGACGCCGGACCGGGTCCGGTGCCGCCCCACGTCCGCTAGTCCTCCAACCGGGCAAGGTACATGGTCACCTCGGCCGCGACTGCGATCTCGTCGAAATCGGGCGTCTCCCACACAGCGAGCTGAGACTCCATGGATTCACCTCCTCTCCGCCGGAATCACGGCAGGCTCCGGTCACGCGCTACGACGGTTCCGGAAGGGCGAAAACGATCAGGGCGCTTCCGTGCCCCGCGCCGAGCATGCCGGGGAGGAATCCCTCGGCCCAGCCGCCCCAGCCGACGGGCACGGCCACGTACTGCCTGCCGTCGACCATGTAGGTGGTCGGGCTGCTGTGGTGGCCGCTTCCGCACTGGAACTGCCACAGCAGCTCCCCGGTGCGGGCGTCGAGTGCGTTGAACTCCCCGGAGGGCTCACCGGCGAACACCAGGTCGCCGCCGGTGGCCAGCGTCGAAGCGCACATCGGGAGGTCGTTGCGCCAGCGCCACTTCTCCTCGCCGGTGGTGTCGAACGCGCTGATGGACCCCGCCATGTCCGCGATGTCCACCTGAACGCCCGCACCCCAGTACGGAATGCTCTCCTTGAACTCCCGCCGCCGACGGGTGGCCGTGGCCCCGGTGTCCTGGACCGGGACGTAGAAGAGTCCGGTCTTCGGACTGTAGGCCGCGTGGGTCCATTCCTTGGCACCGGCCGGACCGGGGTAGAAGTGGACCGGTTCTCCCTCCTTGTCCGGGTACACCTTGGCCGTCACCTGGCCGTCCCTCGTGATCGCCCCCCATGTGATGCGGTCGACGAAGGGAGTGATCCCGACCCTCGCGCCGTTCGTACGGTCGAGGACGAAGAAGTAGCCGTTCTTGTCGAAGTGCCCGAGCAGTTTGCGTCCGTCCTGCTCGAACAGGATGCACTCGCCGATGCTGTCGTAGTCCCACACGTCGTGCGGGGTGCACTGGTAGTGCCAGCGGATCTGACCGCTGTCGACGTCCACGGCGATGATGCTGTCGGTGAAGAGGTTGTCGCCCTGGCGGACCTCTCCGTCGAAGTCGGGCGCCGGGTTGCCGGTGCCCACGTACAGCAGGTTCGTCTCCGGGTCGAAGGTGCCGGTGATCCAGCAGTTCGCCCCGCCCCGTGCCCAGGCCTCGCCGTCGGCGGGCCAGGTCTCCGAGCCGGGCTCCCCGGGCTTGGGCACTGTGTAGGAGCGCCACTGGTGCTCGCCGGTTTCGAGATCGAACGCGTCGAGGTGGCCGCGTACGCCGAACTCGCCACCGGAACTTCCGACGATGACCATGTTCTTCACGACGAGAGGGGCGAGCGTGGCACTCTCCCCGGCCCGGACGTCCCCGTAGGTCTTGTCCCAGACCCGTTTGCCGGTGGTGGCGTCCAGCGCGAGCACACGAGCGTTCGCCGTGACGAAGAAGACCTTCCCCTGGGCCACGGCGACCCCGCGGTTCACGTTCCCGCAGCACAAGGACACGTCGAAGGGGACCGCGTGCTTGTACCGCCAGATCTCCACGCCCGTCTTGGCGTCGAGGGCCCAGACCCAGCCGTCCCAGCCGGAGAGGAACATGACCCCGTCGACGACGATCGGGGCGGCCTCGAACGAGTAGGTCGACGCGCCCGCGATCAGTCCGGTCGTGCCGGCCTGGAAGACCCAGGCGGGGACCATGCGCTTGACGTTGTCCGTGTTGATCTGGTCCAGCGGGCTGTAGCGTTGCCCGTTGTAGGCGCCGTAGTAGGTGAGCCAGTTCTGGGGTTCCTGGCGGGCGTTGAGTATGCGCTCGTAGTCGACACCGGCCACTACCGGCGGCGCGACGTCTCCGCCCGGGGTCTTGTAATTCAGGGTTCCCTGGTCGACGGCCTCACCCGCGTCGACGTAGTCGGCGTAGTCGACGGTCATTTCCTCCACCTCCTGCTTCTGCCTACGGCCGCGGCTGTTCGGGACGGTCGAGGCGGGCCTCCGGCGGAGCGTCTCCCAGGACCACTATGGACCCGGTCAGCCCCCGGCCCTCGTCATTGCCCGTGGGCGAGCCGAACCAGTAGTAGCCCGGACCGTCGAGGTTGAGGTGCGCATGCCCGTGCGAATGGTTCACCAGCCAGATGAACTTCCTGTCGCCATTGCTCGGCAGAAGTGCGCAGTGCGTGTTCTTGTCGTCGTTGACGAGCTCCAACTCGATATCGCCTCCGTGGGGCATGACCAGAATGGAAGGATCCCAGGTCAGCTCATCCGGGTGGATGCGAATGGTGGCCTTCATGCGGCCGTCCGGTCCCTCGGTTGCCTGCCCGATGCTTCCGGTTCCCAGCACTTGACCCAGCGCTGCTTTGTTCTGTGTGGCCAACCCGAGCTTGTCCAGCAGGTCGGCCCGCTCGTGCGCGGTCGTCGTCATCGGGGTTTCTCTCCCCTCATCCGATTCCCTGTATTTCCTTCTTCGCGTCGCCCGCTGCCCGGCTGTAATCGGTACTCGAGGAGCGCGCCACGCCGAATGAATAACAGCAGAAAGGATGTGAAAACTGGAGTCGGGAAACACGCTACGCCGGACGGATCACACCGACAAGGTACGTCCTGGTTCGGGCCGAATCACGCCGTTCGTCCGCGACCTTCCGCCGTTCGTCACCGATGTGCCACCGTTGAGACCGGCCGAGCCGCACCGCGGCGCGTCGGTCGGACGAGGTCGTACCGATCGAGGTTCATGACCTTGGCCCACGCCGCGACGAAGTCCTGCACGAACTTCTCCCGAGCGTCGTCGCTCGCGTAGACCTCCGCGACGGCCCGCAGCTCGGAGTTCGAGCCGAACACGAGGTCGACGCGGCTACCGGTCCACTTGACCTCGCCGGTGGCGCGGTCGCGCCCCTCGAAGATTTCCGCACGCGCGGAGGTCGGCTGCCATTCCGTGCCCGTGTCGAGCAGATTCACGAAGAAGTCGTTGGTCAGCGACCCGGGCGTCGAGGTGAAGACACCCAGCGGCGACTGCTGGTGGTTGGCGCCCAGCACCCGCAGGCCACCCACGAGGACGGTCATCTCGGGCACGGTCAGGTCCAGCAGGTTCGCACGGTCGACCAGCAGGCGCTCCGACGGCAGCCGGTTGTCCTTGCCACGGTAGTTGCGGAACCCGTCCGCGGTCGGTTCGAGCGCGGCGAAGGAGTCCACATCGGTCCACTCCCGCGTGGCGTCCGTGCGTCCCGCACTGAAGGGGACCCGGACGTCGTGGCCGGCGGTCCTGGCGGCCTGCTCGACGGCGGCGGCTCCGCCGAGCACGATGAGGTCGGCCAGCGAGATCTTCTTGCTCCCCGTCTGGGAACTGTTGAACGACTCCTGGATCTCCTCCAGCGTGCGCAGCACTCGTGCCAGCGTTCCGGGGTCGTTGACCTCCCAGCCCCGCTGCGGATCCAGGCGGATGCGCGCGCCGTTCGCCCCGCCCCGCTTGTCGCTGACGCGGAACGTCGAGGCCGACGCCCACGCGGTCGAGACGAGCTGGGAGACGGACAGCCCGGAGGCGAGGACCTGGCTCTTGAGCGCGGCGACGTCCGCCGCCTCGACGAGCACGTGGTCCACGGCCGGGACCGGGTCCTGCCACAGCAGCGTTTCCCGGGGAACCAGCGGTCCGAGGTAGCGCTGGACCGGGCCCATGTCGAGGTGCGTCAGCTTGAACCAGACCCGGGCGAACGCATCCGCGAGCTGGTCGGGGTTCTCCAGGAACCGTCGCGAGATCGACGCGTAGACGGGGTCCGACCGGAGCGCGAGGTCCGTCGTCAGGATCGTCGGGGCGTGTGTCGTCGACGGATCGTGGGCGTCCGGCACGGTGCCGGCCCCGCCGCCGTCTCTCGGGGTCCACTGCCACAGACCGGCGGGGCTCAGCTCCAGGTCCCACTCGTAGCCGAACAGGGTCTCGAAGAAGCTGTTGTCCCATCTCGTCGGGGTAGGTGTCCACGTGCCCTCAAGCCCGCTGGAGACGGTGTCCTTGCCCTTTCCGGTGCCGTAGCCGCTCTTCCAGCCCAATCCCTGCTCCTCCAGGGGCGCGCCCTCGGGTTCGGGGCCGAGGCAGGCGACCGGGTCGGCCGCGCCGTGGGTCTTGCCGAACGTGTGACCGCCCGCGATCAGCGCGACGGTCTCCTCGTCGTTCATCCCCATGCGCCGGAACGTCTCACGGATGTCCCGGGCCGCGGTGAGCGGGTCCGGGACGGTGTTCGGGCCCTCCGGATTGACGTAGATGAGGCCCATCTGGTCGGCGGCCAGAGGGCTCTCCAGTTCCCGGACGCCGCCGTGACGTTCGTCGCCGAGCCAGGCGTGCTCGGGACCCCAGTAGACGTCCTCGTCGGGCGCCCAGACGTCCGCCCGGCCGCCCGCGAAGCCGAAGGTCGTGAGGCCCATCGTCTCCAGGGCGCGGTTGCCCGCGAAGATCATCAGGTCGGCCCAGGAGATCTTGCGGCCGTACTTCTTCTTCACCGGCCAGAGCAGCCGGCGCGCCTTGTCGAGGTTGCGGTTGTCCGGCCAGCTGTTCAGCGGCGCGAATCGCTGCATGCCGGCGCCGGCGCCGCCACGGCCGTCGTGGACGCGGTACGTACCTGCGCTGTGCCACACCATCCGGATCACGAGCGGCCCGTAGTGGCCGAAGTCGGCCGGCCACCACTCCTGCGACGTCGTGAGCACCTCGTCGACGTCCCGCGCCAGAGCGTCGAGGTCGAGCGTCCGGAACTCCGCGGCATAGTCGAAGTCCTCGCCCATGGGGTCGGCCATTGCGGGACGCTTCCGGAGAATCCCCAGGTTGAGCTGGTCCGGCCACCAGTCGCGGTTGCTCGCGCCCCCCGTCGCGTGGCCGCGGTGCCCGGCAGGGGCGGAGAGGCCGAGGCCGCCCGCGCCCCCAGCGTTCGTCTCGCCCCCAGCGTTCGTCTCGCCGTCAACGACGTCCGGACTGTCAGACACGGGACTCTTCCTTCCGGGAACAGAGGTCGGGCCGGAGCACTCAGATGCCCAGCGCATGACGCACGGCCGGCGCGTGCCGCCGGGAAACCGGCACCATGGCGGCCCTGTCGTCCATGACCAAGGACAGCTCGCCCTTGAGCCCGCGCTCTATCTCCCTGACGCGGCTGAGATTGACCACATACCGGCGGTGGACCCGCAGGAAGCCGGCACCCGCCAGCTCACCTTCGAGTTTGTCCAGACTCAGTGAGGTGGCTCGCAATCGCCCCTGGTCGGTGGAGAGCCAGACGTCGTTCCCGTGCGATTCGGCGAAGGAGACCTCCGGCAGCCGCAGCAGCACCATCCGGTGGTCCCGCGTCGCGACCAGTCGGCGCGGCCGGGCCCGAAGGTGCACGACCCGCTCCGCCTGGGGCAGCTCCGCCCCGTCGGTGGCGCCGAAGGAGACCAGGTTCCCGATCAGACGTCCGGACGAGAAGACGGGCCGGATGCTGATCGATGTCGGTTCGTCGGCAAGGTGGGCGAAGATCTGTGTCGAGCCGACCCAGTCGGGATTGCTGATCGCCTGTCCGGTGGCATATCGAGCGGCAGTGATCAGTTCGGGCAGCCCGGGGTTCCATCGCAGCGTGGGGTCGACCGCCGGGGTGCATGCCGGAACGCCAAGGACCGCGCTTGCCATGTCGTCGGCGATCACCACCTTGCCCGCGGTGTCGACCGCGGCGAGTGCCGCACCGGACTGTGCTCTGGCCCGGGTGTAGGCCGCGACCAACTCGGCACCGCTGTCCCGGGCGCGCCTCTTCAGGGGGCACTGAGTCATGGTGGCCGCGTTCGCCAGCCAGCTTTCCGTGGACGCGGGGAGCCGGCTGCGCCAGCAGCAGACGTTCAGCACCGCGATCGGTTCTCTGGTCACCACGTCGCGCACCGCGATGCCCGCGCCGGCCCAGTCGTGGAGCACCTGGCACCAGTGCTCCGCACCCCTGATCGTCACCGGGCCGTGCGCCTCGAGCGCCGTGCCTATGCCGTTCGTGCCGACCGCGCACTCGGACCAGCAGAACCAGGGCGCCAGATTGGGGTCGCCGGCTCTGGCGAGCGTGGCTTGGTCACCCCACTCGGCCAAGATCCGGCCAGTGGCGTCGGTGACAGTGACGACGCCACCGAGGCTGCCCACTTCACGCGCCAGGGACGCAGCGCGGAATCCCAGCTCGGCGAGTACGACATCGCGCTCCGGCGTATGGTCGAGCTCCGCGACGGCCACCGGAGCCTCTGTGAGGTAAGGATCGACCCGGTATTGCTCTCGGCAGCGATGCCAGGAGATCGCCACCAGGGGCCGGACATCCGGGTCCTGGTCCTCGCCCTGCACGAACCGTTCCCACGCCGCGAGCACGGTGCCGCCGTCCAGGTTCACCGGGCTGCGTTCGAGCTGATGTACATCGCTCATGGTTCAGAACCACCCTCGGTCCATCCCCGACCCTCGACGGCGCGCCTGCCCGCACCGGTCGCCGCCCGTCGCGGCCTGGCCGCGGCGGACCGGGCCCTGCGTCACTCGTTCCAGGCTGGGTCACAGACCTGCGCTCTCCAGCCTAGGTACCGTTGCCGGCCTGCGCACGTCCCTCTCCGGGCCGCGTGCGCGAAATGTCGCCTCCTGGCCGGCCATGGTCAGCACACCCGCGGGCGAGGCGCGCGGCTCGCGGCACTCGGTCCGCCTCTTCAATGCTTCCCCCTCCCCCCGCACCGGTTCCGGCTCACGAGTCACTGATGTCATGGTGAAGCATCGGCGCACCGGCATGGCCGTCCGTCGCACCGGATCGGTGAGCGGCTGGGGCCGGGCGGGTCGCGTCGATGGCTGCGGCGAGCAGGTCGCGCAGGGGTGCTGAGCAGGGGTGGGGGTCGCGGCGCGGTGTGATCGTGTAGATGCCGCGGGTCGGGGGATTCACGAGGGTGACTGTGGTGACATCGGCCCTCAGGGCGCGCGTCAGCACTCGGGGGATGAGCGCGATGGCGTGCCCGGTAGCGACCAGGGCCAGCTTGCCGGGCAGATCGGCCGCGGTGAGGTCGATGCGTGCGCTCACTCCGGCGCGGGCGGCGTGCTGGCGCAGAAGCGTCGCCGAGCCGTCGTTGTCCTCGACCCAGGTCTGGTCGGCCAGTGCCTGGATGTGCACCTTGCCCTGTCCGGCCTGCGGATGGTCGGAGGGCAGTACGACGACCATCTCGTCCAGCCCGAGGAACCTACGGTCCACCGTCGGGCCAACCGTCAGCCCCGGCGGGGCGTCGGTGACAACGGCGATGTCGAGATCGCCGGCGACCACGCGGCTGTGCAGTTGTGCGCTCACAGCGGGGAGCAGGCTCCAGTGGATGGATCCGGCCCGCTCCAGCAGGGCTCGGACGGCCTCAGGGACGATTCCCGCGGCCAGAGACGGCGTCGCTCCGATGGCCAGGGGCCGACCACCCACCCCGTCGCGAATGGCTTGTACCGCGCGGACGGCGCGGTCGGCCTCGTTGAGCGTGGCGAGGGCATGCCGCCGGAACGCCTCGCCGGCCGGCGTCGGGCGCACACCACGTGCATGGCGCTCCACCAAGGACACGCCGAGGCTTCGCTCCAGTCCGGCGATCTGCCGGGAGACGGCCGACTGCGTGTGATTGAGCTCGGCTGCCGCCGCCGACAGCGACCCGGCCCGGCACACGGTCACGAACGCCCGCCACACAGTCAGATCCATGGCCGCAGTATGTCAGTCGGTATGCGCGCTCAGCATGGCAGGCATGCGTAACCTGCGCTTGTCGCATGAACTGGCGTGCATCACTGTGGGGCGCATGACCACACCGCACTTGATCGCCGTCCTCGGCCTGGGGCACATGGGCCGCGCGATAGCGACGCGACTGGCTGCCCGAGACTGGGACGTCGTCGGCTGGACACGCTCAGGCCGCGGCTCGGGCACCGTCAGGACGACCGTGGACCCGAAGGAGGCCGTCGCCCAGGCAGACCTCGTACTCCTGTCACTGTTCGACGGCCCGGCCTGCCAGCGCGTCCTCGACGACGTCGGTGACTCGCTGCGAAGTGACACGATCGTTCTCAACACCGGCACCATCTCCCCCGCCGAAGCATCGCGGCTGGCTCTGCGATGGGGACCGGCTTACGTCCACGCGCCCCTTCTCGGCTCGGTGCCCGCTGCCGTCAGCGGAACCCTGCAGATCCTCGCCGCTGCCGAACAGGACGCATTCGACCGAGTCCGGCCGGTTCTGGAAACGCTGGGCACCGTCCGGCGCGCGGACGACGCCGCCACAGCCGCCGCGCTCAAGCTGATCGCCAACAACAGCCTCGCCGGGACCGTCCTGGCGCTGCGTGACTCACTACGGCAAGCCGACGCTCTCGGCCTTGCCCGTACCGAGGTACTGGACATTTTGGAACTCGGCCAGCTCGGCGCGTTCGTGGCCCGCAAGCGCCGGTACCTACGCGGCGAACCAACCGCTGGGACGGCCGAATTCACGATCGGCGCGCTGGCGAAGGACATGGCTTTGCTGGCCGACGCGTCGGGCATCCCCCTGCGCAGCGCGACGGGCCTGATCGACACCCCCTCGACGCCCGAGGCCGACATCGCCGTCGCTGCCACGGTCCCCGCCGTGGCGGACACCGTGCTCGAACCGCTTCGCGCCTACATGCGCGGACACGCCACCGGCGACCCCGCCCACTTCCGCAACGCGTTCCTTCCAACCGCCCACATCGAAGGCATCCGAGACGGTGCATTCGTCTCCTGGCACCTGGAGGAGTACTGCGCCTTGTTCCATGGCCAGCCGGCCCCGGACGAACCGACCCGCACCCGCCGCATCGAGGCCGTCGATGTCCACGGCACTGTCGCGACGGCCACCATGACGCTCTCACACGGTGCGGCCCCGGCCGCTGGCCGGGGCCTTTGTCGTGGCCGTGTCGGTGCGCCGTGCCGGCCGCCGAACAGCCCACTCCCGGTCTACGGCTGCTCGGGCCAGATGGCCGGCGGCTGGGCGGCCTCTTCGCCTATGAGGGTGAGGTGGGCGCCGGGCACACTCCCCGTACTCGCCGAGCCAGCGACGGAACTTGTCCCGCGCCGCCTCCTCGCAGTGCCACTGGCTGTTGCGGGACAGGACGTTGGTGACGCAGGCCGATGCCTGGGAAGCAGGATGCTTCGACGGGCATCGGTCGGGTAGCGTGCGGGCCATGTCGAGTCCTGAGTCAGACAAGGTGGGGGCTTTCGGTCACGCCGTCAGCCCCATGAACCACTGAGCTCGTAACCCTGTCGTCGCGCCGCTTTCCGCGGCGGGACGAGTGTGCGATCGGGGCTGGCCGCGGTGACGAGATGACCTTCTCGTGCCTCTCCTCACCTCGGAGCCACTCGATGCCTCTCCCGCTGTACCTGCTTGCCATGGCGGTCTTCGCCATGGGCACCTCGGAGTTCATGCTCGCCGGCCTCTTGCCGGACATCGCCTCGGATTTCGACGTCACCGTCGGGACAGCGGGCGTGCTCACCCCGGCCTTCGCGATCGGCATGATCGTCGGCGCCCCCCTGGTGGCCGCGCTTGCCCGCAACTGGCCCAGGCGCCCGGCCCTGCTCTGGTTCGTCCTCGTTTTCGCGGCAGCTCACGCCTTGGGTGCCGTCACCGCGAGCTTCCGCATCATGTTCGCTACCCGGGTCGTCGCCGCAGTCGCGAACGCGGGGTTCCTCGCCGTCGCTCTGACGGCTGCGGCCACGCTGGTCTCACCCGACAGGAAGGGACGCGCGCTGGCCGTCCTGCTGTCGGGCACGACAGTGGCCACGATCGTGGGTGTCCCTGGCGGGTCAGTGCTCGGCACGACTCTCGGCTGGCGGGCCACCTTCTGGGCAGTCGCCGCTCTCTGCCTGCCTGCCGCTCTCGGCATCCTGAAAGGCATCCCCGCAGGACGTGACAAGGACGAGGCAACCGGCAGGCCGGCGTTGCGAGCGGAGCTCGCTCACCTCGCCCGGCCGCGGTTGCTCCTGGTGATGCTGCTCGGCGCGCTGGTGAACGCGGCAACCTTCGGCAGCCTCACCTTCCTTGCCCCCGTGGTGACCGACAGCGCCGGGCTGGGCGAATTGTGGATCTCTGTCGCCCTGGTGCTCTTCGGTGCCGGTTCCTTCGTGGGGGTCACCGTCGCCGGACGGCTGTCCGACCGAAGTCCCGGCCCGGTCATCGCGGTCGCCGGTCCGTTGCTGCTCATCGGCTGGCCGACTCTGGCGGTGCTGACCAGTTGGCCGGCCGCCCTGTTCACCCTCGTGTTCGTGCAGGGTGCGCTGTCGTTCGCGCTGGGCAGCACGCTGATCACACGGGTCCTCTACGAGGCCGCGGGAGCCCCCACGATGGCCGGCTCGTATGCGACGGCGGCGCTGAACGTGGGCGCCGCCGTCGGCCCCGTCGTCGCTGCAGCCACGCTCGGCACCAAAGCCGGGGTCCTCGGACCGCTCTGGACAAGCGGGCTCCTCGTCGCGGTCGCGCTGCTCATCGCATTCCCCCTCCTCACCGTCATCACGGCCGGCCGGAGCACCGGGGCGCTGCTGTGACACATGCGAACGCGCCCTTGGACATCGAGGGACGCCGGCGGCTTGCGGAGCGCTGCCGCACCGTCCGAACGCGCACGTCGCCGCCGAGGCCGGTGTCTCCCGCGCCTGTCTGTCCAAGTGGAAGAACCGGTACGACACGCACGGCGAAGTCGGGCTGCGGGACCGTCCGAGCATCCCGCGGTCTTCACCGACCCGGATCCCGCCCGACGTCGTCGAACGGATCGAGCAACTGCGGCGGGTCGACAAGTGGTCTGCCCGCCGGACAACCCTTGAACTCGCGAGCCAAGGCGTGCGGATCAGCGAGCGCACCGTAGGCCGGTGACCGGCGCGCCTGGGCATCAACCAGCGCCGCTTCCTCGACCCCGATGGCTCGACCAACAGGCGTCCGAAACGGATCGTGGCCCGCTACCCGGGCCACATGCTGCACCTGGACGTCAAGAAGGTCGGGCGTATCCCCCACGGCGGCGGGTGGCGGGCCCACGGACGCGGCTCCGAGCAGGCCAGGGCCGCACAGCGCGCAAAAACCGGTGGGGGCAAGGGCGGGTACGTCTGCCTGGACTCTGCCGTCGACGGAATTCCCCGCCTTGCCTATACCGAGCCGCTTGCCGACGAGAAGACCGCCACCGCTGTGGCGTTCGTCAGCCGGGCCCACGCGTTCTTCGCCGCCCACGGCATCCACCGGGTCGTGCGGGTGGTCACCGACAACGGCGCGAACTACCGCGCCGCGGTGTTCGAGCGCGCCCTCATCCAGTGGGCCTCGCGCCACCACAACTGCCACCGGCCTCACACCGCCGCCGGTAACCGTCCTCCGGTCTCACGCCTCCACGTGAGTGTCATCCACGTCATGGCCGGCGACAACTGGCGGACCCGCAGATGCTGTGGGGCCGGCGGACGGCACGGCCGCAGCGCGGTCAGGTGCGCGAACCGCGCCCCCGGCGCCGCAGTTCCCTCCAGCGCTGTCGCTCCTGCTTGTCCTGGGCCCGGCGGGTGCGCTGGTACGCGCGGATCAGCACGGCGTGGGCCCGTGGCACCACCTCGGGCAGGGCCTGCCGCGCCAGGTTGTACAAGTCGCGGGACACCGGGGCGCTGAGGGCGGGGCGGGACCCAGGCTCCAGCTTGCGCAGACCCTCGGCGATCCAGGGGTCCACCTGCTCGGGACGGGCGAGCATCCTGGCGCCGCGCACGGCGTCGTAGCCGTGTGCCGACGGGTGGCTCGCGACGTACCGTTGCAGGATCTCGCCCGCCGCGGGGAAGTCCTCGCAGGCCCGGCAGAGCACGGCCGCCAAGTGCTCGGACCGGCGTGCGTTCAGTCCCGGCCGTAGCTGGTCGAACAGTTCCGGCTCGGCGTGCAGCCGTGCTGTCAGGAACCAGTGCGTGAAGGTCTCCGGTCCGATCCAGGGTTCCGCCATGCGAGTGGCCGGGTGCGTCCCGCCGTGCAGCGCGAGCGCCCAGGTCACCCAGGCGAACGCCGCGGATCGGACCCGTTCCTCCTCCAGCCCCGCGAACTCGGGGAGCCGTTCGAGGGCGTGTGCGGCGGCGACGTACTCCCGATGACCGATCAACCGCAGGGCCAGCATGACGCGTTCGGGCAGGCCAGGGTGGTCGAGCAGCCGGGGCAGTGCGGGAACGCCCGGTCCGGTGAACGACGCGGCGCTGCGCCGCCAGCGCCGGCGCTCCCGTTCGAAGAGGATGCCGGCGACTTCCTCGAAGCGCCGGGGGACTGCGGGCACCGGCTCACCGGTCAGAGCGGTGACGAGGGCCTGGGCGTGCAGATCGAGGGGGGTCTGGAGGGGAGTCCGCTCGGACCGGACGGGGACGGTGCCCGGGGAGGAACCGGCGTGAGCCGCTTCGGTGTCGTCCGCCCGCTCGGTGCCCGCGGTGTCCGGGAGGGCCGCGGTGAAGGCGGCCAATGCCTCCGCGTGGCGCTCGGCCAGGACGTCCTGGTCGAGCACCGGTGGCGCGAGATTCATGACGGGCGCGTTGGCGAGGAGGCGGAGCACGTCGGGGTCGCCTCGGGAGTAGTCCAGTTCCTCGCCGACCACGGCACGGAAGCGTTCGGCGTGCCGGACGACGAACAGCAGGCGCACCGGCGTCGTCGTGTCGTGCCGACGCGCACCGAACTCCAGCAGCAGCGGGACGACGTCCGCGCGGACCAGCGAGTGCAGATGGCTGTCGACGTCGGAGCGCAGGTCGGCATCGTCCACCACGACCAGCGCGGGCCTGGCCCGGTCACGTAACGCCGTGAACAGTTGCCTGGGGCCGCGCAGCAACCGCCCGGCGGTCCACGAATCGCCGAGCGCCCGCACGAGTTCCAGCGCCAGCCGTGATCTGCCGACACCGTGGTCACCGGCGAGCAGCATGATCGGGTGCGGATCGGTCTCGTCCTCGCACCAGTGCCGCAGCCGGGCCAGCTCGTCGGCCCGGTCGCGGAAGGGTACGGGGCTGTGCAGCGGCGACAGCAGCCGGAAGACACTGGGGTCCGCACCCGTCTCGGCCGGGTGCGGGACTGGGTTCTCCAGCATCTCCCGGTAGGCGTGGAAGCGCTTGACCCGCCGGATGCGCCGTTCGATCGCGTGAGCTCCGGCGGCTGCCGCTCCCCCTGCACCGATCAGGGCGGTGGCCTGCCACCACGGCCCCTCCCACACACGGGGCATGGCCATCCGCACGCAGAGCGCGAGCCACCCGACGACGAAGCAGGCCCCGCCGCCCCAGTGGAGCACGTCCGCCGATCTCCGCAGCCCTTTCCCGGGCTCCCTGTCGTCCCAGCCACCCCGTTCCGCACCCCGGCGACCCTCCGTGCCCAAGCCCACGGCATCCCTCCCCGCCCGTGCCTGCCCGCACCCTCATGATCAGCCGGTACGTTCGGTACGGCAACGTCCCGTCGGCGAGAGAACGTCGCTGTGGGCAATTTCGTCTGAAACCGGCCCGCGCACCTGGTCGATCGAGATCCAGGCTGGGGCTGTCGACGTCGCGCTCCGCACCACCGCCGCCGTCGGCGCGGTCGTCCCCGGCTGCCCCGAGGTGGACGCGAGCGCTGTGCACGATGGGGAGGCCGACGCTCCCCGCTCGCCGCGCCGGTGAAGCAGGCCGCCCTGGCCTGACCCTCACCGCTGTCCGGCGATGCCGCCTCTCGCAGTCCGGGGTGGCGCGGCGGCGGATGAGGGCGCGGCGGGCCGGCCCTGTTCCTGGTCGTCCGGCTCCGGGAGCATGGCCGGCTGGCGGCGGACGGCTTCGGCGGTGGCTTCCCCGTGAGCGACACCGCCGGCGTGGCGGCTGCCGCACACGGAGCGGTCGCCGGTCCTCTTCCGGGCATCCCGCGCTACGGTCTCCGGCCGGCGGTGGTCGGAGAACAGGGGAGAACGTGCAGGCCCGAGCCCCGTGGACCGGGGTGGACCCGCTTCCAAGATGCACGTTCTGTCGGATGCACCGCCAGGGTCTTCCTGCAGCGAGTGAGCGTTCGGCGGACCCGCTCCGCGGTGGAACCGGTGGGCAGGACACGCTGCGGTGATGTGCGCCCGCAGGCGCCGGAAGCGTCAGACTCGCCGGCGCGGCGCCGACCTGACCCACGCGGCACGTGATCGCGCGCGGCTGCCGCCGAGCGGCGCCGGCCGTGTCACCAGCCTCTCCACACAGCGGCCCCAGGCCGTGTCCCGGTACCAGGGGTCTTCGACCACGAGCAGGAAGAGGATCTCTGCGAGGGTTCCGTCTGCCCGGGGACCCGCACCCGGATTGCAGGCGGCCGACAGGGTGCCCAGGCTGGAAGGAGCGCGGCCGGGAAGTGGTCGCCGGCCGGCGATCGGCTGGTCACCGTGCCGGTGCGACGTCCCGGCGTACGGCAGCGACGACACGTCTCGAGGTGGCACATGACATCGGCGACGACGAGCGACGCGGCGGAGGAGTTCCGTCGGCTGAGCGACGAGGATCCGGAACTGCAGGCCCACGGCACGTACTACTCGTGCAGCTTCCTGCTGGACATGGACCCCCACCGGTTCCTCGTGCGGATGCACAAGGGAAAGGTGGACGAACTGATCACCGATCCCGAGCCGTTGGTGGCCTACGACTTCGCGATCCGCGCGGACGCGGAGACATGGCAGGGCTTCTGCCGGGAGACGCCTCCGCCGATGTGCCACGGCATCTGGGCGGCCACGTTCCGGCGGGGCATGCTCCTGGAGGGCGACCTGCTCGTGCTCATGCAGAACCTGCGCTGCGTGACCCGGCAGCTGGAGCTGCTGCGCGTCACGGGCCCTCTCGGGCCGGCAGACGAGGCCGGGTCCGCCCCATCCCCCTCGTAAGACATAGGAGCTCCCCATGGTCAGCGGTAGGATCTCTCCGGTCACCGGCCACTACGTCACCATCGACGTGGAGGACGCGCAGTACAGGGTGTTCTACCTGGAGAACGGGCAGGGCACGCCTTTGGTGTGCCAGCACACAGCGGGCTGCCACAACCACCAGTGGCTGGGCCTCCTCGAGGACGAGGAGATCACCGGCCGCTACCGGGTGATCGCCTACGACCTCGCCCGGCACGGCAAGTCCGACCCGCCGTGGAACCAGGAGTGGTGGAAGGAGGAGTACCGGCTCACCGCGGACCACTTCACGTCCTTCATCGTCGCCTTCTGCGACGCCCTCGAACTGCAGGACCCGATCTTCATGGGGTCGTCGTTCGGGGGGAACGTGGCCCTGCAACTCGCCCTGCGGCACCCGGACCGGTTCAAAGCGGTGATCCCCGTCGAGGGCGCGGACTACTCGCCCGGCTTCTACCTCGACTGGTGGCAGCATCCCCACGCCAACGCCGCCCAGGTGTGCGCCAGCGGCGTGTGGGACCTCATGGCACCACAGTCCCCGGAACAGGACCGCTGGGCAACCTGGTTCTACTACACCCAGGGATCGGAGGCGTTCAAGGGCGACCTGTACTTCTACTCGGTCGACCACGATCTGAGGGACCGGCTGGACGACATCGACGGCGACCGGTGTCCCGTGATCATGCTGACCGGCGAGTACGACTACCTCACCACCCCGGAGGACGGGCGCCGGACCGCAGAGGCCATCCGCGGAGCGGAGTTCATCGAGATGAAGGAGATCGGCCACTTCCCGATGAGCGAGAACTACCCGCGCTTCGCCCAATACCTGGGGCAGGCCCTGGAGCGGATCGAGAAGCGGACCGGCTCGTGAGAGTACGTACTACCGGGGCGGCCCTCATGAGTCGTGAAGGCCTGGTCACAGCCATTCGTTGCGCTGCCCAGCCGTGATCACGAACGACATGGGCTCCTGACCTTGCTCGACGGCCAGGTGCAGCCGCCCGCCAACCGGCTGGCCGGTGGTGGGGGCGGGCGGCCGACGGCACGGCGCCCGGCCAGCGACTTCGGACACCAGGCACCAGGCGCGGCGGCGGGCGGCGATGAGCTGGGGAGCGGGCGGCGACCGACCCGCGGGGCGGTCCGGGATCGAGGCAGGGACGGCCGACCGGGCGGCGGGCCGGGGAACGCGGGGCGTACGGCAACCGGGCGGAGCCGGAACGCGCGGTACGGACGGACGGGCGCCCCCTGGCCCAGGCCGGGCCGGCGCCTCATTCTGCGTCGGGGCCGGCCGGGCCCTGTGGGCAGGGCGCACGGCGCCGGCCTCGTACGCCGCCAGGGCAGCGGCCGGCGAGCAGCCCCTGGCCCCGCCCTCCGGCGCCGGTGTGACCGCCGCACGGCGTTGTTCTGGTGACGGTTCTGCGGTTCGCCTGGGCACCGGACGGAGGCAGCCATCTCAACATCGACCAGCCATCACCCGGGGGGATGCCAGTGCCAACCGATGGACTGCCACGTTATGGGCTCTATCACCCATACTTTCATGTGCGCGACGAGCGGTGGTTGAAAATCGCAGCCCTGTACTGGCCCCGGATAGTACGTATCGTGCCAGAGGGTTACGCAACGCGGGACTCCGAGGCGGTGGAAGAGCTAATCGGCGAACTTGGCTTCATCATTCGGCGACCTCCGGAGCATGGCGTCCTCCAAGCCGCTGGCGCGCGTATGCGTTCTCTGCTCGACGCCCATGGCCAGCACCTGCGTTTCGGTTACAGGGTGCCGACTCATCGGCACGTGGGTGAACACGCACTGGTGGCCCACTTCTCAGAACAGGAGGGCTATTACTGGCATCCCCTGCCTGGGGTGGCGGCAGTACACCGCGACCTCATGCTCCCCGAATTGCACGAGGCGCTCAGCCGGGCAGAACTAGCGTTTTCGGATGTGAGTTATACCACCGTGGTAGCCCTTCAAGGAGCTGCGGCCACAGGTCGACGGATGATGAACCCAACGGGGATCGAACCGCGTGTCTTACCAGATCACAGGCGGGCCTGGATCAGCGACCAGGTCAGTGCCTTCGTGACGGCCACCGGCTGGGGGACGGATAACCTTGCCTCCGAGCTTGGTTACCGCCGGGAAGCGGCCGGGTCCCCGGATTTCAGTGAGGCAATCGGCCTTCTTGCTTTGCAAGATCATCGAGCTTCGTAAGCGCCACGGCGCAGAGTTCTTAGCGTTCGGGCAGCTGGTCGAGCAGGCTGCGCAGGACTTGGCCGGCCTGCCAGAAATTAAGGATATTTCGATACTGGAACAATACCTCAACGATATTGTGGCCAAAAAGTTCGAATACCCACTCGCTGATCTCCGGCGCGCTGTAAAGAGTGCACGCCTCGATATTGCTAGTGCCGCCATCAATGTCAGGACAGAGCTACCTGCCGGGGTCGCACTGGCAGGGGGCGCCTGGTTGGCCGGCCATCCACTGATCGCGGGAGTTGCAGGAGCAGCCGTTGGAGCGATGTCACTGGTCAGGGGAGCACGTCACCAATTCGCTGAACCACATGGTGGAGCCCCGGCCGTCAGCTACCTTCTCCACACCGGCAGAGCCCTCCGCCCTGAATCTCTTCTTCACCGCAGTCTGCACCGAATGCAGGACATCACCATTCACCGACGATGACTGGATGGTCGACAACTCCGCCCGCATCGCGGTGAGTTGGGTATGCCCCGCTCCCGGTTGGCGGCGATGATCGCTCCGTCGGGGCGGTCGGGAGTCGGCTGGGCTGCGATCTGGCTGTGGGTCGCCGCCCAGGTGTCCTGCCGGGCCACGGCCAGCGCGGCCGGAAGGTCGAGGTCGAGCACGGTGATGCCCGGCAGCGCGGCCAGGTGTTCCGCCGTGCCGGGCCGGCCCCGGTCGGCTTCCGCGAGCGCGCACGCCGGGGCGTACAGGTACCAGCCGGTCTCGACGTGGGCGCGGTGGAGGAGACGGGAAGCGAGGACGTTGCCCTCGCCGGCCGCGGCCATCGCAGTGTCGTCCAGGACGATGTGCGTGGAGCTGGGCCCATGCGGTGGTGGAGACCGTGGTGGCTCGGCACCGGTGCGATGGGGGCGTACCGGTGCGTACCGGTGCGGTAAGTCTCCGCCGACTTGAAGCCGCAGGTCAGAGAGCTGGCGTTACGGTCTTTCGGGGAACTCGCGCCGGCCGCCGAACGGATGCGGAACATGCCGTCCGGGGGTCCTCCCCACCCCGCACGGGCCCGCTGGCCGGACCTCGGACAGGCCCGCTGACCGGATGGATCAGTTCCTCTTGATCGCGGAGGCTTGGCACATCACACCTGCTCGTCCGATCGGAGAACCAGTGTTCAGCTTGAAGCCCTCGCGTCGCATGGCGCGCGCCGCCGCGGTGGTCCTCGCGGGAGCGGCGTGCGCCGCCACGCTGACCGGCAGCGCCGAAGCCGTCGTCAACGGGACGGACGCCACGCAGAGTTACCCGTTCATGGTGTCCATCCCGGTGACAGGTGCGGACGACCCTACGTTCAAGGGTGTCTGCGGAGGATCGTTGATCGACTCGCAGTGGGTGCTCACAGCCGCCCACTGCGTGGACCCGACGCTTGTCACCCTGGACGGCACCGTCCGGATCGGCAGTGGGTGGAAGGAGTCCGGAGGCACGGTCCGGTCCGTCGCGAAGACGGTGTCCCACCCGGGCTACAGGAACGGCGACGGCACCGGACCCAACCGCGACGACGTCGCTCTGATCCGCCTGAACCGCCCGGTCGCCGAGGAGCCCATCCGCATCGCCGGCAAGCCGGGGCGGCCCGGCACCCCGACCCGAATCCTGGGCTTCGGCACGATCGACGACGTACCCGACCCCACGCAATGGGTCTTTCCCGACCGGCTCCAGGAACTCGACACACGCAGGGGCGCGGTCTCCGAGTGCGCGCCGGGCTACGCGAACAGCACCCGTCTGTGCACGATCAGCCAGGTGCCCAGGGCCATGGCGTGCAACGGCGACTCCGGCAGCCCCCAGATCCGGCGGGACCGGAAGGGCCGCTGGGAACTCATAGGCGTCACTTCGGGCCCCGGCGCCCCGGGCGTGCGCTGCAGCGAGGGCCCGGGGCTCTACACCAGTGCGCCCGCCTACGCGGGCTGGTTCGACAAGGTCACAGGGCGCGACGGCTGAACCGGGACGCCGGCACGTCACCCCTGTGGCCGCCCCCACCACGGCGGCCCGGTGCCGACGCGGAGCCGTGTCAACCCGCTTGCGGCGGGCTGGGGCCCCACCGACGCTGCCACGCCGTCGAAGAGGCCGCCGTGTGCGGAGAGATCGCCTGGCAGCAAGGGCAGCAAGGGCAGCAAGGGCAGCAAGGGCAGCAAGGGCACGGTGACCTCGTGTTTCGCCGGGCCCAGAAGGGGATGAACTGCCGCGCTCGTGCGCTCAGTCGATACAGAACTCGTTGCCCTCGATGTCCAGCATCGGGATGCACGAGTCATTGCCGTCGTACAGCGTTTGCACGTGTACCGCGCCGAGCGGAATCAGTCGCGCGCATTCGGCCTCAAGTGCGGCGAGGCGTTCCGCACCGACGAGTCCGGTGCCGACCCTCACGTCGAGATGCACCCGGTTCTTGGCGGTCTTCCCTTCGGGGACGCGCTGGAAGTACAGCCGTGGGCCCACACCTGAGGGGTCGACGCAAGCGAACCACGCACCGCGCTGTTCCGGTGGCTGCGCACGCTGGTACTCGTCCCACGTGGCGAACCCCTCGGGTGGCGGCGGTATGACGTACCCCAACACTTCGCACCAGAACCGAGCAAGGCGCTCAGGTTCTGCGCAGTCGAAGGTGACCTGGAACTTCCTGATCGCTGACATCGGGTGCACCGTACCAACAGGACCCGGGGCTCTGCCGGTGATTTCCGCAGCGGAAGCCACCCGCAGCCGCGTCGGGTCCTGGGCCGCCTTGGACGCCGAGTGATCAGGCCGAGCAGATCGCCGACCACGGGCGAGCCTTGCACTGAATCGCCCCCGCGTGGCGGCGTTCAGCTCCTCTTCCTCGCGTTGCAGCAGTACGAGCCGGCCGAGTCGTACAGCGGCGCATCGGGTCGCTGAAGGACACGTCGTACGGCACGCGGCAGTTCCTCGTGCCCGACCCGGGCGGCGACTGCCTACGGATCGGCAGCAGACGAGCCAGGACCAGCGCCGCCGGCCCGCACCGGCGGACCCCATTGCGCGAGCCCTCCATCACACCTCATTGACCGTGCAGAGGCTTCAGCTCCTGCTGCTGCGTGCGGATGTCGCCGGACGCCTCGCGACGAAGACACCGTGAGGTGCGCGCTCACCCGAGCCATCGCCCTCCAGCTCACCGGCCCGGAGCGGGAGCCGGTCCGCGACGACCTCCAGCGCACGCGGATGCCGACCGCCCGACCGGTCAGGCGTGGGCCAGTGCGGAGGCGACCGTGCGGCCGAGGGCGTCGAACGCGCGCCGTGTCGCCGGAGCGAGAGAGGAACTGTCGACGAGACCGAGCCGGTCCACGGCGGCGTCGTAGGGTACGGAGCACTTGCTCCCCACGACACCGCTCAGTGCGCCCGCGCGCGCCGGACCCTCTTGATGCTCGGTGAGGCCCTGCACGTCCGAGACCACCAGTGTCGCCGTCCGTACCAGTTCCTCGTAGCCGTGTTCGGACAGCCAGTCGATCTGCCCCGCGACCGCGTCCAGGTGCTCGTGCCGCGTGGTCGACGTGACGACCAGGTGGTCGACCCACCCGAACAGGGTGCGCAGGCTGTCCTGCGGGGGCAGGAAGGTGCCGCCCGCGTCGACGACCAGAGTGCCGAAGGACTTCAGCCAGTCGACGCCGCGTCGAACGGCCGACGCGTCGAGGCGGACGGGAGTACCGACGGGCACCTGCCCGTACAGGAAGTGCGCCCCACAGGAGTCGGTGCGCGTGCCCCAGCCCCGCGCGTGGGCGGGCAGGCGCCCGTGGTCATCGGGAAGCCTGGTCGCGACGGTGGAGGCGTCCACCGCGGCGAGCAGGCGGTAGCCGAAGACGCCGAGCGTTCGGTCCAGCGGCAGCATCAGGACACGTTCGCGCCCGCCGCGCAACGAGCCCGCCCGTACGGTGAGTGCGGACGCCATCTGCACCGCGACAGTGCTGCGGCCGGAACCGGGCTGGGCGCCGATCACCGCGACGCAGGGGGCGAGCGGGCCGTCCCGGGGCTCCAGGACCGGCACCGGAGAGCGGCGCACCAGGCGCTTGAGCCGGCCTGGGGCCGGGACTGATCCCGGGAGCACGTCCCACTTGGGAGAGGTGGTGCCGACCCGGGGCGGCGTGTTCTGTGCGGTCCGATCAGTTGGTGCGGTCGGCGAAACCCTCGGGCAGGCCCTCCGGACCCACCGCGACGACAGCCTCATCATCCTCGCCGACGTACTCGAAGAGGGTGATGCGGGCGAACTCAGGGACGACGTAGATCGGGTAGGTGGGGCCGGCGTCCCGGTAGGCGCGCATGTCGTCCAGGTGCTCGTTCTGGAAGAGCACCGTCTTGCTGCCGTCCTGTTCGATCCACTGGGGGAAGAAGATGGTGCCGTGCAGGACCCGCCGACGGGGCAGCACATTGACGACGACCGAGGTGCCGGTCGGCTCGTTCCACGACACCTTGTACACGTCGTCGGCGAGCTGCACCAGATCGACCTCCTGGTCCTTCACCCAGCGGCCGCCGACCATGCCCGAGTGGATGCGGTAGTCGATGGTCGTCGCGTTCTTCACGTACATCTCGTACTGCCAGCCGTTGGCGTACGTGTAGATGAACCGGTGCCCGACGATGCCGGACAAGTCCTGCGACGGGACGGGGTTCTCGACGGTGGTCGGAGTGGCGTGGTCGACAGTCATCGGTGGTGCTCCTTGCAGTGCTTCAGGTGGAGGGCGTCCGGCATGCGGTACTGACCGATCCCAGCAACCCTAAAACTATTTTGCTACAAAAATGTATGTGGTGCAAAACTGTACGGTCACAGGTCACAATGACGGCATGCGCGACACAGATGGAGTAGTGGCCGGGAAGCACGGCGCAGGTGCGCCCAGGGTGCCGGGATCAGCCCGGGTGGCTGTCGCACTGGGCGGGCTGCTGGGTCCGCTGCGACGCGCCGTGCTGCGCGCCACCCGGAACGCCGAGGGGCTGCCCGACCTGCCGGAGGCACAGATCGAGCTGCTACGGGCGCTGTCCTCGTCACCCGAAGGCCTCAGCCCCGGCGCGGTGGCAGAACGGTTGCGAGTGGCTCCCTCCACCGTGAGCAACCTCGTCCGAACGATGTCCGGCGCACGGCTGGTGGAACGAGTCCGCCCTGAACACGACCAGCGAACCGTGGTACTCACCGCGTCGCAGGAGGCCCTGAACCTGCTGGAGCGCTACGACCGGGCCAGTACCGCAGCACTCACCCAGGTCGTCGAGGAACTGCCCGACTCCGACCGGGCGGCCCTGGACCAAGCGCTGCCCGCCCTCGGTCGGCTGGTCACCGCGTTGCAAGCCGTTCACGGCACCGGCACCGGCACCGGCAGCGGCAGCGGCATGCCGACATCGTGACCCGAGTCGGCGTACCCGGCGGAGTTGCCGGACCGCGCCGGGCGAAGGACCGAGCGGTGCCTGGCACGAGTGATCGACACCCTCAGGAACGAGAAGGTGACCCGCCGGACCGACCCGGGTCGTCGTCGAAGCCACCAACGGCACCGGCCTCGCGGGAGGATCCCGCCCGCGAGACATCACGGCCGAGCGAGAGGCCGCCCCGCAGTACTGGCTCGCAGAGCGGTCGTGGCGCGGTGTCGGCGGCGACCGCCTCGCGGACCGGCGCGCACCGCAGCGGTGACTGTGGTGCTCTCCACGGGCGGCCCGACTCCGGCCTCGTCGGGCAACGCCCGACCAGCCGACGGCGCCCCTCGGCGGTGAGGGGCGCGTTCCGATGCGTCACGCAGTGGGACCGGGTGCGGAAGGCCGCTTGGTGATGTCCCGCTGGGAGATGGCCTCTGCCACCTCGTCGAGGCAGCGTCCAGGGCCCGGACGTCCCAGGCGAGGGCCTGGGCGGGATCTTCGTAGAGGTCCGCCAGATAGTGGGCGAGTGAGCAACGGTGCAGCGGGTCCCCGGTGACGCCGATCTCCGACCACAGGTCCAGGAGTTTGTGGCGGGCGGACAGGATGTCGCCCGTTCGACCTCCGACGACGGCTTGGCCGATGGCTTCCATGGTCGGATCGGGGCCGGCAGGTGTGGTGGTCATGAGGTTCCTCGTCGTCGTTCTCAGGCTGAGTGGTCGAGCTTGATGGGCATGGCCAGGGTGGTGAGGTCGCCGCGGTCGGCGGAGCGGATCGTGACGGGCTGGTTGTGTCCCCTGAGGTCGAGCATCACGTCGGGGCCGATCGCCGTGCTCACGGCGGGATAGAGCGTGGTCATCTCGAACCGGATCTGGCGGGCCTCGCCCGTCACCGTGGCGGAGAGCGGGATTCCGGGGTGTTCGTCGTCCGGGGACCGGACGTTCACGCTGTGATCGGTGATGTGCAGTACGACGCGTTCGTCGGGGTGCTCTTCCAGAACCCGCAGCAGCAGGTCCTTCGAGATCGTCACGCGGGTGGTGACATCATCCAGGGACTCAAGCATCAGACGGTGGTCGGGGAACTCCTCAGGCAGCGTCCGGCAGTGCCGGTCCTCTCGCTCGGGCATGCGCAGCCAGATCCCGTGCGGCACCGCTTCGATGCGGATCAACGCACTGCGCCGGACGTCGGCTACCGCAGCCCGGACGTCGTCGCCGTCGACCGTGCCGGCCCAGGTCTGCTCCGCCGGCCCGCCGGCACCAGGGTTCGAGTGGAGAGCCGGTACCGGTCGGTCGCCGTCAGGACGATCGCCTCGTCACTCGCCTCGATGTGCAGGCCGGCGAGCACCGCCATCCCCAGCTCGTACGCGGTCGCGGTCAGAACCTGCTCGACCGCATCCGCCAGCACGGGACCCTTCAGCGTGGCAATCAGCAGACCAGGCACGTTGCCGCCGAGCGCGGACTTGATGACCGCCGCCTTCCGCCGCGCCGCCGCCGCATCCCCTTCCATCTTGGCGACATACTCGTCGAGCAGCCGTGCCGCCTCGTCCGCCCCGGCGGCAAGGACCGCCTCGACCGCGGCAAGGGGCATGGCGATCTCGCGGAGCCGGCGCAGTGTGGTCGCCCGCTCCAGCTGGGCGGCGGTGTAGTAGCAGTAGCCCGTGACCGGGTCTACGTCGGCAGGGGGCAGCAGCCCGGAGTCGGCGTAGAACCGCAACGCGCTGGAGGTCAGGCCACTGCGCTGCGCGAAGACCCCGATAGGCATCAGCTCGGAACCTCGGCACCCCGCCATCATTGAGCTTCAACCGACTTGAAGGTCAACATCGACGTGGTGCGTCACCGACGTCATGGCCGACAACAACTAGAGGACCGACTGAAGTCGAACCCCGCCTTCGTGTCGCTGCCGGAGCCGGAGCCCTCCTTGATGGCCAGCCCGTCGGCACTCTCGCCGTTCTTGCGCGGGTCGCGGTTGTCGTAACTGTCCAGATCAAGGACCTGGTGCCGTACGGACCACGGATGGTCTCCAGACCGATCAGCCGCCAGTAGTCGCCCTCGCTACGGACCGCACCGCGTCGGGCCCGGGGAATGGACGGTCCGACCGCTCCTGGTGTGTACGGCAAGGGGCCCAGACTCAGTCGGCCGCCGCGACTGCGTCCCTGATGAGTCGGTGCGCGGCCGCGTCGGTACGGGCGGCGTCATGGGTCACCAAGCGGTCCTGGCACAGACCGCGCAGGCCGGAGACGAGGAGCGTGGCCGCTGTCCGCGCCTGCTGCGGCGAGTGCCCCAGCCGGACATAGGCCGCGGCGATGGGGCCGATCATGACCTCGACGGTCTCGGCCGCGATGTCGCCGTACTGCTCGGGATCGGTGGCGGCCAGGCTGAGCAGCTGCAGCAGCATGCGGACCGGACCGGACTGCTCCCCGACGGTCATCGCTTCCCACAGCGTGTGAGCCGCCTTGCGCAGTCCCGCGCTGTCGCGGACGTCGTCGAACATCGCGTGCGCGTCGGGACGGCTGGTGGCCAGGGCCCGGGCCAGGAGGTTCTCGCGGCTGCCGAAGTAGTACAGAAGCATGCGTTTGGTGGTGCCGATCGACTCGGCGAGCGGACTGAGCGACATCTGCGCGACGCCGTGCTGCTGGAGGTGGTGCACCACCTGCTTCAGCAGTTCGGCGCGCTTCTCGGCGTTGACGGGGCGAGGCACGCTTTGACTGTACCGACCGGTACGCGTAAGGTCCAGGAAGACGTAGATGTGCCGATCGGTACGTTAATCGAGTGGCGCCATGGCGACGGTCAGGCGCGGCACAGCCGAGAGGGGCGCCGTGAAACTGGTTGGACCGCGAGCAGTGAAGGACGACCGGTACCGGAGAGGCGGCCACGGGGTGACCGGGCATCCGGCCGGCCGTGTGCCCCGCGGGCTCTGCGGCACGGCCCGCCGTGGCGGCCGAGGGGTGATCCTGTGAAGCACCGGATCGAGCGTCCCCGGGGCATGTCCGCGGCCAGAGTCCTCGTCGAGACCCTCACGATCCCGGCAGTACTCTTCCTCGGCCTGCTCTTCTGCTTCCCCATGGCCTTTCACCAGCCCCAGCCCCACCATGCCAAGCTCGTGGTCGCCGATCTCGCGGTGGAACGCAAGGTCGACACCGCTCTGCAGGCGCAGCGTCCCGGCGGGTTCGACGTCACCGCCGTGGCAGATGCCCGGGAAGCCCGCCGGGCGGTGCTGGACCGGGACGCCGTGGCCGGCTTCGCCACCGAGGGCAGACACGCCGTGCTGTACGTGGCCGGGGCCGACGGCGCGTCCCTCGAACAGGCGCTCACCACGGGCTTCACCCAGCTCGCGGTGCACAACCACCAGAATCTCACCGTCACGGACGTAGCCCCCACCGTCAGCAAGGACGGGTCCGGCGCGACCCTGGTCTACTTCGGGATCGCCTGGAACGTCCCCGGCTACATACTCGCCACCACCCTGCTGCGGGCGGTGACCTTCAACCGGCGCACGAAGCTGATCACGATTGCGGGCGTCGCCGGTCTCTTCAGCGCCGTGGGCTTCCTCGTCGGCGTGGGACTGGGCTTCTTCCCCAACGACCCCACAGCCCTGGCGATCGCCTTCCTGCTCACCACGGCCGTGGCCACGTTCTCCCTCGGCATGGCGCCCTTCGTCAAGCACTTCTTCCCGCTGGCGGGTCTGGGCCTGTACGTCGTGCTGAGCGTCCCCTCCAGCGGCCTGGTCCCCGTCCAGCTGCTGCCGAGCTTCTTCCAGGACCTGCACGCCGTCATGCCGCTGGGCAACGCGGTCGACGGCCTGCGGGGAGTCCTGTACTTCGACCATGTGGGGGTGCTGAAGCCGGTCCTCGTGCTGTGCGCGTGGATCACCGCGGGACTGGCGCTGCTGGGCCTGGACGCGTGGCGGCACCACCGCATGGCCGCACGACGGGGAGCGGAGGACGAGAAGCAGGACATTCCCGAACCGCCGGTGGAGGACCCCTCCGTGGAGGCGCCCGCACCCACGGCACTACCGGTCCACCCGCACCACTTCGGCGAGCCGTTGCCGATGCTGGAGGGCACCGTCCGCGACGGCGAACAGCAGCCCGTCCGCCATGCCGCGGTGACCGTCATGGACAGTGGCGGCCGGCAGCTGGTGCGGACCACGACGAACGCACGGGGCGAGTACGCCGTGACCGGTCTGCCCGAGGGATACATCAGCGTCGTCGTCTCACACCCAGGCCGAGACCCCCTCGTCCACCGGAAACTGCTGCAGTCCGGTGTGGCCGTCCGGGCCGACTTCACCCTGCACGACCGGCGCGACGGGACGTCCGTCCGCGCGGGCGCTCAACGTCTCGATCTCGGACACGCGAGACACGGCTCTTGAGACCACACGGATGGCGCCGGCCGGGCCGACGTGGTTGATGCGCCCGAATGCCGGGATCGGCAGCGGCCCGGGCTGCAGGGAAACACATGTCTGAGAAGAATCGCGCCACGGTGGCGGTCACCGGGGTGACCGGTGCGCCCGGCAGCCGGATCGCGGGCCCGGCTCGCCGGCCACGGCGTCCCGCAACTCCTCGTCGGACGTAGTCCCGACCGCATGCCCGAACTGCCAGGCGTCCGGCGACGCGGTCCGGCCGCCTACGCCGACGCCGCAGATTTGCGCGGGGCGCTCGAGGGCGCGTCGACCATACGGTGCCTGCCAACGTGTGTCCGCGCCGCATCCAGTGACAGCGGCGAGCGCGTACTTGGTGGCGACGCCGCCATCAGGACCGGTTCACCGCGTGGTCGCGGCATGCAGGAGGGTGGCGGGCTTCAGCTGCCAGCAGGACGACGGATTTCAGCTGGTGTGTGGTCCACGAGGTCGGGCGCGTCGGCCGGGTCACCGCCGGGTCGGCTCGTCGCCGTCGAACTCCCACGCTGCGGGCAAGCGGGCGGCTGCCCAGTCGCAGAACCGTTCGCCCTGGGCTCCCGCACCCGCCGACAGATGCCGCCATGCCCCGGGCGGGGCCTGGGCGAGGACGTGGTCGATGCGCGGGCCGTGCACGGGCTGCGACTTGGACACGGCGAAGAGGGACGGGGGTGCCGGCGTCGATGGCGCACCCCGCCCGCTCACCGCGGCAAGACCAGTCACACGGCGAAACGATCAGGATCCGCGGCCTTCCAGTCCACCGCCCAGGACTCCGGCGGCTCGATCAGCAACTGCCCCGGGTCCAGCCATTCATAGAGCTCCGCGTAGGAGCGGACCGTGACCGGATCCACGCGCCGACGCAGCATGTGCGGGCGCAGCTCGGCCGGTCCGTTCACGCCCAGCGAGGCGATGATCTTCAGGGAGCTGTTCACCGTGGCGGACTGGAAGCGCTGGACCCGGACCGACTTGTCGTCGACGTGCAACGCGCGGGCGCGGCGCGGGTCTTGTGTGGCGACTCCGGCGGGGCAGGTGTTGGTGTGGCAGCTCTGCGCCTGGATGCAGCCGATCGCGAACATCATGGCGCGAGCCGCATTGGTGAAGTCGGCGCCCTGCACCATGCGCTTGACGATGTCGGCTCCGGTGGCCACCTTGCCGCTGGCGCCGATCCTGATCCGGTCTCGCAGGCCGGCGCCGACCAGAGCGTTGTGGACCGTGATGAGGCCCTCGGTGAGGGGGCTGCCCAGATGGTCGGCGAACTCCGGCGGGGCGGCTCCGGTGCCGCCCTCCGCTCCGTCGACGATGATGAAATCGGGCGCGGTGCCCTCCTCGATCATGGCCTTGCACACCGCCAGGAACTCGCGCCGGGAGCCCACACAGAGCTTGAAGCCGACCGGCTTGCCCCCGGACAGCTCGCGCAACTCGGCAACGAACCGGATCAGTTCCCGTGGGGTACTGAAAACCTCGTGGTACGGGGGTGAGATGACGGTCCGGCCTTCGGGGACTTCGCGTACCCGGGCTATCTCGGCGGTGACCTTCTCCCCGGGCAGCACTCCTCCGATGCCGGGCTTGGCTCCCTGGGACAGCTTCAGGGACACGCACTTCACGCTGTCGTGAGCGGCCTTGTCGGCGAACCGCGCCCGGTCGAAACGGCCGTCCGGGGTGCGGCAGCCGAAGTATGCGGTGCCGATCTCCCACACCAGGTCACCGCCGTGACGCAGATGGTACTCCGACAGGCCGCCCTCACCGGTGTCGTGAGCGAATCCCCCGAGGGCGGCGCCCCGGTTCAGGGCGAGGATGGCATTGGCGGACAGCGAGCCGAAACTCATCGCCGAGACATTGAACAACGACATGTCGTAGGGCTTGGTGCAGTCCGGACCGCCGATGCGGACCCTCGGCTGCTCCGACGGCACCGGGCGTGGCCTCATCGACGACTCGAAGTACTCGTAGCCTTCGGCATAGACGTTCCGTTCGGTCCCGAACGGTTGCTCCGCCTCCAGGCCCTTGGCGCGCTGATAGACGAGACTGCGCACATCCCGGTCGTAGGGACGGCCGTCGTAATTGCGCTCGATGAAATACTGCTGCAACTCCGGCCGGATCGACTCCAGCATGAAGCGCACATGTCCCAGCACGGGGTAGTTGCGCAGTACCGAGTGGCGCTTTTGGAGGAGATCATAGGCACCCACACCCGCCAACGCCGTGCACAGCAAGGCGGCCGGCCACCACCAGGGAGACACGGTCGACGCGAAGGCTCCGAAGGTGACTGCCAGGGCTCCGATAAATGCGATCGCTGAAATTCTAATCACCTGGGAAACCTACTCCTGTCCCAGTCGCGTCACAAAGTTTCCATGATGCGATATGCGGCACATTCGCCGGGACGGAAGTCCTGTCAGCTCGGCGTGAGCGAATTTCGTCACGCCGGCCCGGCCTGGACCGAATCGCGGGCATGACGCCCGGTGCTCACGCGGGTGATCGGCGGCACGCACGAGATCGTCCACATCGGAACTGAACGTACTGTCGGTGGACCGGAAAGGAACCGAGAACATCGCACAATCCAGCGATTCCATACATACTGCAGCATGGCTCCAGCTGGGCAGCAGTAAATCACCAGATCATGCGATGCACTACGCACCTTCCTGATCCAAGCTGGCCGCGTTAGCAGTTTCTGCTCTCCGGAAACCAGGGAGTGATTGTCTTGCGCACCGAGAACAAGCTCGTACGGCGCATAGCGACCGCCGCCGCACTGGCATGCGCCGGAGTAACCCGGAATAGCCGGAAACGCGGGAAACCCGCCGGTGTCGGAGGAAGTGCGTGAGGACGGACCGCACGTGACCAGGGAGCACACCGGCCGCCGCGGCCTCACGCCGGACCGCCGCAGGAGGCACACCGCTGAGCTGCTCGCCACGTGCGCCGCCTGTCTCGTACCGTGGACCGTGATGCTGGGTCTGACGCTGCCGCCGTCCCACCACGTGCACGAGTGGCGCCTGACCTGGGTCGGATTCGACGTGCTGCTCATCTCGGTGCTGGCGTCCACGGCGTTCCTGGCCTGGCGCCGCAGCCGTTCGGTCATTCTGTACGCGCACGCCACAGCGGTCCTGCTGATCTGCGACACCTGGTTCGACATCTCGCTCGACCTCGGAACCGAGGACGTCTGGATGGCGGGGGGCCTTGCCCTGGCCACCGAACTGCCGCTCGCCGCCTTCCTCATCCATCGGGCACACTCCCTGATCGCCCTGCTGCCGTGGCCGCCCGCGCACACCGCCATCGGCGACACCGCCGGGAGCCCGACGAAACCGGTCCCGGAGGGGAAGACCCTCCCCCCGGGCCTGCGGACGCGTGGATGACCGGAGGGGTTCCCCGGAGCGCGGATGCCTGGCAGTGGATCAGACGGTCGTGACCACTTGGGCGTAGGTCAGGCGTGGGGAGCGCGGGAACCAGGCATTCTCGCCCGGCCTGCCGATGTTGACGACGGCGAGAACGGAATGCTCGCCATCACTGAAGAACTCCCTGTCGATGCCCTCGGCGTCGAAGCCGGTCATCGGTCCCGCGGCCAGGCCGGCCGCGCGGACGCCGATGATGAAGTAGCCGACCTGGAGGAGCGCATTGAGCCGTGCGGAACGCTCACGCACCGCACGCTCGGCGAAGAGATCCATTGCCTGCGGGAAGTGGGGGAACTGGCTGGGCAGTTCCTCGTGGAACTCGTTGTCTGCGGCGAGGACGGCGACGAGAGGGGCGGTCGCGGTCTTCTTGCGGTTCCCCTCGGACAGGTGTCCGATCAAGCGTCCACGCGCCTCGGCGGAACGAACCAGCAGGATGCGCAGCGGCTGCTGGTTCATGCTGGTGGGGCCGTACTTGATCAGATCGTAGATGGCCTCCGTCTGCTCGTCCGTCACCGGGTCGTCGGTGAAGGTGTTGGCGGTCCGAGCCTCCCGGAACAGCAGGTCCTGGGCTACGGGGTCGAGTGCGAGTGACATGGTGAACCTCTTACGGTTGACGGTTTTGGCGTCTGGGTGATTCGGCGGCGAGCTGCGAAGCAGAGGAACGGGGCACTCGCAGCGAGCAGATGGACAGCCGTCGTGGTCGTCCCGACGAGCCCCACAGGAGGGGACCGGAACAGCACCGGCGGAAAGTCCTGCCACGCCGGTACTCCTTCTCGAGCGCCTGGTACGCGGCCCGGTCGCTCTCCGGGCTTGGCCGTCCGCTTGTGATCGGATCGCTGACGGCGCCGTGCCTGTGACGTCGTCGCGACCAGCATCACCCGTACGTCAGGCGCCGGCATCGCCCATTCACGGGATCCTCGCCGCCGCCCCGCCACCGCAGGCGTCGCTCAGTGCGCCCCGTCGGAGATGCCGCCCCGTTCGATCGCCAGCCGGGTCAGCTCGACGCGTGTGTTGATGCCGAGCTTGGTGAAGATGTGCTTCATATGCGTGTTGACGGTGTGCACGGACACGTAGAGCCGGTCGGCGACGGCCCGGTTGGTCAGGCCCTCCACGACGAGCGGAATGAGCTTCCGCTCGGACTCGGTCAGGCTCTCCCATCCCGGTGCGCCGGTCGTGTGGTGCCGTGGGGCGGCTGTGCGCACGCCGAACTGTCTGAGGCGCCGCATGATCCGTTCGTGATCGCGCAGGGCTCCGGAAGCCGACGCCAGCTCCCCCGCCTCTTCGAAGTACGGGATCGCCGACGTGGTGTCGCCCGACGCGGCCACGAGCTCCCCGAGGTCCTCGCAGACCGCAGCCAGGGCCAGCCGCCTGCCGGTGCTCCGGTAGCCGGTGACGGCGGACGCGAGTGCACCCCGGTCGTTGTGGAGCAGGCCGTCCACATGGGCACGGACGGTCCCGATGATCTGCTGGCTGCCGTCCTGTTCGGCGAGGGTGCGCAAGGCGCCGGACACGGCCTGCGCGAGCGGCACGTCCTTGCCGCGGAGCGCCATGCGCGCGATCCCGGGCCAGTGGGACGGCGGCACCGCAAGCAGCTGTGCCGGCTTGGCGCCCGCGAAGCTGCCGCCCAGCGCCGCTGCCGCTGCGGCGTCCCGGCCCTCCGAGCCGGCCAGGCAGGCGCGCGCGAGCGACACCCACAGGCCGAACCTCTGGGTACTCGTGCCGGAACCGTCTTCGGCGGCACGGAGCTGGTCCCTGGCTTTGGCGAGGTCACCGCGTCTGATCTCCACCAGCGCCAGCACAGAGAGGGCCTGGGGATTCAGCTGGGTGATCTCGAGTTCGTCGGCCACGTTCAGACTGGACTCGGCCTCCACCGCCGCGTCGTCCAGCGCCCCTTGTTCGAACAGCGCGCAGGCACGGCTCGCATGCCAGTGGGGAAGTGACCAGCCCAGGCCCAGCGCCTCCGCTTCGCGCTGCCCCTCCCGCAGCACCCGCTCGGTGTCCGCGAGCCGGTCGGTGGCGGTCAGCACCGTGGCCAGCCACAGCGCGGGAATCCGCGGCGGCCGCAGGTGGAGTACGCCGGACTCCGTGCCGGCGCGTGCCGTGGCCTCCCCGGCGAGCTCGAGGGCGCGGGCGAGACGCCCACGGTAGAAGAACGTCTGCGACTGGAACACCATGGCGCTGACGACGACGGCCGGGTCCTCGCTGCGGTAGGAGGCTTCGACCAGTCCGACGTCGGTCTGCTCGGCAGCGGTGATGTCCCCGAGGTACACGTGGCCCGTCGCCTTGGTCTTGAGCAGCCGGACCCGCAGGTCGGCCGGCAGCCCGGGAAGGGCCAGGGCCTGCTGGAGATGCGTCATCGCGGCGGCGTCGTCCCCCGCGGCCTGGTGGATCTCGGCGGCCACCAGGCGCAGACGCGCCTCCAGGAGCGGCTCCAGCCGGTCCGACAGGGTGGCGTCGACCAGGTTGAGCGCCTGGTGCACCCGGCGGGTCCGGCCGAGGTACTCGGCGGCGTCGGTCAGCAGGGCGATGCGCCGCCGGTCGTGCGTGGGCAGCAGTCCGGCGATCTGCTGGGCCAGGTCCGCGGCCGCGTCAGGGGCCGAGGAGGACAGTTCCCGTACCGCGGTGGTCAATGTGGTCACGGCGTCGTCGTCGACCGGTCCGCCCGACAGGACGACGTGCCAGGCCACCTCGGCCGATCGTGCGCCGATGCCACGCAGAATGTCGGCGGCCTCCCGGTGCAGAGCGGTCCGTACGGCCGGCGCCAGATTCTCGTGGACGGCCTGCCGCATGAGGTCGTGGCGGAACGCCAGTCGCGGCCCGTCGCCGGAGAGCAGACCGGCGTTCAGCGCCGCCTCGACGCCCGACAGCAGGCTGCCGGCCTGCCTGCCGAGCATGCGGGCGGCCGTACCGAGATCGAACTCCCGGCCGAGGACGGACCCGATCTGGAGCAGGCGCACGGCATCCTCCGGGAGCCGGTCCAGACGCGCGGCGACGCTCCGCCGAAAGCCGACGGGAATGCCGTCGTGCAGCAGGCTCGCCACGCCCGCCTCCACCTTGACGGCGTCCGTGTCGGCGAAGGCGCGCACCAGTTCGATCGCCAGGAACGGATTGCCCGCGACGCCCCCCAGAAGCCGGGCCAGCCCGGGTGACGGTTTGGCCCCGAGGACGTCGGCCGCGATGTGCTGCAGCTCCTGCTGCGGCAGGGGGCCGAGCGTCAGCCACCGGGCCCCGAGGCGTTCGAGGTCCTTCCGCACCCTGGCGACGGTCGGCCGCTCGGTCTCCGACCGTACCGCCAGCACCCACAGGATCCGCGAGGCCGCCAGTCTGCGGGGCAGGGTGCGCAGCACCAGGAGCGTGGCCGGATCCGCCCACTGCGCATCGTCCACCAGCACGGCCACCGGGGCACGCTGGGCACGGTCCTCCAGAGCGTCCGTGATGCTGTCCAGCAGCCACAGCCGCTGGTCGTCGGTGGCCGCGGCCGCTCGTTCGGAACCGTCGGAGAGATGCAGGGCGGACTGCAGGGCGGCTCCGGCGGCGTACTGGTCGAGTTCGTCGGCCCGTACGGACACCACGTCGAACCCGGACCGCCGTGCCAGATCGTCCAGCTCCGCGAGCAGCCGGCTCTTGCCGACGCCGGGTGCGCCTTCCACGACGACGCAGGCGCCCCGTCCGCCACGCACCGCGTCCAGGGCCTCACGGACGGCGGCCATCTCGCGGCCCCGTCCCCTGAGGCGCAGCCCGTTCATGGCCTGGTTCCCACGCCCACCGGGCCAGTCGCCCGCGGGGCCTGTGCTGCGCATGGGGCCCAGCATGCCGCACGGCCACATCCGCCTCAAGGCCGGTTCCCGTGTGCCCGGCGCTTTCACCCGGGTGATTGTCGGTTCCGCTCCGTCCGCTCACCCCGTCGCGACGCATGGTTCCGGGCGTCCAGATCTGTTGCCTCCGAGAGGAACATGACGTGCGTACAGGCAAGGAGTACCTGGCGGCGCTGAACGACGGCCGCACGGTGTGGGTGGGTGACGAGCTCGTCGACAACGTGGCCACGCACCCCAGGACGAGGGCGTACGCCCGGAGCATCGCCGACTTCTACGATCTGCACTACCGCCCGGACCTCGAGGACGTCATGACGTTCGTGGACGAGGACGGTGTCCGGCGGTCCATGACATGGTTCCAGCACCGCTCCAAGGAGGATCTGCTGCGCAAGCGGCGCTACATGGAGACGGTCCAGCGGGAACTGGGCGGCGGTGCGATCCCGCGCACACCGGACGTCAACAACTACGTCCTGCTGACCTACGTCGACGACCCCGAGCCCTGGAGCAGCCAGTCCGTCGGGACCGAAGGGCGGGACCTCACCGGGGGGATCGTCGACTTCTGGAACGTGATGCGGGACGGCGACCTCAACGCGACGCCGGCCTTCGTCGACCCGCAGGCGGACCGCTCGCGCGATTCGGCGCAGGCCCAGTCCCCCGCGCTGCGGGTGGTCGCCACCTCGGACGAGGGCATCACCGTGCGGGGTGTGAAGGCGATCAGCACCGGCGCGGCCTTCGGGGACTGGATCCACATCGGCGTCTTCTACCGCCCCGGCATCGTGTCGGAGCAGATCGTCTACGGGGCGGTGAAGCCCAGCACCCCCGGGGTCACCATCATCTGCCGCGAGAGCAACGTCCGCGACGGCGAGGAGGTGGAGCACCCGCTCGCCTCGCAGGGTGACGAGTTGGACAGCATCATCGTGTTCGAGGACGTACTCATTCCCTGGAACCGCGTCTTCCACATCGGCAACCCCGAGCACGCCTCGCTGTACCCGCAGCGCGTCTTCGACTGGCTGCACTACCACTCGCTGGTGCGTGCCATGGTGAAGGCCGAGCTGATGCTCGGTCTGGCCCTGCTGATCACCGAGCACATCGGCACCTACCAACTGCCCCCCGTCCAGGCCCGGATCGCCCGGTTCGCCGGCTTCCTCCAGACGCTCAAGGCGCATGTGATCGCCTCGGAGGACGAAGGGTTCTTCACACCCGGCGGCATCTACAAGCCGAACGTCCTGATGTTCGACTTCGGGCGGGCGTACTACATCGAGCACATCACCGACCTGACCCACGAGCTCATCGACCTGTCCGGCCGTGCCGCGCTCATCTATCCCACCGAGGGGCAGTGGGAGCGGCCCGAGCTGCGGCCGTGGCTGGCGGCGCTGCAGACCGGACCGGTCGGCAGGCCGCACGACCGGCTGAAGATCAGCCGCGTGATCCGCGACATGTTCCTGTCCGACTGGGGCGACCGCATCAGCACCTTCGAGAACTTCAACGGCACACCCCTGCTGGCCATTCGAAGCCTCACGATGAAACGTGCCGAGATGTCCCCCACCGGCAGCATGGCGGACCTCGCGCGCAAGGTCTGCGGCATCGAGAGCGTGAGCAGTGACGGGGAGCAGGAGACCGCGTACCTGGCCCAGGCGGACTACGCCCGACGCCAGGACGCCTCTCGTCAGAACGCCTCGTAGCAGGATGCCGGGGCCCGGGTCAGAGCATGCCCCACTCCCGGGCCCTGGCGACCGCTGCGCTCCGGTCGTGTGCGCCGAGTTTGCGGAAGATCGCCCGTACCTGTGTCTTGACGGTGTTGTGGGACACGTAGAACTCGGCGGCGATCTCACGCAGTGTCAGCGGACCGCACAGGGCGCGGAGCACCCGGCGCTCCCCGAACGACAGCTCTCGGGGGCCGGACACGACCAGCGGCACGACGGTGTCCTCGACGACCTGCCCGAGCAGTTTCGCCAGTGCTCCTGGTGACTCGCACCGGGCCGCTGCCCGCTCGGCCGCCGCACGGGCCTCCCCCGCGGCGGCCGTGTCGTGCTGAGCAGCGGCAAGTCGTGCACGTGTGACGTGGTACCAGGCGTGCATCTGGGGTTCGCTGCCGGTCCCGGACGGGTCCGCCAGCGCCGCTTCCGCGTCGGCCAGGGTCCGTTCGGCCTCGTCGGCCCGTCCCTCGTCGAGGAGCAGGCCGGCCCTGCCGATGTAGGCGGGCGCCGCGACGAAGTGCCGCCGCAGGCCGGCCACGCCGGCCGCGTCCAGGGCTTCGTCGCTCAGCGTGCGCGCCTGCCCATGGCGTCCGGCCAGCAGGGCGCACAGCGCCCGCAGACCCAGCGCGCGGACGAGCGTCAGGCCGTGCCCGGCGGCATGCGCGTCACGGGTCGCCTCGCCGAGCAGCGCCTCGGCCTCCTCGTACCGCGAGGTCCACAGCAGAGCGGTACCGCGGGCCGTACAGGCCAGGGCACGCCAGGAAGTCAGCGGGACGGTGCCGGCGAAGACGGTTTCGGCGAGGCGGTCGCCGGTCAGGATCTCCCCCTGGAGCCAGCAGGCCACGGCCTGGGCGACGGCTGCCGCATCAGACACCGTGCTGCCCTCGCCGACCGTCTCCGCTCCCGGCTCCCTGAGCCGGACCACGTCCAGCCAGCGCCGGGCCGTTTCCGGAGCGCCCCTCGACAGGGCCGCCATCGCCGCCACCACGCACAGTCTCGCGTCGGCGGCGACCGTGCGGGGCGGCAAGAGGTCGAGCCATTGCGCGACGTCCCGGCTGCGGCCTGCCGAGATCGCCTGTTCCCAGTCCTGGAGTACCGCCGCGACGGCGGCGGCCTCGTCACCGCCCCGCACCCAGTGCCGTACGGCCGCGGTCGTCTCGCCATGCCGTGAGTACCACCGAGCCGCCGACCGGTGCAACGGTACGGCGGTCTCCGGCCCTTCGGCTCCGAGGAGGTCGCGGAGCAGCGCGGACAGTGCGCGGTGACGCCGGTATGCCGAGGGCTCCGCGGCGACGGGTACGAGCAGTTGGACGGTCCGTGCGAGCTCACGCAGCAGTACGCCCGCCCGGTCCCCGGCGAGGGCCCGGCACGGCCCGGCGCTCAGCTCGTCGAGCACACTGGTGCGGAGCAGGAACCGGCGCTGTTGGGTGGTGAGCCGGTGGAGCACTTCGGCGGCCAGGTACTCGGTGACCGCTCGCCTGCCACGGGCCAGGCCTGCCTTCGTATCGGCGTCGTCCGGCGAGCGGGCGAGGGTGCGGCCCATGATGCACACTCCCGCCGCCCACCCCTCGGTGGCCTCGTACAGCGCGCTCGCGGTGTCCGGGGCCGGAGCGGACCCGAGCAGATCGGTGAGCACGGCGTGCGCCTCCTCGGGGGTGAAGGCCAGGTCATGCTGGTCGAGTTCCGCGACCGCGCCCCGAACGCGCAGGGCCGGTACGGGTCCACCCGGTACGTGACGGGTCGACAGAACGACGCGAAGGCCCCGCGGAAGCCTTGTCAGGAAGTCCGAAAGGCCGCGGACCGCGTCGACGTCCGTGATCGATTCCACTCCGTCGAGGATCAGCGCGAGCGGTTCCTGTCCGTCCAGTCCGGTCACGAGACTCGGCAGGATCTCCTGGAGCCACGCGTCGAGTGTCCACTCGCCGCTTCGGGGGTGGTCGGGCAGTTCCGGTCGTACGTGCTGCAACGCCCGCAGGATGCCGGCCCAGAGCCGGCCCGGGGCGTTGTCGTACGCGTCCAGGCTGAGCCAAGCGCACGCGCCACGAGGTGCGAGACGTCGCGCCCACTCGGTCAGGAGCACCGTCTTTCCGGCACCGGCGGGCGCGGAGACCACCACCACGGGCTCGGCCGACGCGTCCAGCCGGCGCAGCAGCCGGGGGCGGGTCAGCAGGTGGGGGGGCTGGTCCGCGGGACGCAGCTTGAAGGTCGGCACGGAGCTGGTCATGGCACCTTCGGTGGAGTCGTCGGGACGAGCTGAGCCCCCGGCGTCCGTGGCTCGCCTGCAGGAGCCGGACGTCGGGGGCCGTAGTGGTCCGGGTCAGGGGTACGGCAGCCTTCGTCGGGCCGCTCTCACCAGTGCTAGCAGGGCGGCATGAGCGTGCCGAAGTCTCCGCCGAAGTGGAGCAGCGGCCGGCCTTCCACCCGGTGTTCGAAGTGACGGACGTCGCCCACGAAGATGGTGTGATCGCCGCCGGGCAGTGCCGCGGCGACGTCGCACACGACAGCCGCGATGGCGTCCTTCAGCACCGGCACGCCGTGGTCGTCGATGATCTCCACACCCGCGAACTTGTCCGGCTTGGAAACGGCGAAGTTCCGCGCGAGGTGCTCGCTGTCCTCGCCGAGGACGTTGACGGCGAAGCGACCGTGCTCCGCGATCGCGGTCCGCGTGTACAGCTGGTTGCCGATACACACGATCAGCTGGAGCGGGTCGAGGGACAGCGCGGAGACGGCGCTCGCCGTCATGCCGATGGCCGTGCTGCCCGAGCGTGTGGTGATCACGCTGACGCCTGTGGCGAGTCGGCTCATCGTGGCGCGGAAGCCGAAGACCTTGTCGAGGGTTTCACTCATCTGAGGACCTCCGTGAATGCGGGGCCGGACCCCGCGGTGTGATGGAGTGTTCGGCGTCGGCCGTCCTGGTGGATGACCGGCTCTCGTCGTGGTGGCGCCGTGGGAATCAGTCCGTGACGAGGGGTTCGAGGACGAAGGTGTGGCGCAGCAGGGTGTACGGGACCTCGGTCGTCCCCCGGTAGGGCCCGGCGTCGGCCGCGTACGTGTCGTAGCGCTCGATCAGCGACTGCCTGACGCCGAACACCGGATCGGTGTCCAGGTACGGGTCGTCCGAGGGGAAGAGCATGGTGGTCACGCGCTGGAATCCCGGAGCCTCGATCAGGAGGTGCACATGGGCGGGACGCATGAGCGACCTGCTGGTCGCGCTCATGAGTTCGCCGACCGGGCCGTCACCGGGGATCGGGTAGCTGGACGGGCGAATGGAACGGAAACCGAAGTGCCCTGTCCCGTCGGTACGGAACAGCGCGCGCATGGCCGGCTCGTCCAGGCCGGGTACCTCCATGTCGTAGTGGCCGTCCGAGTCGCTGTGCCAGACGTCCACCGCCGCATCCGCGACCGGCGCTCCCTCGTGGTCCACGACCCGTCCCTCGAAGAACAGCGG
This sequence comes from Streptomyces sp. NPDC047841, assembly GCF_040704085.1. Lineage (NCBI taxonomy): Bacteria > Bacillati > Actinomycetota > Actinomycetes > Kitasatosporales > Streptomycetaceae > Streptomyces > Streptomyces sp. NPDC047841. Next base: position 49,977 of record NZ_JBEYRP010000036.1, read on the forward strand.
GGTACCGGGCAGACCTCCGGAGATGTCGGCGGCGTCGGCCTGCTGCGGCCGGTCCTCCCTGAAGTACGGGCCCAGCACGCTGTTCTGCGTGGCCCGGCTGGGGCGTCGGTTGGTCAGGGCGTCGACCAGCATGGTGCCGCCGAGCACGTCGGACAGCAGGATGAACTCCTGACGCGTCGGGGTGCACGTCTGCCCGGTGCGCGTCAGGAAGTCGACTCCCCGGGCCCATTCGTCCTGCGTCAGTCCGACGTCGCGGACGAAGGCGTGCAGGTGCCGCACCAGTGATTCCAGGATCTCGGCGACGCGGGAGTCCTTGGTGTTCCGCATGGTCGAGATCACGGCCTCGGTGATGGTGTCGCTGGTCAGATCACGCATGACGCGCTCCCGTGGTGGTTGGGTGGTGGGTCGCGGACGTGGTCCGGGGATGTCCGTCGCCGGCTGATGTGCACGGCCGCTGCCCTGCCCAGGCGCGGGCCAGGAGGGCGCGTACCGCCGTCCGTTCGACCGGTCGCGGGTTCCAGTAGCCGTCCCGCACGATGAGTTCGGCCGCCTGCTCGATGCCCGGTTCCGGCATGCCGAGGTCCCGCAGTGCCCGGGGGACGCCGAGCCTTCCCGCGAAGTCGAAGAGACCGCCGGCGGCATCAACCGCCGACAGCGCCTTCGCGATGCGTGCCATGGCCTCGGGCGCCGCCGGTGCGTTGTAGGCGACCACGTGCGGCAGGACGACAGCATGGGTTTCGGCGTGCGGAAGCCCGAGCGTGCCGCCCAGCACATGGCACACCTTGTGATGCAGGGCCATGCCCACCGTGCCCAGGCACGTGCCGGCCAGCCACGCCCCGTGCAGGGCGTCGGCCCGCGCCTCGCGGTCGTCCGGACGTCGTGCGACGACCGGGAGGGAGCGGATGAGGGATTCGAGCGCTTCACCGGCCATCAGGAAGGCGAGCGGGTCCCGGTCCTGTGCGTAGAGGGCCTCCACGGCGTGCGCCATCGCGTTGATGCCGCTGACGACCGATGCCGCCGCGGGAAACGTGAACGTCAGGTCGACGTCGTACACCACGGTCTTCGGCAGCACTTCCGGCAGCCGGCGGGTCGTCTTCCGGCGCCCTTCGGTCTCTCCGAGGATCGGCGTCATCTCCGAGCCGGCGTACGTGGTGGGCAGCGCCAGCTGTGGCAGCCCGGTCCGCAGGGCGATCGCCTTGCCGAGGCCGATCGTCGAGCCACCGCCGATGGCGAGGACCGAGTCCGCTCCCACGGTCCTGGCGTATGCGACCGCCTTCCGCGTGACCTCGACGGGGGTGTGCGGAGCAGCTTCCGTGAAGGTCCCCACCGCCACCGTACCCAGTAGGTCGTGTACCTCCGCTGCCTGGCCCGCTTGACCGGGTGAGCACAGGATGAGCACCCGACGGCATCCGAGGGCATCAGCCTCTTCGGGGATACGGCTGCGCGTACCGCTGCCGAACACCACCTTGGTGATCTGTCCCCGGTGCACGAATGTCTTCATGAGTATTTCCCCAGTCCCCCCGTCTGCTTGGAAGCAAGACTCTCGATGCTTGAATGACGGGGGTCAACGGAATCCGCGAGGGATAACGAGCGCCGGCGATGAAATACCTTGTTCGTGGGACAGGCGCCGCGCGCGGTCCTCCGGCTCTCGACGGATATCACCCATCTGCGGTATGCCGGGGGCGCCGAGGAACTGGGATGGTGGATGCGGAAGTCTGCCAGGCAGCATATGCCTGTCGAAATCACCGAAACGACGTCCGACGGGACCGCAGTGACGGGCGGCGAGGGTTCACGCAAGGGAGCGTGCAAACCCAGGAATCCGGGCGAGATCGCCGACATCGCGCAGACAGCCGTCGGCACAGTACTGCGCGAGTCCTCACCACGCATTGCGCTCCCCTGGACAGCCCTCCGACCCGGCGTCCGGGACAGCCCCGGAGCGGAGGGCGCGGAGATCTTCTCGCAGGGCCTTGAACGACACGGAGCGATCGATCAACGCGCTCGCCGACAGGAGACAACGATGCTGACCGTGCTGTCGCCGATCCTCGCTCTCCTCGCAGCTGCAACCAACGCTCTGGGAACGGTGATGCAGCGCCGGGCCGCCACCCTCGTCCCGCAGTCCGACGCTCTGCGCATCGGCCTCATGTGGGACCTGCTGCGCACCCCGGTCTGGCTGCTCGGCATAGGCGGGGTCGTCCTCTCGGCGATCTTCCAGGGCGCCGCGCTGGCCACCGGTGCGCTGGCGATCGTGCAGCCGCTCTTCATGCTGGAGTTGCCGTTCGTGCTGCTGCTCGCGAGCGTCGTCTTCGGGCGCCCGTTGCCCAGGGCCGGCTGGCTGCCCGTAGGCGGTATCGCCGTCGGCCTCGGCCTGGCGCTGTTCGCGGCAGCGCCGACCGGTGGCACTCTCCGGGTTCCCGCGGCCCGGTGGACGGCGGTGGGAACCTGCTGCCTGCTCGCCGTGGCAGTGCTGTGCAGCGTCGCGGTCAAGCTGCCCAACGGCCCTGGCCGCGCCGCATGCCTGGGGTCGGCCGCTGCCGTCTCCTACTCCCTCACTGCCGCGCTCATGAAGTCCTCGACCGTCGTCCTCGGCCGCCAGGGTATGAGTGCCTTCTTCGCCGCATGGCAGACCTATGCGTTCGCCGCTCTCGGCGTGTGCGCCCTGTTCCTGCTGGAGAACGCCATGCAGTCCGGACCGCTGGTCGCCTCCCAGCCGGCCCTGACCCTCGGCGACACACTGGTGAGCCTGACGCTCGGTGTCACGCTCTACGGGGAAAGGCTCCGTGGTGGCTGGTGGCTGGCCCTCCAGGTATTCGGGCTCGCGCTGGTGGCGTATGGGGTGACTCGCCTGTCACGTCACCATCTCATTCCCGCAAGGACGTGAAATACCGGTTCGGTGCGACAAAGGCCGGCAGCACAATTCTGGGATCGCAGCCGATATCACCGATCTGCGGGATGGCCATGTGTATGGATGAACTGCCGGCCGACGAGGAGGGCGTGAGGGCCATCGGCCGCGAGCCGCCGGCCCACGTCTGTGCGACCGGAGTGTCCCCGATCGACCCCGACTACTTCGGCCTCGCCCCCGTCGAAGCCGTCAACCGGGCCCTGGCCGAAGCCGGCCGGGCCTTCGCCGCCCTCGACGTACTGGAGCTGAACGACGCCTTCGCCGCCCAGGTCCTCGGCTGCCTCGCCGAGTGCCCCGAGTTCGACACGGCGATCCTCAACCCGCAGGGCGGCGCGATCGCGCTCGGCCACCCCCTCGGCGCCTCCGGCGCTCACCAGCTCGCCCGCCGCGGCACCGGCACCGGCGTGGCCACCCTCTGCATCGGCGCGGGCCAGGGACTCGCCCTCGTCCTCGAACGCCGAGACGCACGGGACGAGCAGACCGTCGTGGGGAACAGCGTCCGTGACCGGGATCGGCAGCGGCTTCCGCGCGGGGTCGATCGGCAGCGGCTTCCGCGCGGGGTCGGCAGGTGCGGACGTACGGTACTGGTATGTGCGCCATGCGGGAAGGCGGCACGGCGCAGCCCGACGGGCCCCGCCCCCCTTCGCCCGCCGCCGGGTCGCCGCGCCGTGCCGAGCTGGACCGGCTGCTGGAGCTCACCGTGCGCGACACGGGCGTACACGCGGGAGCGGTCTTCCTGCTGGCGTCCGACGGGCAGACCCTGCGGCTGGAGGTGACCGCGGGGATGCCGGCGGAGTATCTCGCGCCCTGGTTCGGGGTCCCGCTGTCGAGCCGCTTTCCCGTGACCGACGCGGTGCGCGAGCGGCGGCTCGTCTGGCTCGCCGACCCGGAGGAGCTCGCCCGTCGCTACCCGCGCACGGCGATCGCCCTGCCCTACCACCATGCGGTGGCCGCGGCACCGGTCCTCACCGGCACCACGGTCTGGGGCGCCCTGCTGCTGTTCTGGCCCGGCACCGGCTCCCCCTGTGCCGACGGCCCGAGCCCTGAACGGGTCCGTGCCGCCGGCCGGCGTCTGGGACGGTTCCTGCGCGACGCCGCCGGCACCGGCCATGCCGTCGGTCCGGGACCCGCACCCCGCACCCTGGTGCAGCCGCCCGCCCGCAAGCGGGGGCCGGCCGAGGCGCGTGCCGCGGCCGACCTCGTCGAGCGGCTGCCCTGGGGCAGTTGCTCCCTCGACCTCGAGGGCAGGTTCACCTACGTCAGCGCCACCGCCGCCGCCCTGCTGGGCGCGAGCAGCCCAGACGATCTGATCGGCACGCGTCCCTGGCAGTCCTTGCCCTGGTGCACCGACCCGGCCTTCGAGGACCGCTTCCGCGCCACCGTGGTCAGCCGGAAGCCCGGCCATTACACCGCCGTGCGCCCACCGGACCAGTGGCTCGCGTTCGAGCTCTACCCCGACGACTCGGGGGTTAGCGTCCGCATAGCGCCGACCGGTCCGGGCGGAGATTCGCAGCCGGCGCCCACCAGGACGGAGACGTTCCGGGGCGAGCCGATCCGCTTGGGCGAGGTCTACCGGGTACTGCACCTGGCCGCCGCCCTCTCCGAAACCGTGGGCGTCTCGGACGTGGTCGATCTGGTCACCGAGGAGATGCTGCCGGCGTTCGGAGCCCGGACCGTCGCCCTGCTCGCAGCCGAGGACGGCAGAATGCGGGTCATCGGCCGCAGCGGCTACAACCCCTCGCTGCTCGAACACTTCGACGGCATGCCGCTCACCCACCCGGCACCCGTGGTCCGGGTCCTCGCCACCGGCGTGCCCAGCTTCTTCGCCTCCTTCGACGAGCTGTCCCGGGCCTACCCGCCCGCCCCGCACCAGAAGGGTCTGCATGCCTGGGCGTTCCTGCCGCTGATCGCCTCCGGGCGTCCGGTGGGCTCGTGCGTGTTCGCCTTCGACCGGCCCCACCCCTTTCCCGACCAGCAGCGGGTCGTCTTCATCGCGCTCGCGGGACTGATCGCGCAGGCGCTGGAACGGGCCCGCCTGTACGACACCAGCAACGAACTCGCCCAGACCCTGCAGGCGGCCCTGCTCCCCGACTCGCTGCCCAGCCTTCCCGGACTGGATGTGGCGGCCCGCTATCTGCCCAGCGTCCGCGGCATGGACATCGGCGGCGACTTCTACGACCTGGTCCGGGTCGACGACAGCACCGCCGCCGCGGTCATCGGAGACGTCCAGGGCCACAACGTCAACGCCGCCGCGCTCATGGGCCGGGTGCGCCCCGCCATCCGCTCGCACGCCGCCTCGGGGGCCACGCCGTCCCAGGCCCTCGCCCAGGCCAACCGCCAGCTGGTCGCCATGGACGCGGGCCGCTTCGTCAGTTGCCTCTACGCCCATCTCGACCTTGCACACCGCCGAGCCGTCCTCGCCACCGCCGGCCATCCCCCGCCCGTTCTGCGCCGCCCGGACGGCCACGCCGAGGTCCTTGCGCTCCGGCCCGGCGTGCTGCTCGGCATCGACCCCTTCGCGGACTATCCCGCCACCGAGATCCCGCTGAGCCCCGGCACCGTCCTCGCCCTGTACACCGACGGCCTCGTCGAGACTCCCGGGGTCGACATGGACGTCGCCATGTCAGGGCTCGCCACCCAGCTCGCCCGGGCCTCGGTCCAGCCCATGGACCGGCTCGCCACGACCCTGATCGACCATGCACGGCGGACCGCGCCCCGGACGGACGACATCGCCCTGCTGCTCATCGGGCTCGCCACCACCGGATAGCGCGCCCCGGCTGGGCTTGCACGGCAGGCACTGCGGCCGCGCGGCACGCCTTGACAGCGCAGAGACCGAGGGCAACGATGGGAACCATGGAAACTAATCAAGTTTCTTCAGTTTCCCCCAGTGACGAGCGGCGTGCGGACGTGATCGTGGAGGCGGCCGGCCGGCTGTTCTTCGGGTCGGGTTTCGCGCGGGTGAGCATGGACGATCTCGCTCGTGAGCTCGGGATGAGCAAGAAGACGATCTACCGTCATTTCCCCGACAAGCGCAGCCTGCTGGCCGCGGTGCTGGACCGCCAGTTCGCCGCGGTGGAGCGCACGTTGGAGGCGGCGACCGAGGAGGCGGAAGGGCGGCCGTTCGCTGTGCGCGTGCAGCGGTTCCTAATCGCGGCGGGCGGTGAGCTCGGGCGGATCGGCGCGCCTCAGCTCGCGACCGGGCGGGGCGACGCGATGCTGCGCCAGTACGTGGAGCAGCGTGTGGACGCGGTGGTCTACCGGCGGCTCGACGAGTTGTTCCGGGAGGGACACCGGCAGGGCTTGCTGCCGGCGCCGCCGGAGCTGCTGAGTGAGATCACCCGCGGCGCGTTGGAGCGGCTGCTCATGTCGGATCTGCCGCGCGATCTGGACTGGACCGCGGCCGATCTGCTGCGGGCGACCGTCGACACCGTGCTGTACGGGGCGATCCGCCCGACAGGCCAGGGCATCGACGACGAACGACCCCGGGCGGTTATCCCGACGGCCCGCGATGACGAGCAGGAGGTGGGCCCATGACCGGGACGACCGGCAGGGTGGCGTTGGTGACGGGGGCCGGCAGCGGAATCGGCGCGGCCACGGCGCGGCTTCTGGCCGCGCGAGGAATGCGCGTGGTGGTCAACTACCTCAGCAACACCAAGGCGGCCGAGGAGGTCGTGGCCGACATCGAGGCCGCGGGCGGCCAGGCCATGGCCGTGCAGGCCGACGTGCGCGAGGAGACGGCCGTCGAGAGTATGGTCGGGCGGGTCCAGGCGGCGTGGGGCGGCGTCGACGTGCTCGTGCACAACGCGCTCATCCCCTATGCGGTCAAGCCGTTCCAGGACATGACGTGGGAAGAACTGGGCGGCAAGATCGACGCCGAGATGCACGCGGCGTTCGCGGTCACCAAAGCCGTACTGCCCGACATGACCGAACGAGGGTGGGGACGCCTCGTCTACATCGGCACCGGACTCAGCCGCGTGCCTCGGGCGGGCATGATCGCGCTGGGCGTCTCCAAGGCCGCACTCGAGCAGTTCGCCCGGTATCTCGCCCAGGAACTCGGCCCGCAGGGCATCACGGTCAACGTCGTCTCTCCCGGCCCGGTGGAGTCCCGCACCGCCGATGCCGTGCTCGACGACGCGACGAGGCAGCGGCAGGTGGCCGCCACCCCCCTGGGCCGCCTGGCCGACCCGGCCGACGTCGCCCAAGCGGTCGCCTTCTACGCCTCCGAGGACAACTCCTTCATGACCGGCACCACGGCCGCGGTCAACGGCGGCATGGCCATGTACTGACACCCGCCGACCTCCGCACACTCGGCCGCCCTCAAACGATCAAGGAACGACGTTCATGCACACGATCGACCTGGCCTACGTCGGACGGGGCCTGCACGAAGAACTCGCCGCCTACATCGCCGACCAGCAGGACTACTACGCCGAGGAGGGTGTCCACGTCGCGCTGCGCGACGGCTGCACCTGGGACGTGGAACGGCTGCGCCGCTGCGCCACCATCGGGCTCGGCCGGGCACTGCTGTCACGACTGACCGACGGCACCCCGTGGGTCGCACTCAGTGTCAACACCCAACGCCCGCTGTTCTGGTTCCTGGCCCGCCCCGGCCTGACCTCCCTGTCCGACCTCGCCGGGCGACGGCTGGCGGTCCACGCCCCGCACACCCCGCCCGGCGCATTCGCCCGGATCGTGCTGCGAAAGGCCGGCCTGGACCCGGACCGCGACGTGAAGACCATCGTCCGCTCGCCCGGCGACTACGGCATGGACCTGCGCCGGCTCAACGACGGCAGCATCGACGCCGCCTACGTCGGCAGCACCATGGCACCGGAGGCGGTGGCCGCCGAACACGGCTGGAACGTGCTGGCCTGGGTCGGCGACCACTTCCAGATCCCCACCGTGGGCGTGGCCGTCGACCCCACCTACATCTCACCGGACGACCCCGCGGTCCATGCCGTCGTACGAGCCCACCGGCGCGCCCTTCAGGTGATCCACGACGACCCCGACACCACGGTGCGCCACATGCAGACGTTCCTCGGCGGACAGACCGCGGAAGAAGCCCGGGCCCACTACGACGCGTTCATCGCGCCGTACTTCACCACGGACGGCCAGGCCGACCTCGCTGTCGGCGACAAGGCGATCACCGCGGTCGCCGCCGAACTCGGCGTTCCCGCCGGCGTCACCGCGGCCGAGTTCTACCGCACCGAGACCGTCTCTCGCTGAGGACACGGCCTGGAACGAGCAGTGCCGGCGATGACTGCACGACCCTGCCTCGGTCGAGCGTCCTGGCGTTCGGGACGCTGGATAGGTGGCGCTGGACCAGGCTGTCCCGCTCGCGCTCATCCCGACGGTGGAACGAGCCCCTAGCCCGGTCAGATGCGACCTCGTCCGCAAGCGTGTTCCTCCCTCCCCTCGCATGGTGTGCGCCCGGCTCGAAGGTCCGTATCCGAGCGCGTCACGGCAGTTTCCCGGGCCATGGGGCGACGCGAGGAGAGCGCTGAGACGGTGGGGGCGTCGGATCCGGCGTCCCGGAACCCCGACAGGAGGCAGCGGCTTGGCACAGAACCGGACGGTTTCGGGCATGGCCGGGACCGATCACGAGCAGCTGCGGGCATTCGATGAACCGGAGGCTGCGTCGGCAGGGCAGTCCGCCCTGCGCGAGCACTTCTTCGACCGGCCCGCCCTCGAGGTGGCTCCCGAACTGTTGGGGGCTCTCGTGGTCTCGCGCTCGCAGGGCGACGTGACGGCGGTGCGTATCACCGAGGTGGAGGCGTACGAGGGGCCGGACGATCCGGCCTCGCACGCGTTCCGGGGCCCGAACCGGACCAACCGAGCGGAGTTCGGGACCCCGGGGACCTTCTACGTGTACCGGACGCACGCGGTGCACCGGTGCCTGAACGCCGTCTGCGGACCCGGGCGGCGTCCCGCTTCGGTGCTGCTCCGCGCCGGGACCGTCGTGGAGGGAGCGGACGTCGCGCGAGAACGCCGGGGGCCTGGGGTGCGGGCGCGCGATCTGGCGCGCGGCCCGGCCAACCTCGCCCGTGCCTTGGGCATCGCCGATCTGCGTCATGACGGGCAGTCGGCATGCGACGGGACGGCGGAGTTGTTTCTCGCGGAGCCCGCCGGGGGCGTCTCGTCCGCGCGGGTCGGCCGCGGGCCGCGGACGGGGGTGGGCGGTCCTGCCGCTTCGTACCCCTGGCGCTTCTGGGTGCTGGGCGAGCCGAGCGTCAGCGCCTATCGGGCGCACCCGGGGTTCCGCCCACGGAGGCCGGCGGAGGGCTGACCCCTCCGCCCGCCTGGCGCACCACGAGTGCCGGTGCCACTCCCCGGAGGGGGCGGCATCCGGAGGCGCTTCGGCGTCGCTCCGGTAGCGGCACCGGGGTCGGCGACGAGCCCGCGGCGAAGACCGAATGTGCGCCTTCGTTGTCCTTATCCGCGGCCAAGCACACCCGGCGCCCGCGAGTTGAACAGCTCAGGAAATGTCCGTGGGCCGGGCCGGCTTGCCACCTTTCCTCCTGACACGGCGTCCGGGGGTACGGCGGCGGCCCGACCGAACAGAAGGCGATCAGTGATGACTGCGATCAGTCCCCTTCCCGAACCGGATCCGCGCAGATGGCGGGCGCTCGGGATCATCTGCCTGGTACAGGTGATGCTGCTCCTCGATGTGACCGTGGTCAATGTCGCGCTGCCCCCCATCCAGCACGATCTCGGCCTCACGACCACGGGCCTGGCCTGGGTCGTCAACGGCTACACCGTCACCTACGGTGGGCTGCTGATGCTCGGCGGGCGCCTGGGTGATCTGCTCGGCCGCAGACGCCTCTTCCTGACCGGCTTGGCGATCTTCGCGGCTTCGTCGGCGAGCGCCGGATTGGCCCAGCAAGCCGGTGTACTGATCGCCAGCCGCTTCGTACAGGGCGTCGGTGCGGCACTCGTCAGCCCGGCGGCACTGTCCCTGGTGACGCTGCTGTTCACACAGCGGCAGGAAAGGGCCCGGGCCATGGCCATCTGGAGCGGCCTGGCCGGAGTCGGTGTGGCCCTGGGCGTCGTGCTCTCGGGCGTCCTGACCACCATCGCCTCCTGGCGTTGGATCTTCTTCATCAACCTGCCCATCGCCGCGTTCGCCTTTCTCGCCACGCTCAAGCTCGTCTCCGAAAGCCGGGCCACCAAGCGCGGTCGGCCTGACGTCCTCGGCGCCGTGACGGTCACCCTCGGTCTGCTCCTGGTCGTGTTCGGCCTCCTGGAGAAGGACAGCCACGCATGGCTCTCGTTCTCCGTCCTGGGCTGGGTCGGGATCGGTGTGCTCTGCCTGATCGGTTTCGTGCTGGTGGAGGCCCGCGTGGCCCAGCCTCTGGTGCCCCTCGCATTCCTGCGCTCACGTAACCGGAGCATCGCCAACGTCGTCCGCATCTGCTATTACGTCGGCTTCGCCACCCTCTTCTTCTCACTGAGCCTGTATGTCCAGCGCATACTGCGCTTTTCCGCGCTGGCGACCGGACTCGCCTTCGTACCGTTCGGGTTGGTCATTCTCTTCAGCGCCACCGTGATGGCACCGCGCCTCCTTCCCCGTTTCGGTCTGCGAGCCCTGAACGGAGGAGGGCTTGCGGTCACCACGGTCGGCTACCTCCTTCTTGCCAGACTGAGCAGCCACGGCACCTACGTGGCCGACGTACTGCCCGGACTGATCCTCGTGCCGCTGGGAGGCGGTCTCGTCCTCGTCGGATCCACCGTCGCCGGAGTGGACGGCGCCACCGGTGAGGACGCGGGCATCGCCACCAGCATGAACAATGCGTCCATGCAGATCGGCAGTGCCATCGGTCTGGCTGCCCTGGTCTCACTGGGCACCGGCCACGCCGCCGTGCTGCGGCGTGCGGGCGCCGACCAGGTGACCGCCGCCGCGCACGGCTACGCCTTCAGCTTCGCCATCGCCGCCTGCATCACGGCCTTCGGCGCGCTCCTCGGCTTCCTCGGGATCCACTCGGCGCCGGCCGAGACCCCGACGGTGCGGGCCGACGCCGATCAGCGCGTGGCCTGACGTGCCGCCGGCGACGAGAGCGGGATTTCTCGAACTCCGCTCCGTCATAGCCATCCCCCCGGCTCGACCGCCCGGCAGGCGGGTCCGCACCAGAACACGCCGGGCGCGCACGACCCGCACCGCTCACCTCACACGCACAGGCAGGACGACAGGCATGACCGCGAACGACCATCTCGACTACTTCAAGCCACAACTCGTCGTCATCCCGTGCGGCAGCCGCAAACTGGGCTTGCCCGCGCGCGCGGCGGACATGTACGTAGGCTCCTACCACCGGGCATGCCGCAAGGCGGCCGACGCACTCCACCCTGACCTGCTGCTCATTCTCTCCGCACGCCACGGGCTCCTCGACCTCGACGACGTCATCGAGCCGTACGACACACCTCATGGCGCGGCCGACGCGGTGACGAGCCAGGTCCTTCTGGAACAGGCAACCGGGCGCGGCATCGTGGACCTCGACCCCGTGGTGGCCCTCGGCGGGGCACGGCACATCAGCCTCGTGCGCTCCGTCTGGCCCCACGTCCGCACGCCGTTGGCCGGAGCACGCGGCATGGGTCAGCAAATGGCCCGGCTTGCAGCATTGCGCGAGGGACGGGAACTGCCTCTGATGTGACGCTTCGTGCGGCGGCCCCGGGGCCTGGCCGGCATGTACCGGGGCGCATGGCGCTACGGGGACTGGGGAAACCGGGGAGCATCCGCCGGCGGGGCCCGTCACCCCCGGCTCCTGGCCCGTGCGTGGCGTGCGGTGCTCGCGGTGAACAGCGGCGTCCCGCCGGTTGTGGTCACCGAAGGCGGCCTGCCGGGGGCGGGCGGCCTGAGCGGTGTCCACAGCGGTCGGTGGCCGCGCAGGACGTCAGGGCAGGGTCAGGACGCGGGGGCCCTGGTCGGTGATGGCGACGGTGTGCTCGAAGTGGGCGGCCCTGCTGCCGTCGACGGTGCGCAGGGTCCAGCCGTCGGCATCGGTGCGGTAGGTGTTCCGCCCGCCGGCCATGAGCATGGGTTCGATGGCGAGGACCAGGCCGTGGCGGAGGGGGAAGCCCCGGCCGGGGCGGCCGCGGTTGGGGACGTGAGGGTCTTCGTGCATCTGGCGGCCGATGCCGTGGCCGCCGAAGTCGGCGGGCATGCCGCAGCCCGCCCCGCGGGCGACGGTGTCGATGGCGTGGGAGATGTCGCCGATGCGGCCGCCCGCCCGCGCGGCGGCGATGCCGGCGTCGAGGGCCTGCCGGGTGGCGTCGATCAGTTCGAGGTCGCCGGGGCGGGGCGTTCCCACGGTGAAGCTGATGGCGGCGTCGCCCGCCCAGCCGTCGAGTCGGGCGCCGCAGTCGACGCTCACCAGGTCGCCGTCGCGCAGCCGGTAGCCGGTGGGGATGCCGTGCGACACGGCGTCGTTGACGGACGTGCAGATCACGGCCGGGAAGGCGACCGGGGCGAAGGACGGCCGGTACCCGAGGAACGGGGAGTCGGCTCCGGCCTCGGCCAGAACCGACCGGGCCGCTTCGTCCAGTTCCCGCAGGGACACCCCCACGTCGGCCGCCTCCCGGACGGCGGCCAGGGCGCGGGCCACCACACGCCCGGCTTCCCGCATCGCGTCCAGTGCGGCATCGGTCTTGATCTCCACCATGTGTTCGTCTCCACGGAGCACGTCGAACCAATACTTATACCGGTATTAGTATCACGGTCCTGGACGGCTCCTCACCGCCGTGCCGGGGCGCCCTCAGATGTGGAGTTCGGGGGGAAATCCCGTCCAGCGCAGTTCGACGGGCAGGTGCCGCATGTCGTTGGAGACGAGGACGGAGGCGGCTCGGCCGGGCGCGTAACGGATCACGGTGAGTGCGGCGTTGCCGTGGTTGAGCCCGAGCCAGCGCCACTTCGGTGCGTACATGGCGTCCCGGACGAGCCAGGCGACGAGGAAGTTGTGGGTGACGACCAGTTCGTGCCGGTCCTCGGCGCCGTCCACCGGCCCGGTGAACAGGTCCAGCGCCCGGCGGGCGAGCGCGGGGCCCTGCTCGCGCTCCTCCTCGGTGGCGGCGGCGAGGAAGCGGAGGTAGAAATCCGCCGAGTCGGCCGGGAGTTCGTCGCGTTCCGGTATGTAGGGCACGTAGTCACCGGCGACTTCCGAGACGTGCAGGGGGACGTTCCCGAGGTGGTCGCCGATCAGCTGTGCGGTCTGTTCCGCCCGGGTGAGCGGGCCGTGGTGAACCGTGGTGAAGGGGATGTCCCGGAGGCGTCGGCCGAGCAGTGCGGCCTGCCGCCGGCCGGCCGGTGTCAGTCCGCTCTCGTCGGGCGTCGCCTCGCCGTGCCGGACGAGATAGAGGTAACGGGTGGCCGTGCCGCTCATATCGGGCTCCTTCGCATCCCCAGCGTCTCCTGCGCGCACTGGTGCTCTTGTGCATCAGTGGACGCCGCCTCGGCGAGCGCCAGTTCCCCCACCCCCTGGCCCCGCGGGCAGGGGTGCACCGAATCCGCCGGTCACCGGGGCAGCGGGGCGCCGGGCTCGCCCTGTCCAGCGGCCGGTCGCCGTGAGGTGTCCTCGAACGTCCGGACCGGTCAGTTCAGCAGGGCAGCCGTGAACGTCTCGCGGTGATCCGCCAGCCAGGTCCGCAGACGGTCCCAGCGTTCCCAGCCCCCGCGCTCGGCCAGCGCCCGGAGGTAGACGGGGTCGCCGTCGGCCACGCGGCGGGCGACGAGGGCCCGGCAGACCTCCGTGGCCTGCCCGACGACGCCGGGCAACTCGGCGCGCTCCTTACGCGGGAGACCGTAGCCGTCGGCGAGGATGCGCAGCCGTGCGGGCGCGTCCAGCCCCGGTGGGTGGGCGGCGGCTGCCGATGCGGGATCGAGCATGGGCACCCAGTAGCGGGCGGTCATGGCGATGTCCCACAGGGGCCGGCCCGGGGCCGCCAGGTCGAAATCGATCAGGGCGGCGGCACGGCCGTCACGGAAGACGACGTTGTCCGGGCAGACGTCGTTGTGGCACAGCACCGTTCCCCCCTCCGGATCGGCCAGGTCCCGGGGCCACTCGGCACGGGGGTCCACCGCTACGGCCGCGCCGGCCTCGTGCAGGCGCCGCAGCAGGCTTCCCACCGATGCGAGGGCGGCGTTCGTCATCGCCCAGTGCGGGTACGGCGGCAGGGCCACGTCGCCGGGGATGAACGTCAGCCGCTCACGGCCGTCCGCGGTGAGACCGACGGGGGTCGGCGCCGCGTCGAAGCCGTGCTCCTTCAGCGCGACGAGACAGGCATGCAGGGCGCGCGCGTTGCGCGGGGCCGGGCGCTCGACCAACGCGCCCCGGCGGAAGACCGCCCCCGCGTTCGCCATCCCGCCGGCCAGCGCCTGTTTCTCAGCCGTCACGACGATCAGGCTATCGCCAGGGCAACCCGACGCAGGCGGCCTCCGGGCTGTGGCCTCAGGTCGCCAAGCGCCAAGCACGATCTGCTCGCGCGGGCGGGCGCGTCAGCGAAGCACGGCACCACTGCCGAAGCGTGACCACACGGACGCCGCCGTGCTCTCCCGCACAACCGCGTACCGGTGCGCGCGTGCCGGGGCGCGAACAGGCACGGTGGTGGAGCGGTGATTTCCCGTCGGCTCCGGAGTCGTACACAGGACGACCACCCGAGCGGAAGGCCACCGATGAACGCGCTGCGCGACACCCTGCACCGGTATGTCGACGAGGGGAAGGTGCCGGGCGCCGTCGGCCTGGTCGCCCGCGGGGACGACGTGGAGGTGGTGACCGCGGGCTCGCTGGACACCGGCGGGACGGCGCCGATGGCGCGGGACTCGCTGTTCCGGATCGCGTCCCTCACCAAGCCCGTCACCGCGGCGGCGGTGCTGATGCTCGTGGAGGAGGGGCGGCTCGCCCTGGACGCCCCGGTCGAGCGGTGGCTGCCGGAACTGGCGGAACCGGACGTGGTGCGCACCCCCGACGCCCCGGTCGACGACGTCGTCCCGGCCGCCCGCCCGATCACGGTCGAGGACCTGCTCAGCTCGCGCACCGGCTGGGGCTTCCCCGACGACTTCTCCCTCCCGGCGGTACGGTCCCTGTTCACGGTGCAGAAGGACGGCCGCGCCCTCCAGGACTGGCCGGACCCGGACACCTGGCTGGGCCTCCTCGCGCGGGTGCCGATGCTGCACCACCCGGGGGAAGCCTGGCTGTACGGCACCTCCTCCGACCTCCAGGGCATCCTGGTCGCCCGCGCGTCGGGCCGTCCGCTCCCCGACTTCCTCGGGGAACGCGTCTTCGGGCCGCTGGGCATGCAGGACACGGCCTTCGAGGTCCCGGAGGCGAAGCGGCACCGCTTCACCTCGTCGTACGGCCCGTCCCCGGACGGAACCCTGGAACCGGCGGACACCCCCGACGGGCTGTGGAGCCGCCTGCCGCGCTTCCACTCGGGCGGCGGGGGCCTCGTCTCCACGGCCGACGACTGGCTGGCCTTCGCCCGCATGCTGCTGCACGGAGGCGAGGGCAACGGCCGGCGCCTGCTGACCCGCACCTCGGTCAGCCGCATGACCACCAACCACCTCACCGCGGAGCAACGCGCCCGCGCCAGGCTGTTCCTGGAGGGCCAGGGCTGGGGCTACGGCGGCCAGGTCGACGTCACCCCGGCCGACCCCTGGAACGTCCCCGGCCGCTACGGCTGGGTGGGCGGCACGGGCACGACGGCACACATCGTCCCGGCCACGGGCACGGTCGCGATCCTGCTCACGCAGGTGGCGATGGAGAACCCGACGCCGACGCCGCTGATGCGGGACTTCTGGAGGAGCGTGGCCGGACGGGCGTCCGTGCCCGGGTGCTGACCGTGCGCCCGCTCCCAGGGCACCCCGTACGACGTCGGGACACGGTGAGCGAGGTCAAGTGCGGCTTGCCGTCGACGAGAGAGCTCACCCTGCGTGCGTCGCCCGACGTGCGTCACCCGGCATACGTCACCAGGCACCGTCACTCGGCCCACAAGGACAACGGGAACGTCGTCCTCACCTACACGAAGGCATCCGCTACACGAAGGCATCCGCCCAGGAGGACACGGGCGCGGCCGGGAAATTCACGTGCCGCGTCGCGCCCGGCCGTCGATAATCACGGCGTGGCCATGATGAACGTCGACGCGGCGGAACGCGGCACGTCCCCCCGGTTCTCGCTCACCGCGTCGGCCGGACGTGGCTTCGGCGCGATCCCGCCGACGGCGCTGGTCATGCTCGGCATCGTCAGCGTGCAGGTGGGCTCGGCACTGGCCAAGCACCTGTTCAGCGCGGTGGGCAGCTTCGGCACCGTCGCGTTACGGCTCTTCTTCGCCGCGGCGGTGCTGGTGGCGGTGTGGCGGCCGTCGCCGCGCATGCGCCGTCGCGCCTGGGCGGTCGTGCTCGGCTACGGCGTGGTCCTCGGCCTGATGAACCTGTGCTTTTACCTGTCCCTGGCCCGGATTCCGCTGGGGATCGCGGTGACCACGGAGTTCCTCGGGCCGCTGGTGGTGGCGCTGGCCGGGTCGCGGCGATGGCTGGACGCGTTCTGGGCCCTGCTCGCGGCAGGCGGTGTGGTCCTGCTGATGGAGGGACGCGGCGACCTCGACCCCGTCGGCTTCCTGTTCGCCCTCGCCGCGGGAACGTGCTGGGGCCTGTACATCCTGCTCGGCGCGGCACTGGGCCGCCACACCACGGAGGGCAACGGCCTGGCGCTGGGCATGGCCGTCGCGGCGCTGGTGGCTGTGCCGTTCGGCGTGGCCGACAGCGGTACGGCGCTGATCCAGCCGTGGATCCTGCTCGCCGGGCTCGGCGTCGCGCTGTTGTCGTCGGTGATCCCGTACTCGCTGGATCTGGAAGCACTGCGCAGGATCCCCCCGCGCGTGTTCGGCATCCTGATGAGCCTCGAACCGGCGATGGCGGCGCTCGTCGGCCTCGTCGTGCTGCGCGAGTCGCTGCACTGGTCGCAGTGGCTGGCGGTGCTGTGCGTGGTGGCCGCGTCGGCGGGCGCCACCCGCGGCACCCGCCCGGACGCCTAGGCGGTTTCGCCAGGGGCGACGACGCCGTGTCGTCCGGGGGTGACGGCCGCCCGCATACGACTCAGCCCGCCCCGCACGCCGTGCGGTACCGGCCTCGGACACCACGGCCGGGCGGCGGATGCGCCCCTCACCGGTTGATTCCCCCGGCGCCTCCATGGGCCGCGCCCGCGCGAACGGCGGCCCGGACATATCGCGTTGTGGCTCCGAGCCGGACTGCGAGAGCATCCCGGCATGGACAAGCCTGCCGAAACGCTCACCTCCGACCGGGTCGTACTGCGCCGGTGGCGGACGACCGATCTCGATGCCCTGAGCCGGGCCATCTCCGAGTCCCTGGACCACCTCGTGCCGTGGATGCCCTGGGCGGCCGACCCCGGCCGGCAGCAGACCGCCGGCTTCCTGGCCCGCTCCCACGAGGAGTGGGAGACCGGGCATGCCTTCGGCTACGCGATCACCGTGGACGGCGTGGTGACCGGCAGTTGCGGTCTGCACCGGCGCGTCGGTGCCGGCGGGCTCGACATCGGCTACTGGCTCCACCACGACTGGACGGGACAGGGGCTCGCCACGATGGCTGCCGGGGCGCTCGTCCGCCAGGGCCTCCAGCTGGCGGACATCGACCGCATCGAGATCCACCACGACGCCGCCAACCCGGCCAGCGGGGCCGTGGCCGCCCGCCTGGGTTTCACCGAGGCCGGACGCGTACGGGCGCCCGAGGGGCCCGCCGCACCCGGCGAGGCGGGAGTCCACGTCATCTGGCGGATGACCCGGGACCAGTGGAGGGCGCGTACGTCCGAGGGCGCTCGGCGGACGGGCTGAGCGGGACGTCGGCCGGGGCACCGGCACACCGGCCGTCACCGCGCCTGACGGGATTCCGCCGTCCGGGGCACGTGTCCGTCGTACGGCCGACGCGCCCGTACACCCGTTCGGCGGTGTCGCGCGGGTGCGGTCCGGTCCCGCGCGGCAGGCGCGGTCCGGCCCGTCGTGAGGCGGTTCCCGTGCCGTCGCGCCGGTGTGCGGGGCCGGTCCCGGGGACCTTGTCTGGGTGCGGGGCCGCCCTGTCGCCCATACGGTCGAAGGCACGGACCAGCAGGCCCCGGAGGCCGCCTGGCGGTCGACGGAGGCCCGTTCGCTGCGGGAGGGCACTGCGAAGGCCGCCGGGCCAGTCAGGGAGACAGGCATGTTTCGAGCCAAGCGCAGGCCCCCGACCACCGCCGGTGAGCAGGCGGCGGTGACGCGGTGCGACGGAGCACACGGTTCCCCGGAGGACGGCTCCCCCGCACCTCTCCGCCCCACGGAGCAGCCGGTTCCGGTAAAGGAGCCACAAAAGCCTCAACAGCCTCAGGAGTCTCAGGAGTCCGGCGTCGCCGAGCGCGCCGGGCCCACGTCGGCGTCCCCCGCCCTCGGACCCCGGACGATCCGGATGCGCATATCCGAGGGGGACCCCTGGTCGGTGATGGTGACGAGCTTCCTGCTCCTCGCGGGGGTCGGCATCCTGGCGCTCGCCACCACGGTCGTCCTCTGGATCCTTATGCAGGCCATGGCGCCGGACGTCCTGCCGGACCTGGGCACCGTCCTGGCCATCGGGATCGGCGTCGTCACCGTGGAGGTCGTCCTGGGCACGGGCCTGGCGACGCTGGGCACCTTCCTCTACAACCTGTCGTCCCTGTACAGCGGGGGCGTCGAGGTGTCCGTGACCGACGATCTGGACCTGCCACCGGCCGCCGCGCAGGTCCTGCCGGCCTTGGCGGCAGCCCGGGCGCGTGTGCGCCGCTTCCTGCGCGGGCGCACCCTCCGGCCGCGGTCGTGGTCACGGTGACGTGCGCCGGGCCGGACGTCTGCCGACCCGCGTAGGACGGCAGGCGCGTGCGTCCCGGGTTCCTCAGCGACTGATCAGCGGCTGATCAGCCGCTGATCCGGACTGCGGCCGCCCCCACCCCACGGCCGCCGACGACGTCGCCGGGCGGTGCGGAGGCACACCGTGCACTCCGGGTCACAGAGCTGTGCACGGACAAGTCATTCGGGGCGAATCGGCGTCATAGCGTCGTGTGACCAGGCCCGTCGAGTCCGAGGACATCCCCTTGACACCCGTGCAACACTCCGCAACGCCCACCCAGTTCGGGATCTTTTCGGTCGGTGATGTCACGCCGGACCCCACCACGGGCCGTACGCCGACCGAGCGCGAGCGGATCAAGGCCATGGTCGCCATCGCGCTGAAGGCCGAGGAGGTCGGTCTGGACGTCTTCGCGATGGGTGAGCACCACAACCCGCCGTTCGTGCCGTCCTCGCCGACCACGATGCTCGGCTACATCGCCGCGCGCACGGAGCGGATCGTGTTGTCGACGTCGACCACGCTGATCACCACCAACGACCCGGTGAAGATCGCGGAGGACTACGCGATGCTGCAGCACCTGGCCGACGGGCGGGTGGATGTGATGATGGGCCGCGGGAACACCGGGCCGGTCTACCCGTGGTTCGGCAAGGACATCCGCGACGGGATCGACCTGGCCATCGAGAACTACGCCCTGCTGCGCC
>NZ_JBEYRP010000037.1:0-55323 GCF_040704085.1 Streptomyces sp. NPDC047841
AGGCCGGGCACGCGCCGGACGCGCCCGTCGGCGGGCAGTCCCGCCGACTCGGGGCTCACCCGCGCGCGACGGGTGCGCAAAAAGGCGGCGATCTCACTGCTGCGGTCCATACACCCAGTCTCACCTGCCCCAACACTGCTCGCCCCACGCTGGGTGGCCCTGCCAGTACCTGTTCTGTCAGGGCCACCTCCCGAGCCGTCCAGGTCGGTCCCGCGGTGGTCTGCTTGAAGACAGGGCCCGCGAGACGGACGTCCCAGGCCCCATCCCCGTACGACTCACCTTTCGAAAGGTGTCACTCCATGACCACCGAGACCTCTGCCACGGCCTCTGTCAGGCCCCTGGACGGCCGGGTGGCCGTCATCACCGGCGCGTCCAGCGGCATCGGCGAGGCAACGGCCGAGCACCTGGCGGCACAGGGCGCCAAGGTCGCGGTGCTCGCCCGGCGCGCCGAGCGGCTGGACGACCTGGTCGCGCGCATCGGCAAGAACGGCGGCACCGCCGTGGCCATCACCGTCGACGTGACCGATGCCGCCGCCGTGCAGGCCGCCGCCGACCGTGTCCAGGCCGAGCTGGGCGGCGCGGACCTGCTGTTCAACAACGCCGGCGTCATGCTGCCCGCGCCCGTCGAGGAACTGCGCGCCGACCAGTGGCAGCGCCAGATCGACCTGAACGTCTCCGGGCTGATGAACGTCATCGGCGCGTTCACCCCGCAGCTGGTGCGGGCCGCCCAGGAGCGCGGTGTCGCCGACCTGATCAACACCTCCTCCAGCGCCGCGCAGAACCTCTACCCGACCTTCGCCGTCTACGCCGGCACCAAGGCGTTCGTCTCCCACCTGTCCAAGCACCTGCGCATCGAGCTGGGCCCGAAGAAGGTACGGGTCAGCGCGATCGAGCCCGGCATCGTGGGCACCGAACTCCAGGACCACGTCACCGACACCGGCGCCCGCGAATGGCTGGAAGGCTCCAAGGACACCATCGACTGGCTCCAGTCGATCGACATCGCGCAGACCGTCGGCTTCATCGCCTCCCTCCCGCTGCGGGTCAACCTCCCGCAGGTCTTCATCATGCCCACCGCCCAGCCCAGCTGACACCGGACGCACCGGCCCGGCACGGGCACCGCTGCCTGTGCCGGGGACGGGGGAGCGGGCAGGGTGCGGGTGGGCTCCGCCAGGCGTGCCGGGGCCGGCCTGCCGGAGGCGCCGACCGCGGGGCCGGTGGTCCCGTGCCCGCCCCGGTCCGTCCCTGCCGCCCGCGTCGTGCGCACCGCGCCGCCCGCGCGACCGGCCGGCCGGTCGCGCGGGCGGCGACGGGCCCGTTCCGGCAGAACACACACACCCTCGACAGCTGGACACACTGTGAAGAAGATCGGATTTCTCTCCTTCGGCCACTGGTCGCCCAACGAGCACTCCCTTACCCGGTCGGCCTCGGACGTCCTGCTCCAGTCCATCGACCTGGCCGTCGCCGCCGAGGAGATCGGCGTGGACGGCGCGTACTTCCGAGTGCACCACTTCGCCCGGCAGGCAGCCAGCCCGTTCCCGTTGCTCGCGGCGATCGGTGCGCGGACCTCGAAGATCGAGATCGGCACCGGCGTGATCGACATGCGCTACGAGAACCCGCTCTACATGGCCGAGGACGCGGGCGCCGCCGACCTCATCTCGGGTGGCCGGCTGCAGCTGGGCATCAGCCGCGGCTCACCGGAGCAGGTGATCGACGGTTGGCGCTACTTCGGCTACAACCCCGCGCCGGGCGAGACCGACGCCGACATGGCCCGCCACCACACCATGGCCTTCCTCAAGGTCCTCGACGGCGAGGGTTTCGCCCGGCCCAACCCGCGGCCGATGTTCCCCAACCCGCCCGGACTGCTGCGCCTAGAACCGCACTCCGAGGGACTGCGCGACCGGATCTGGTGGGGCTCCGCGTCGAACGCGACCGCCGTCTGGGCCGCCGAGCTGGGGCTGAACCTGCAGAGTTCGACGCTGAAGGAGGACGAGACGGGCGAACCACTGCACGTGCAGCAGCGCAAGCAGATCGAGGCGTATCGCGAGGCGTACCGCAAGGCGGGCCACACCCGAACGCCGCGGGTCTCGGTCGCCCGCAGCATCTTCGCCCTGACCAGCGACCTCGACCGCGCCTACTTCGGCCACGACCGCAACTCCCGCGACCACGTCGGCACGCACGACAACGTCACCCAGTCCGTCTTCGGGCGGTCCTACGCCGCGGAGCCCGACAGACTGGTGAAGCTGCTGCGGGACGACGAGGCGATCCAGGCTGCGGACACCCTGCTCCTGACCGTCCCGAACCAGCTCGGAGTCGACTACAACGTTCATGTGCTGGAGAGCATCCTCACCCACGTGGCGCCGGAACTCGGCTGGCGCTGAGCGCAGTCACCGGCCGACGCCCCGTCACACGGAGACATGTTCGCCCCGGCACAGGCCGGCCCGGCTGTGGGGCACGGCGGACATGTGCACCGCCGCCGGTCGCCCGCCCGTTCACATGTGACGCGGCTCACGGGAACCCTGCCACCTCCCCGGAACAGGTCATGGTGTGAAGGCATCTTTGAGAACCAGGCTTCGGGCGGGTGACCCGGAGGCGTTCCGGGAGTTGTTCCAGGAGTTCGCCCAAGCGATACACCGTCATGCCCTGCGTGTCTCGGACGACTGGTCGGCGGCGGAGGAAGTCGTCTCACTGACGTTCCTCGAAGTGTGGCGGCTGCGGGAGCGGCTCGAGCCAGGGGATGACCCGGTACGTCCCTGGGTGTACGGCATAGCGACGAACGTGCTGCACAACCGGCGTCGGGCCGTGCGCCGCCACAGTCGAGCCATGGGCCGCCTCCCCGCACCGGACGTCGTCCGTGACTTCTCCGACGAGACCGTCGAACGTGTCGACGACCGCCGCCGGCTCGCCGCCGTGAAGACGGCGGTGACGCGGCTGCGCGGAGGCGAACGTGACGTCTTCCAGCTCTGCGTGTGGTCCGGCCTCACCTACGGCGAGGCCGCCGACGCCCTGGGCGTCCCCGTCGGCACGGTCCGCTCCCGACTGGCCCGCGCCCGCAAACGGCTACAGAAGCTCACCGCGGAGGAATTGAAGAAGCTCGGAAATCCCCAGGAACCACGCCCTGACAGCGAACAGATACAGGGCGACCGCGATTCCGCGGTCCGGACGATACAGGAGACGCTCCGATGAACGCATACCGGCAACAAGGCGCCGAGCCCGAACACCAGCTGATGGGCAATCAGTTCCCGGCTGCCGCGACGCGCGGTCTCTCCCCCGCCCGCATGGCACTCCTCGAGGAACAGCTGATGCGTGAGATCTCCCGGGCCGAACCGGCCCCGGCCGCCGTGGCCCCCCGCCGCCGTGCACGGTGGGGCCTGGTGGCCGTACCCGTGACCGTGACCGCCGCAGCAGCAGTCGTGCTGACGAACATCGGCGGCCCGGCCTCCCCCTCCGCGCCGTACACGGCCCTTTCCCCGGTGGTGAAAGTACAGCCCGCATCCGCCGAGGGCACGACCGAGCTGATGCGGGAAGTCGCTGACGCCACGCGCGAGAGCCACCCCCTCACCGTGCGCTCCGACCAGTACGTGTACATCAGGAGCAAGGTGGGCTTCAGCCGTCAGACCGCTCAGCGCACCATGAACGGCCCCACGCACATGGACGCCGTGCACGAACGCGAAGTCTGGCTGCCGCAGGACCCCGCCCGCGCCGGACTCATCCGGGAGGCGGGCAAGGACGAACGGCTCGCAGGCACCGGCCAAGCCCGCGTCGACGGCGGCGCCGCGACGACCCCCGGCGCCGGCAATGCGACCTATGCCCAGACGGCCGCGCTGCCGACCGACCCCGACACCCTCCTCGAAACGATCTACACCGTCACCGCCGGAAGAGCCCCCAGCCGGGACGCCGCGGCCTTCGACTGGATCGGCGACACCATCGACGAAGCCATCGTCCCCCCGAGGAACGAGGCGGCGATCTGGCTCGCCGCAGCCAAGATCCCCGGCGTCGCCGTCGTTCACGACGCCGTGGACGCGGCCGGACGACACGGCGAAGCCCTGGCCTTCGAGTCCCTCGGCGAACGCACGGAATACATCTTCGACACAACGACACACACCTACCTGGGCGAACGCAGCTATCTCGTCAAGAACACCCCAGCCGGCAAAGCCGGCCAACTCACCGGCATCAGCGCGATCCTGGACAGAGGCGTCACCGACCGACTGGGCCTGGCACCCGCCGACACCGACAAGTAGGACGCACGGCATCCGGTCCGCCGACACGGCCCGGTCCCGGACTCCCCATCCGGACCGGGCCGTGTCCCGCTCGACGGGGGGGAAGGACGGGAGAGCGGCTGAACTGAGCACGGTGCAACCGCCGACGCGCGTAGCCGGTATCACGAAGCCGCCGCCCCCGGACGGGGAACGGCGGCTGCACGACCTCAGCGTCGGCGTCGCGCCGCCAGAACGGTCGCGACGACCGCCACTCCCGCGAGCACGACCGCCGCGCTCACGAACAGGATCCACGGCGGAATCCGCTGCTCGGTGATGGCCAGGATGACAGAACGAGTGCGCACGGGTGTTCCCCTTCTCAGGTGTCGGGTTCCGTCACCAGCACGAAGCCCCGCCGCGGGGTGCGTCGCTCGGTGACCCACGTACTGACCTGTCTCCGGACAGCACCCTGTTCCCGTGACCCGCATCACGTACCACTGCGGCAGCTGATCCGCGACGCGTGCGCTCCCACGTCACCGCCTCCGTCTGACACGGGCGGCGGGAAGCACGGCGCCGGCGCGGCCGGGCGGGGGCAACCGGGAGGCGCGCGGCCGCAGCGGTGCGGCCGGCTTGCTGGCACAGGCGGCTGACGCAACGGGTAGGGATGGGTCTGACAGCCCGGCCGCCCCATTTCTCCAGTGGTCAGGGGTGTCCGCCGTCTGTCACGGCCACCGCCTTGCCAGTGGCCGAAGTCCGCGTATCGGTCTCCGTGCCGCCGGCCCGCCGGGGGCTTCGCCGTCTCGTCACGCTGCCGGTTCCCCCGGTCAGCCGTACAGCTTGCTGTTCGCGGTTCTATCGCGGCGCGACAACAGGTGAATCTCACCGGCTCGCCAGAGCAAGCCTGACTGCCGACGGCCGTTCGGAGCTAGCGTGCGGCGCATGAGTTCCCCCACACGTCTCACCCTGACCGAGCACTCCCCCACCTACTGGCGGGTGACGTTCGACAACCCTCCGGTCAATCTCGTCGACGGGACTATGACCCGAGAACTGGACGAGGTGTTCACGCGCGCCGAGGAGGCCGCCGTCAAGGTCATCCTCTTCGACAGCGCTGATCCCGAGTTCTACATCGCCCACTACGACCTCTCCGCGAAAGACGAACTGGAGCACGTCCTGGCGCATCCGGAGGAGGTCCATCCCTATACGGCGCTCCTCACCCGCCTCACCAAACTCCCCCTGGCGACCATCTCCTCCATCAGAGGCATCGCACGGGGCGCCGGCAGCGAGTTCCTGCTCGCCACCGATATGCGCTTCGCCAGCCGAGAGAAGGCCGTCATCGGTCAGTTCGAAATCGGCATGAGTGCCATCGCGGGGGGCGGACCCGCCACGCGCCTGCCCGGCTTGGTCGGGCGCGGCCGGACCTTCGAGATGCTCTTCGGCGGCCTCGATCTCGACGGCGTGCGCGCCGAGCAGTACGGCTACGTCAACCGGTCGCTCCCCGACGCCGAACTCGACGGATTCGTCGACGAACTCGCCTCCCGCATCGCCTCCTTCGACCTGCAGACAATCAAAGACATCAAACACTTCGTCAATATCGCCACTCTGCGGCCTGACGCCGAGTTCAAGGACCAGATGGACGCCTTCTGGGCCTCGGTGAGCCGTCCGGCCCAGCAGCATGTCGCCAGGCACCTGTTCGAAGCAGGACTCCAGCAGCGCAGCGAGGTCGAGCGCGACCTGCCGCACTGGGTGACGCGCTTTCAGTACCGCCCCGGCTCGGACGAGGGCTAGACGGGGCTGCCGCCGCGACCACACGGCGCCGCCGGGCCGGTCCACGACGGCGGGGCCCTCCCGTCCCCGTGACAGCCGGTCCCCGCGCGCCGGCCCGCCCGGCTTCGCCCTCCCCCGGTCGACGGCACGGCCTCGGCGAGGGAACGCGACGCCACCAGTCCGACAGGTCAGATCATAGGAGTGACGATGACGGTTGAGATTGCGCCCTTGCTGCGCCCTTCCCGGCTCAGGTACCGAGAGGGGCTCCTCGGCGAGTGCCTTGCGGAGTTCCTGGGGATGTTCGTCCTCATCTCCTTCGGCCTGGGTGTCGCGGCCACGGCGGTCGCGGCTCTGCCGGGCTCGGGCCGTACCGCGGGTGCCACGACGAACTTCGTCGGGGTCGGGGACTGGGTCACGCCTGTACTCGGGTGGGGGCTGGCCGTGACCTTCGGCATTTATGTGGCCGGTGGTGTCAGCGGCGCCCATCTCAACCCAGCGGTCACCCTTGCCTTCGCCGTACGGCGCCGATTTCCCTGGGCGAAGGTCCTTCCGTTCATGGCGGCCCAGCTCATCGGCGCCTTCGCCGGGGCGGCACTGGTGTACGCGGTGTACCACGACGCGATCAGCGCCCTGGAGCAGGCGTTGAAGGGGCCGAAGACGAGCGGGCACAGCCTCAACACGTTCTCGATCTTCGGCACGTTCCCCGCTCCGTACTTCCACGGCGGCGTCTGGGGGCCGTTCCTGGACCAGGCGGTCGGCACAGCATTCATGCTCATGTTCATCATGGCGGTCATCGACCTGCGCAACCCGGCCGTACGGGTCTTCATGGGCCCACTCGTGATCGGACTGGCGGTCGCGGCCATCGGTTCGTCGTACGGCGCGAACGCAGGTTATGCCATCAACCCTGCCCGTGACCTGGGTCCGCGCGTGTTCGCGTGGGCGATGGGCTGGGGGCAGCTGGCGCTGCCCGGCTCGCTTCCAGGCGCCTTCAGCAACTACTTCTGGGTCCCCATCATCGCCCCGCTCGTCGGCGGCGTGATCGGTGTCCTGGTCTACGACCTCTTCGTGGGTGACGTCCTGCACGCGCGGGACCAGGCCACCAAGCCGCCGGAGGTGGGCTGCACGCGTCCGGTCACCAGCGCGAAGGAGTCGGTGGCCGCCGTCTCACGGCTCGAGTAGGTGCTGCCCACGATGTCCGGGCGGCGCGGCCACCAGGCCACCGATGTCCATGCGGCCCCGCGGACAGCTCCTTGCCGTCACCGTCGGCGGAGTTCCTCTGCCCAGTCCAAGATCGCGGCTGCCGCCGTGGAGTCCGGTCCCCCCGCCCCGCGGAAGCCGCACAGCAAGCGCCCGGGCACGGTCATGCTGTGCGTCGTCGTCACAGCCGTGACGGGCCTCGCGGTCGGCCATTACCCGGGCCCCGTCTGATACCGGATCCTGACGCTCCTGCCCGCCCTGGCCAGCGCCGCGCACGTCTTCCTCCTCCAGCCCGGGCGCGGCGTCCTGCGCATCACCTTGACGGTCACCACCGGGCTCTACTTCCTCGTGCAGGCGGTCAACGTCACGCAAGGAGCGCCGGGAGCCGTGATCGGCGTGCTCCTGTCCGCGGCCGTGCTGCTCCTTCTCGGCATGTGACCTGACCGTCTGCGAGCAGGCCGGCGAACCCCGGGTGCGGACGGCCGCTGAGAACAGCGCCCGATGAGCGTCCCAGCAGCCAGGTCACCGCGCAGTGGTCCAGGCGTGGGCCAAGGACGCGTTCCAGCGAGGGGTGGAACTGAGTGAGGAGGCCCCGCGTATCCGGTTGGAGGTCCGGGTGGCCTCGGCTGCCAGGTCCTGATCGAAGCCCACCAGCACGGTCAGCTCGGCGGTGATCTCGTCGGTCAGTTCCAGCGAGCGCAAGGTGTGCGGCATCGTCCGGGCGGCGTCCGCGATCACTGCGGCGTCCTTCACGTCGGTTTCGCCTCGCCGTGTCCGCCGGTCAGCGAACCGTGAGCGCTACTTGCGTACCGTCTCCGTGGATACCCTGAAGTCCGCCGGCACACACGTGTCCTTCCGCGCAGGCCGCAACGATCCGGGCCCGCTCCGCCACCGAGCTGAGACCTGACGCACAAGCCGCCGTACCTCATGTGTGATGAACTGTGGCCCGGTTTCGAGACGTTGATCCCGTCTCGGACAAGAGAGCGGGAGGGGACCGTGGACCTTGGTGGGGGGACGTGGCAGCGACTGACCGCCGTGGTGCTCGTCATGGCGGTGGCGGCCGGGTGTACGGGGCAGGGCGAAGGCGCGCGCGGCGGAAACGACGAAGACCTGCTGCGGAACAACGACTGGACGCAGATGCCGGGCACCACCGCGCGGAACGACATCCTGCGGATCAGCGCATTGGATCGGCGCATCGTGGAGCAGGACTCCTCCGGCGGTCAGCCCAACCCCCCGCTGAACCTGGCCGGCCCGCATCTTGAGTCCGATGGCGACTTCACCGTCACCGTGCGCATGTCCGGTGTGGGTGACGATGACGGCGACTCATGGCTGCGGCTGTACGGACGGGTACCGGTCATCTACGACGAGTGGCGCCAGGAGCGGCCCTCACTCCGCGTCGGAGTGACCGCTGACGGACGGGTGAAGGTGTAGATATGGGACGGCGAGGGCGATGAGCCGGCCACCTCCGAGGTTTTCGACTGCGGCTGCTCCGGGACGGTGACGCTCGCCGTGTCGAGCATCGGTGACACCTTCCGCGTGGCAGCCGACGGGCGGCAGCTGGGCACCGTGCTGAACGGCCGGGTCTATGGCGCGGAGCACGACGACCCCCACCCTGGCCCGCTCCCACACCGGACCTACGCCGAACTGGTCGGCGGGCCGCTGGACGGCCTGCTGCTGGACATCCACGGGTGGCGGACCGAGGAAGTCGACGACGGTGTCGCCCTGTCACCGAACTCGGATGGTGGCCCGGCGGCCGCGTCTTGTACGACCCGCGCCCCGGCGAACCCCGCACGCTGGGCCCGGTTGTGAGCTGCCGCTTTATTACTCCGGCGACACACCCTGATCACAGGCCCGACCGGGCTGCGGTGCGGGGGCGATGACTAGGTCGGCCTGACCGGAGTCGGCACCCGCCGGCGGGTGCGCCCGGAGAGCAGCCGTGTCACGAGTTCGGCTTCACCTGGGCAGCGCGTGGGCCCCGCACCGGGGGAGGGTGCGGGGCCCAGTTGTGCTTCGGGCGTCGGCCGCAGGTCAGGTGCGCCGGCGTGGGATGCGCGCCCGGTGCACGAGGGGGATGCCGAGGCGGGCGGCCACGGTTCTCTCCAGGTCGGAGACGACGTGGTCAGGGGTGGCGCTGCTCAGCGGAATCACCCAGTACTCGGCCCACTCCTCCTTCTTCGACGTGGTTCGGCTGGCGTGCTGGTGGAGCCTGGTTGCGGCGGCTCCCTGGGTAAGCATCCGGCGCGGAGCGGTTCTTCCGCAGTAGCAGGCGAGGCCCTCCTGGTTGGCCACGACGTAGATGGCCTTGTCCTCGTACCCGGAGTTCTGGCCGATGGGGACCGGTTCGGGCCGTTCCTCGGCGAGCCACTGGCCGGCGAGCTGGGCGAGCATGGCGTACCGGGTGTCGGTGATGGTGACGAGGCCGGTCCAGACGGTGTCGGTCATCCGAGCGGCTCCTCCTCGGAGATGCGGTCGAGGATCCTGCTCATACGACGGAGCTGCTTGACGGAAGCTTCGATGGCCGTCCAGGAGAGCTGGTCGGTGGTGCCGTTCTCCTTGCGCAGCTTGACCAGGTCGTCGAGGTGGTTGGTGGCCTCGGTGAGGGACGCCTGGAAGTTCGTGAGGGCCTTCTCCTCGCGTGCGGTGCTGGAGAGCCCGCTGGTCTCGCCTTCGGGGTTGAACCCGTGGAGGGCGGCGAGACGCAGGTGAGCGTTGAAGTCGCTGCCCTTCCAGCCATCGGGCTCGACCAGACGTCCGTCGGCCCACCAGCGCGGGCTCAGACCGCCCCGGATCCGCTTGATCGCGTCGGCGAGGACCTGTGGTCCTTCCTCCCTTTCGAGGACGGCCTTGACGACCGTGCCGACGCCGGTGCGCATGACCGTGTGGTTGACGATCTGCTCGGCGGAGCCGCCGGGGGCGAGGAGGTTCCCGCTGGTGACGAGGGCGACCATGGCGAGCACGCCGAGGAGCAGCTTGGCGGGGATGTCGCCGTTGTCGGCGCGCTGGAGAAGGTCGTCCACGGCCTGGTCGTTGTCGACGTTGTCGACGTCCCACTCGTGGTCGACGAGGTCCTTCCACAGGCAGCCGCTCTCCAGCGCGGTGCGCACCGGCTTGATGCCCTCTCCGAGGGAGGTGGAGTACGAGCGCAGGCCGAGCTCGGTGACCAGGCCGCTGCGGCCGGCGAGCTGGAGGCTGCGCTTGTCCAGCTTGGTGGCCGTGATCGCGTTCAGCTTGGGCTCCTTGCGGGTGAGCTGCTGGGCGATGAACGCGAACCGAAGGTCGCGGAGGGCACTGAGACCGAGGGTCTTCATGGGGTCGGTGATGTCGACGCGGCCGAGGAGGACGTCCTTGACGGCCTGGGCGTTTTCGCCGAGCTCGCCCTCGTCGAACAGGGCGGTGACGGTCTCCTCGGCCGTGATGCTGTGCTTCGAGGCGTCCGCGAACACCTTCACCCCGATGTTCATGCGCATCAGCAGCGAACGGACCGCGGCGGGGAAGCGCTGCATGCCCATGTCCGGGTCGTCGTCGGTGTAGCCGATGACGACCTCCACGGGGACGGTCATGGCGTTGAGGAGCGCAGCGGCCTGGTCGCGCTTAGCGCGGGCGGCCTTGTTAGTGCCGGTGGCGGCCTTGATGTCGCGGTAGGCCTTCTTGATGACCTCCCGGACGAGGCTGCGCCGGTCGGTGAGGGGGAGGCTCATGAGGTGCGACGGGAGCAGCGAGGGGCGCTCCTTGCCCTTGGCCGGGCCGATCAGGCCGGTCGGGGCCGGGACGTGGGCGGTGCAGGACGCCCAGCGGCTGTTGCCGTCGACAAGACCCAGGTCCCCGGCGGGGTAGCGCTCGGGGTCCAGGAAGACGACAGGGACGGCCGTCAGAGCCCGCTCCACGATGCGCCGGCCGACTTCCTGCTTGTTTTGCTCCTTCACCTTCTTGGATGCCCGGTCGACGGCGTCGAGGAGGGCGTCCATGGGGTCGGTGTAGACGAGGGCAGCGTCGGTCTCGTGTGCGGCGGGCATGGACAGGACCTGCTGCTGGGCAACGGTGTCCGGGTCGGCCGCGTAGTGGGCCTCGTCGAGGAGCCGGTCATTCTCGACCGCGGGGGACAACATCAGGGTGTGGGCACGGTAGTTGATGACGGTCAGCCAGCCGGTCTCGACACGGCGAGCTCCGGGCGGAGATCGGCGAGGAGGTCCGGCTCGACCGCGCTATACGCGATCCGGAGAATGGCGTCGTCGGTGAGCTGGACGCCAGGCCGGTCCTTTCCGAGGGCCTTGATCGCCTTGGCGGTCTGGCTGACCGGTACGACGCGGTGCTCGAACGGCGTGGAGCGGTCGCCGGAGCGGATGTCGATGACCTGGATGTCGGGGAGGTCGTCGGGGGGTTCGATGGTGCTCACGTGGCCTCAATCTGGTGGGCCGGCGCGTGACGGGCTCGCGGCCGGTGATCGGCGTACGCGAGCAGAGCGCCATCGGAGCGCTACGCACCCGTGCCCACCCCGGTGAGGACCGCGGTCCGTCGCTGGGCTGACCCGGCTTCGCTTCGGTGGCCTGGAGGCGGATCCAGGTACCCGCCCCGTGAGGTGCGGGCGGCGTACTTGGACCTTGTCAGTGGAGACCGCGGTCTCCACCGGCTGCGCAGCAGGCCGCCCTCGGCGGCGGCGATGGGCAGGAATGTACATCCGTCCAGGCTTGCAACGCAGGGGAATTGGCGAACTGCCCGACCTGGCCGGCTGCAACCTGCCGCCGATGCCTGCCCAGACCTTCTGCGCCAGGTACCAGCCTGTCCGTGACCGGCAGGCTCCGCCTCTGTCCCGGTGCCCGGCGACGACGGGCTGCACAGTCCGGCCGTGCAGCCCGTCCGCGCTCACGCACGTGTCGGACGGTCACCTCATCAGCGGCACGACGATCGCCGGCACGGCGATGCACAGCGTCATGACGCTGAAGGCCGCGATGCTGCCCCAGCGATCGCCCGGTTCACCGGGGCCTTGACCAGGCGGGCGATTCCGAACCCGATGAGGCCGGCGAGTGCGGAGAAGAGGATGCACATGCCCAGCACGAGCATCAGAACCACGAGCAGTTGCACGGTCACGCGGCACCCGCTGCTTACCGTGGCGGGCGCCAGCCTTGGTGTGGAGCTGGTCGGGGATCCAAATACGCCGCTCGCGGGCCGACTCGTACAGGACCCCGCGGAAGCGGGTCTTGCGCATCCGGACCGCCGCATGGGTGATGTCCAGCGCGTCCGCTATCTCGGTGTCCACGTAGCCCTCGACGGTCATCCGGACGACGACCTGGGTGATCGAGGGCTGCTCGCCCAGCTCGACGAGAAGGGCCACCGCTCCTCGCGGACCGCAGGCACGGACGATCCCGGAGCCGGGCTGTAATCAGCGGTCACGCGTCTCCGTCGGCCTGCCCGATCGTTGAAGAGGCTGGGTTGGACCGGGAGAGCTGCCCGCAGACCAAGGAGGGGGACGCCGTGGCGCGTTCGTTGGGTGTGTCGCTGGCCGAGGCGTATCCGCAGGTCGCCGCAATGTGGTTGCAGGAGCGCAACGGGGGGCTGACTCCGGCAAAGGCGACGCCGAAGATGCAGGTCGCGGTGTGGTGGCGGTGCTCGGCCGGGCACGAGTGGGAGGAGAACATCTCCAACCGGACGGCGCTGCCGAAGTGGAAGGGCGGCGACGTCGCGGCCTGCCGTGAGTGCGTCGGCTACAAGGTGTCCTACTCGTATCCGGACTGCGGGCACACCGCGATGGTCACCCCGGAGGCCGCGGCGAAAAAGCGGGGACGCTGCTGGAAGTGCCATCAGGAGTGGTGGCAGGCCAACGAGAAGCGCCTGAAGAAGGAGCTGTCCACCGCCGCGAAGGCCGCCGCCGGCCGCGCGGGCAAACTGCTGGACGCCGTCCCCGTACCCGCCGACGTTCCGGCACCGCTGGTCACCGAATGGCGGTGGTGGGCGTCCAAGCACCTCCAGGGCGCCATCGCCGCCGAGGAGCAGATGGGCAAGGAAGGCCGAACAGGCGAGGTCCTGGCTCATGTCACCGAGATGGCCGCCCACCTGCTGCCGACGAAGGAGGAAGCCGGGCACGCGGCGGCCAACGGCGGGGTACTGCGGCTCCTGGACCAGGCGCACTGGGCAGAGGGCTGGCTCCACCGGCTCACCGGACGCTCAGCCCAGAGCGTAGACAAGGAAACCCTGCAGAACATGGCCTGGCTCCTGGGAGAGGTCCTCGCGGACTGGTCGCAGCGCGCCGCCGAGGCCGTCGCCGCCGACCGCGCCAAGGGGCACGAGCCACCCGCCACCGCTGAGGTCACCCGGGTCCTGACCCGGGTCGCGCTCTCCTTCAAGGACGAGCTGGTGCGCGACACCCCGCTCGCCCCGTTCGCCCGTGCCTACAGGGAACTGCGGCTGCCCGTGGTCCCGGACGGCAAGGGCCGCTACGGCCGGGCGGACGTGGTGGTCTGGGTGCCCGGCGGGCCGAACTTCGTAATCGAGATCGACTCCGCGCCCAACCCGGCTAGCGCCGAGAAGCTCGTCTTCGCCCGCGACGCCGGCGCCTTCCCGCTGTGGGTCCGCTTCGGCAAGGGGAGCATCGAGACCATCGACGGCGCCATAGTCCTCGACATTCGTGACGCCGTGCGGGATGCGTGCAAGGCAGGCGCCTGACGGCCGTTGCTACGGGGTGCCGTCGATGCCCGACGCCGTGGCGTTCGGAGTGCCAACCTTCCGGCGGTAGCGGCCCTGCGCGGCTTGCTCGGACTCCACAACTGGCCCGGTCACGTCCGCACATAGCGATCGCCGTGATGGAAGTCGAACACCCACAGGTGTGCTTCGGGCGGTTCGTCGCAGACGTCGCAGACGCCGGGGCGCACTTGCACCTCGAAGTAGTTGTGAGCGAAACCTCCGGGGCCGTCATAGTCGCGTTGAGCGGCGCTCAGGCAGTTCCTGCCAGCCCGGCAGCGGCCGCAGCAGTCGTGAGTCATGATCGTGGGGTCCACCTTCTTCCTACACCCCTGGTGACCGCACTCGTAGTAGCCGCCTGCATGGTGGGTCCACCAGCGGTTGGGCGGGTCGGTGTCTTCCTCCTCGGTCTTGGTGGCCGCGGTGTTGGAAGGGGTGAGGGCGCGGCTGACTGCCACAGTGGCCACGAGGCCGAGCAAGATCAGACCCGCTTTGCCGACGGGCGCGAGGCCGTCGGCGATGCGCCGATGCAGGGGCTTTCGCTCGTCTCCGTCTTCTGACGGCGGGTCGGAAGGCTGATGATCGCCGCTTTGAGAGCG
This sequence comes from Streptomyces sp. NPDC047841, assembly GCF_040704085.1. Lineage (NCBI taxonomy): Bacteria > Bacillati > Actinomycetota > Actinomycetes > Kitasatosporales > Streptomycetaceae > Streptomyces > Streptomyces sp. NPDC047841. Next base: position 14,426 of record NZ_JBEYRP010000037.1, read on the forward strand.
GGGTGTCGTACCGTCCGGCGCTGCCATCTGACGGACCTTCTTCTCAGCTCTGGGAACCGGAAGTTTAGAGCCCCTGGGCGGAACAGGGGGACCTCGATTAGCCGATGCTGGCGTCTGTCTCCGGAGCCTTTCGGGCGTTGTTTCTGAGGTTGGCGAAGGGCAGAGCTCCTCCGTGGAGTTCTTTGAATTCATCGATCAGGTCCTGCTCGGCCTCACCCGGGTCCTCCTCGGTCGTCGGCTGCCAGGCGACGAGCAGCGTGTCCGAGTCGGCCAGCTGCCAGATGTAGCGTCCGCCCCAGTGGCCGGCCAGCAGACCGGTGCCGTGGCGGCGATAGTCGGCAAGCCTCTGATTCAGTCCGTCCTGACCCGCGGCCTTGCCGATGTACACAACCGTTGCTCCGTCCACCCAGGCATCGCCCGAGCTTGTCGGCGGTCACGGACGGGTCGCGGCCCTTGAGGTGCCCGGCAGGGCTGGTGGGGAGGAACGACGGGGGCGAGGTGTCCGTGCGGATCACCACGTAGATTCCGTGCCCGGTCGGGACGTTGCTGCGGGGCAGTTCACGGAACGGCACGAAGCCGCGGAAGCCACGTGCGGTCAGGGTCCTCTGCGTCAGCTCTGGTGTCGCGCTCATGGCAGGCATCGTGCCAGGCGCATCTGACAGTCCTCAAGAACGACTGAGGTCACCTGTCCGGCTCCCTGGATGCCGTCACCGAAGCCTCCGGACGGTTCCTCTCGATCGACCGCTGAGGGGCGCCATCGTAGGTACGGTCGTCATCACGTAACCGACGACGGCACACACCACCGGACCCAGGGGGCAATGGGCGTGGAGAACGGATCGCAGAGCATCCCGTAGGGCGGCGAGTGGCGACGTCACCTCCGCTCCGATGCCGAGATGGATCTCGTGCGCTCGTGGATGCGCCGTGTCGAGTGCCCGACCTGCAAGGCAGCCGCAGGGCGGGCCTGCCGCACCGTCCGCCGCCCTCCTCCCCCCATGCAGCACGCGACTGACGTACAAGCCGCTGGCTCGCTTACCTGCCACGGGCCAGGGAAATCCGTTCCGCGTCCGGTCAGACCGCGGGCCGCGGGGAGTGCAGGCATCCCCGGGCCCGGTGTACGGAGTCGTGGCGTTCAGCGATGGTGGGACGACGCCGTCACGCCTCGGGCTGTGAAGGCTCCACCTGGCGCAGGCAGTACACGCACCTGGACCCAGAGTCGACGCGGCCCATGCACCGCCGGCAGTCCCCCCGTTCACGCACTGGCCCCCGGCCGTCCGCGCAGCCGGGGCAGGTCATCACCGGCTGCCGGAAACCGAAGCTGACCACCCACCCGTCCCCTTGAGCGGCATCCCGCGCCAGCTGCGAGACCTCGGAGGCGGAGCGCGCGTCTTCGTCGTCGCCGGTCTCCACCGCCAGGTAGACGGCGAAGCAGTCGTCGGTGTCACACACGACAGCCACTCCAGTAGGCATCTACTTTCCTCCCCAACTCGGCACTCAGGGCGATGACTTCAGCCGCGCTGTGCCCTCCGGTCGTGCCCTGCATGACCATCCTGCGGCAGAGCAGCGCCTGCGAACCGAGAATTCGCACAGGCTCATCGAAGGAGCCCAGCCCCACCCCTTGCAGTGCAGCCCTCTTGACCCTGATCGACAGGCGGGCGGATCGTGGCCGATCGCGTCACGCTCCACCCCGAAAGGGGGACTCGCATGTCGTTCACCCGGCGCTACGTCGTACGCCCCGACGGCTCCTTCTGCCGCATCGGCAACCTCGACGGCAGCCTCGACAACGTTCCCGACGAAGAACTCGCGCGTCTTCACCCCGAGCGGGATGAAGACGAACAGCCGGCCCGGCCCTGCTCCCGCTGCGGCACCGAACTCCTGCTGCACTGGCACGGCCCGCCGATGACCGACGTCTGGATGGAACTCTGCCCAGCCTGCGACGCCCACCGCCCCGCCGCCCGCGCGTTCATCCAGTGGCACCGCGACCCCGACCGCGACCCGAAGGCGCTCCCCAAGCTCTTCGGCTCCCCGAGCAACAGAGTGTGCGGGGCGGTCAGGGAGCCGGTGACCGCCCCGACGATCGCCCCGGTTGTCTCGCGGACTTTGTATTCACGCCAGCCCCTTGTCGACGGCCGGTAGACGTCGGTGAGCCTTTAAGGCAGCTTCCCACAGCCTGATCAGAGCACCAGCCGTCACTCTGCGTGCACGCAGCACGGAAAGCGAGCCAACCCCTGAAAACGGACAGCGGATGTTCACCGCTTCGGGAGGCACCGCAGCCGGCCTCGTTTGATTCCACATCACTGCGGCAGGGGGGGCGCAACGCGTGCCGCATGCTGATGTCTCGCGGCCCTGAGCATCAGGGAGCAGAGCTGCCGACGACTTCCGCCAACTCGCCGGCGGCCTCGGGGGTCAGACGGTAGAACCCCTGGAGGCTGACCGATCTCTCAAGACGGCCATCCACCACGTGCTTCAGGCCGCGGGTCTGACCTCGGCGGTTGCGCCAGGTGAGCCTCGCCAGCAGTTCACCGGGGACGGCTACATCGAAGCGTACGGGCGTCGCGTCCACATGCACCGCCATGGCACCGCAGCCGCCGGCGCCGAGCATCGACCAGTCACCGTGCCCCGGATACGCAGGGTCCTGCCAGGTTGCGGGTGCCGCGCCGCAGCAGTCGCGTCGTTCCATATCGATCACCCGCAGCTGACTGACTACGAAAACCTCGCGCCGGTTGACATGCAGCGCGTACACCTCGTCCCCAGCACGAGCACCCGCCCACGCGGGCAGGGAGGAGTGAACGCCGCTGAAGGCGACCGGCGGTCGCTCTCCCACGCGACCCGCCTTGCGCAGTGCACGGCACGTGTCGTGGGTCCACAAGACGGTGAATGCATCAGACATGCCATGATCCTATGAACGGGGACTGACAGCCTCCCGCAGAGGACAGGGAATCTCGCCGCAGAAGTGGCGACGATCGTGCTTGGCACTCGCGTGCCGTTCGAATCCTTGGATAGGCTTCGCCGCCTCCCGAAGTGGCCAACATCTGCTGTCCGCGCTCCCATGGATGAAGCCACCCGCCCGTCACGGCCGCTTCTGCCTCTTTCCTCGGCCCTGGGACGTCGCTGGGCCGTCCCGGCCGCCGGCTGCCTTCGCCGCGCGGCTGCGCCCGGCGGCCGCCTCGCGCTGGACCGTGGTGGCCTGCTGCCGTCACCCCGGGCCGCGCCCGCACAGTCGGCCACCGTCCACCGGCCGCCCCGCCCGCCGCCGTCCGTCGGCCGTGAGCCGTCGGGTCATCGGTTACCGGGCCGGGCGCCCGCCGGTTCCGGTCGCCACCGTTCGCCCGTACCCGCCGCCGCGCGCCCGTGCCGCTTGTCGCCGCCGCCCAGCAGCTCTCGGTCCTCGGCTGTGCCGAGCCGCTGCTGCCCGCGCCGCGGCTCGCCGCCCGCCTCCGCCCGTCCGGCCGCCCGCGCCGTCCCGTCCGGCCGCGACGCCGTCCCGCTTCCTTCCGGTCGCCCTCGGTAGGTCCGGCGGCCACCACCTGCGCCGTCCACTGTCCGGCCCTCTGCGCATCGGACCGGACTTGCGGGCCGCGCTTCTGCACCGGCCTCCCGGCCGCGCGCCGGGCCGCTGGCCGGGCTCGCGCGGGTCTCGCCCCCGCCCGCGCTGCCCGCCGCCGTACTTCCTGTGCCTGCCGTCCTGTCGTTGCCCGGCAACACGGCGCTGGCGCCATGCCCGCCGGCGCCCCGCACACCGGCCGTGGTGCCCGCGCCGCGCCCTGGCCGCGGTGCCGCCGCCGCGCTGTGCCGGCCTGCTGTGCCCTGTCCCGGCGGCTTGGGCTTGCGTCCGGCCGCCGTGCCGAATTGCTGCTCGTCGTGCGCCCATGCGCCGTCCCGCCTCGGCCGTCCGCCGGGGCCGCCCGGCTGTCTTCGTCAAGCCGGGTCTCGCCCGGGGCCTGGTCCCGACCGGTCGTGATGACCGACGGGATCTTCGCCGGGCAGTGGACCTGAAGGGATTTGAACCCCCGGCCCTCTCGATGCGAACTATGGGCGCGGCGTTCGCTGGGGTCTGCCGTACACGTCAGCTGGTTGCTTGGGGCTGGCAGTGGTCGGCCCCAGGCGCGGGGGTTGCTGTACTTCCGTGCTGTACAGCGGCTGCGGCTCAGCCCTCGTCCTCATCAAGGCCGAACCCATCTGGCACAGCCAGCAGGGCATCGCGCCATGGCCCTTCCGGCTCTTTCAGGGCCCCTTCGAGGAACAGGTCTGCGAGTCGGTGCCGATCTTCCGCGCCGAGGCGGTCGAAGAGGTACGCCGGATACTCCATCCATCGGGACGCCGCGTCCGGCGAGGCTTCCTCATCCGTACTGGTGTCCACTGCTGCCACGAGATGCGCCATGGCCTCTGCCAGTGTGCTCAGGAGCGGATCACGGTGGCCCCGCGCTGAGGCCAGGTCGCCAGAATGCATGCGTGCAGAGTATCCAGCGGTCGGCGGAGCGGCTTTGGGCTGGAGCTGCTTTAGGGCGAGTGATCACGGCCCCGTAAGCGGATGGCGAGTCGGGCAGTGTGTGGAGGCTCGGAACCCTTCGGCGCGGCAGCCGGTTCCGGCGGCGTCACCCGTTTCCTGCGCCCGCGCGGCCGCCGCTGCGTCCGGCGCCTTCCCGCCAGGCAGGTACCGCACGGCAGGGGAGCGACCGGGCCTGCCGGGTGCCAGGCGCCCCGGCTGGTCACTGGCCGCGGCGTTCCTCAGCTGAAGCCGTTCCGCCTGGACCGCTATCGCGCCGGCTCTGCCGCGGATGGGTGGCGCGTCGCCGCCGATCAGCTCCGAGCGCCGGTGTAGGCGTCGATCCGTCTGTAGTCGTGGTCGAGGAGTGCGGCCAGTTGCGGGCCCGCCCACAGGGTGAACGTGAGGGCGATCTCCCGTGCGTCTTCCACCTCGTGATCGGGGTGGGAGGTATCCCAGGTAGGGCACTGCGAGACGGAGAAGCCGTTGCTGTTCCGTCCCGGCGGTGGCGTCCGGGCGGGGGTGAGGTCGTCGGCGACGACTGCCAGGATTTCGATCGCGGTGGGGCCGGCGGGGTGTGCGTGCTGCTGGGTGTGGGCGACCTGGTCGCCGAAGTCGAGCAGCCACCTGCCGAACCGGTCGGGGTCGCGGTCGAATCGCTGCCAGGGGTACGCGCACAGTTCGACCGCGAGGTGTTCGGTGAGCCGCAGGGAGTCCTCGCGCAGCGTGCCGCCGGTGTGCCATGTCTCCAGCACGTCGGTCAGGCAGTCGTAGATCTCCCAGTTGGCCGAGAGCGGTCCGTCCGCCGCGGGGTCGTTGCGGGCGGCTTCGTCCAGCGCGGCCGTCGTGATCAGAGCGAGCGCGGCCTCGCGCGGCGTGGGGTGGTCCGTGGTCTCGGTCATCGCTGTTCCCGGGGGATCGTGGGTAGGGTCACGGCTTTGTAAGAGGACGAAGGGGTGGCGAGCGAGCGCCTGTGACCGAGCACTGCAGTTGGCCCCGCTGGACAATTCCGGTACACAATCACAGCCCGGTTGCTCAGAACAGGGAGGCCCAGAAGGCCGCTTCCGGGTCGGGTTCTTCGGGGTGGAGCATGCAGCGTCTGCAGCGCAGGAGTCCGGGTTCGTTGGTGCCGGAGGCGGCGTTCATCCACGGCAGGGCGTCCATGGCGTGTGCGCGCTCGTCTTCGGCGAGAGTGTCGACGGTCCGGCGGAGCTCCTCGGGTGCGGATTGGTCGGTGAGGCAGAGCCATCCGATTGCCGCCGCCAGGCGGGCTTCGGGGGCCTCCGTCCGGTCGTGCCACCGTTCGCGTAGCCACGTGAGGGTCGGCGGGTGCGGGTGGGCCCGGGTGATCTCGGCGGTGGCCAGGAGCAGGGCGGCGCGGACCATGGCGTCGCCTTCGGCGGCGAATCTGCTGGCCAAGGCGGTGCGGATGATGTGGTCGGGGTCGGTGGCGGTCGCCAGTACGTAGGCGGCGTCGACGCGAATGGTGGGGTCGGAGTTCCCGAGGAGGGGCAGGAGTGCGGGGGCGTCTGCGGTGATCGCGGTTCGGGCGGCGGCTACCGCCCAGCCGGCTGGGTAGCCGGTCACCTCATAGCCGTAGTCGTCGTGGGTGTCGGGGGCGCTGCGTCGGGGATCGTTGCGATGGAGGAGGAGTTCCTCGCGGGAGGCGACGCCGTGGTGCCGGGCACGGGCGGGGCCGCACAGGACGGCAAGGACGGCGGCGCGGTGTGGGTGGTGGGCGTCGATGGCCAGGGGGATGAGGAACGGCACGGCGAGGGCTACAGCGGCCCGGCTGTCATTGGCGCACAGGCCCCACAACACACCTGTCGTGTCCACACGTGGTTCGCCGTCAGCAGCGCGAAGGAGTTGAACGGCCTTCCGGGCGTCGTGCCCGTGGGGGAAGTTGCCCCACGGGACGGCATCGAGGTCCAAGTCCTGTCGGGGTTCGGGCAGGATGGCGGCCACTACTGCCCGCACGTCGAATGGGCCGCCCGAGAACGAGGCCAGGTCCGCCCCGTCCGCCACTTCCCGGCACATCGCGAACGTCGGATCGGTCCGCCAGCCCTTCATGCCGCACCCCCGCTGTCGAATCCCGGAACTTGATCATGACGAGCCCTGCGGGCCACCGGAAGCCACTCGCACCCGTGCGCCGTCCCGGGGCCGACCACTCGCCGTCCGGCCCCTGGGCCCGGGCCTGCCGCCTTACTCCTTGTGCCTCCGCGCCGCCCCCGCCTGGACCCTCGCCGTGCTGTGGCCGCGCGGCGCCGTGCACAAAGGTGACCTCTCGTCGTCCGGCCGCCGTGGTCCCGCCCGCGCCTCTGGTCGTCCGCGTCCGGCCGTCCGGCCTCCGGCCGCCCGTCGGTGGCGTCCGGCCGTCTCGCCCACCGCGCCGTTCCGGTCCCTGGCCGTTCGGGGGCTTGCCGCCGAGCTGTGCGGCGTCCTGGCGGTTCGGCCGTGCCCGGCCGTTCCGGCCGTGCGGCGCCTGACCACCGTCCGTCCCGGGTGCTGCTCCTCGCCTGTCCGCCGTTGCGGAGGCCGGACTGCCGGCCGTCGCCCGTCCTGCGGCCGCGCCCCGCATGCTGCGCCCGCCGCCGCGCCTGCCCCACCCGCTCCGTGCCTCGGCGCCGCTGTCCGGCGGTCTGGCGGGCCCGCGCTCGTTCCGCCGTGTTCGTGTGTTCCCGCCCGCGCCGGTGTGCCGTGTTCCCCGTGCACTACGTGGACGGGCCGCCGTGCTGTGCCGGCCTGCGGCGCCTCGTCCCGCCGGCCTTGGCCTGCGTGCGCCGTTCCGTTGCCGCCTGTCCGGCGCCCGAGCCGCTGCCGCGCCCGAGTCGCCGCTGCGCCCGCGCCGCGCCGCTGACCCGCTTCCTCCCGGCCGCGCGCCAGGCCGTCTCGTCGGGCCGCTGGGCGGGCCCGCTCGGGCCCCCGGACCCGCGCCCGCTGCGTCCATGTGGACGCTTACGATATTCCCCAGCCAGAAGTTCACGGTCTTCCCCCCGGGGGGATCCCGGAGTTCACGTCGGAGGCCGTCGCTGAGTGGAGGGGCACCGATGCTCCGACCCGGTGTCCTGCGTCGGCCGAACGCGCTGATAGAACCCGGCCATGACATACCGATTCACCGCTCGTGTTGCCGCAACAGAGATCGACCCTGACGGCTACTTCACCGAAGCTGCTCTTGCTGAAGAAGCGGACGGAAGCGGATTCATCTTGATGTTCATGGCGGGCGAGGACGACCCAGATGAACAGGAAATCGCCATGGGCATGGACACGCACTGCCTGGTCACAGCCGGACAGGGCACCGCCTATGGCTGCGTGCGCGAAGCCGTTCTGACGGGCAGGGTCCTCCGCGTCTCGCTCGACCCCGACGCACTGGAAAACCTGCGGTTGAGCGACAGCGAGGTCGAGGCCGTCATCGAAGCACCGGACGAGGATGTCGTCCAGTTCCGTAAAGTCCTCGCCCAGGTGCTCGCCTACGGACGTGCAGACGCTGTGCCCGTTCGTGTAGCCGTCTGAGCCGGTCATCGGACCGAGTTCGCGGGTGGGGAATTACGTGAAGCCGACGGCGCGATCCGTGGGGAATTGCATGACTGTCGACAGCCCGGCGGCCGTGCGGTGCCGTGCCCGGAGGCCGCCCGTTGCCCGGCCCGGCCGCCTCGCCGTCCGCGCCCGCCGCGCGTGCCCTACCCGCTGCGCTCGTGCCGCGCCGCCTCGCCGTCCGCGCCCGCGGCTGTTTCCTCCGCGCCTCCGCGCCGTTCCCCGGCGGTCTGGCGGGCCCGCGCTCGTCCCGCCGTGTTCGAGTGTTCCCGCCCGTGCCGGTGTGCCGTGTTCCCCGTCCACTCGTGGACGGGCCGCCGCGCTGTGCCGGCCTGCGGCGCCTCGTCCCGCCGCCCTTGGGCCTGCGTGCGCCGTCCCGCCCGCCGCCTGTCCGGCCGCCCGAGCCGCGCCGCGGTCCCGCTTCTTCCCGGTCGCCCTCGGCAGGTCCGGCGGCCACCGCCGCCCGCCGTCCCGCGCCGGGCTGCGTCGGTCCACTGTCCTGACCGTGCTGTGGCGTTCGGCGTCGCCGCCTTGCCTGCCCCGAGCGCACGAGCCCACCGCCCCTGGCCAGCAAGAACCCAGTTCACCAAGATCCCCGGCAAGACCCAGGGCACCAAGCAGCTGGAGAACATCACCAGCGAGGCGGAGATCCACGCCCTGGTCCGAGAACACCCAGCCCCCTGCCTCTGTCGCCGCCGCTTCGACCGCTACGACCCGCCCCGCGCGCACCACCAGGACGTCGTCGGAGGCGGCGGCCGGGCCGTAGGCAAAGGCGCAAGGAGTAGCAGGCCGGCGTTAGGTCGGCCATGGCGAACCCGCGCCAAAACGGGCGGGGCTGCCTCGTCAGGGCGCCGGTCGTCTGGCCGATGCCGCTCACGGTTGCGGTACCCGCCCCGGCCGCCGCCCCCATCGCCCTGACCTGCCTGACGCACGAGTTGCGGCCACCCGCCCCGGTGACCCACTGCTCGGAGAGGAAGCACTCCTACGGCTCCGCTCAACGCCCGAAGCCGGACGATCCGCCCAAGGAGTGCTGGTACTACCACGACGGCCACACGGTCGGTCGCTTCGACATCGGCGACACTCCAGACGAGGCCATGGCGTTCCTGCTCCCGGCGTTCGAAGAAGCTGGACTCCTCGATGATGACGTGAGAGAGGAGTTCGACTCGTTGCATGCGACCCTGGCCGCCTTGCAGCAGCACTTCGGGCTGTCACTGCCACGCCAGGAAGTAATGAATGGTCGCTTGCCTGCAGCGGTGACCGCGATCGTCTTGCCAGAAAAACGGAGTTGGGTTTCGCGGTCCCGGACGTCGGTGAGAAACCCCGGGCGCGCGCCCAGCGTGGCCTATCCACCGGCCTGACGCCTGTGGCTGGCGGCTTCAACTGCTGCTGGCCTCCACGAACACAGGCAGCGCCTGTTCGCGCCCCAAGCCTCGGTGCGTACCAGGTCGGGCACCGGGCTGCCGGACGCCCCCGCCCCCCCGCTCTGATCAGCGGGAGGTGCCCGCAGCCGCGTTCGGTATTCACCTGGGGCCTGGCTGGCGGAAGAGCGGGACCAGCAAGGCGACACCAGCCTCTACCGGCTCGGCTGGACCTGCCCGTGCAGCAGCACCTCGGTCAGTTCCTCCTCGCTACCGCGTCGAACACACGGCGACTACGAACATGGCAAGCCGCACTGCAGACAGAGCGTAGGCGCGGGGGCGTGTCTCGCAGCTCGGTGCGGCGAGCGGCATGAGCAGAGCCCACCAGTTGTATGAATGTTCGACAGTCGCTCAATTGAGTGGACGATCGGATCTTTCGCAGGTAGCTTGATCGCGCAGTACGCCGCTGACCACGACGTATTGCTGATGCCTGTGAAAAGCATGATGGGGGAATCAATGAAGGCCAAAGTGGCTTCGTTTGCACTGTTGGGGTCCGTTGTTCTTGGGGTGGCTCCCGCTTACGCCGATGCTCCCGATCCGTCCGACCAGAGCTCAGTAGTGTCTGCTGGCGCCAGTGCCGCTGACAGCGACGCAGCGGCCAGTGCAGAGGGAGGCCAACTTCTCCTTACGACCGATGAGCAGTACGTCCAGACTTTCGGTGCGGCCGAGGCTGCTCAGCAAGGCATCACGTACGAAGCCGTCACCGAGGCGGACTCGCCGGCGGAGTCTGCCGTAGCGGATGACACGGACAAGGTCATCGCGGAGGCAGACTCTGCTGCCGCGGCTGACACAGGGGCGGCAGCCGATGAGGCTGCCAGCAGCCACTGGAGCGTGGTGAAGTTCGTGGGCCATGATGCGGACGGCCGGTACATCCCTACCCGGCAGGGCAACAGGGCGTTCGGCTGGGTCCACTTTTCCGGGCCGCACAACATCCACAGCAGTAAGGTCATCAAGGTGGCGGTGAGTGAGCACCCCGAGAGGGGGAGCACGAAGACCCGCAAGCTGTACGGCGCGGTGTTGTACGACCGTCTCGGCATCATTCTCGCTCGTGTGAAGGTCGTCGCGCAATACCACTGGGAGACCGCTGATCACAAGTACAAGCTCGCCGACCATGACGACAAGATCGGCGTGATCACGGCTTACTGCCAGGGTGTCAACAAGTGCCCTGACGCGTTGAACCGAGTGTGACGGATCAATCGATGATGTGGGACCAGACAGGCCCATCCGGTCTGCAGGCGCAGCTGGCACATGAACTGCTAGGCAGTGTCACAGCGTTCGCGTGTGGGCGGAGCGTCCGGCTTGTGCGGGGGGTCATGAATGACCCGGAGCGACGCGGTGTCGGCCGTATCGTTTTGTGGGACGGTCAGCAGCTGGACACGTCAGTTGCCTTTGACGTGCCACTCACGGACACACACGGAGCGATCATTTCCGCAGGGGACCTCGAGGCGGCCCTGCGAAGCGCTTTGGCCGACTTCTCCCACGGCGAGATCGAGGAGGCACCGCGCGATGCCTTCGGAATCCCGGTAGTCGACGCCTCCGCTGCTGTTCACGGATTCGTCGACCATCCCCGGTTCCATCTCTCGGATGCACTGCGGGCCGCAGCCGCAGCTTTCTCCGTTCCAGCAGAACCTGATGAGCCTGCGGAGCTGCGCCTGCGCGGCTTCCTGCTCCTCGACCACGGAACGTGTCGCCTCTACCTGGACACCCCCACATCACAGGACGCCCCTCCAATCGGTGTCGACCTTCCCCTTCGAGACGAAGACGGCTCTGTCGTCGTTGGAGTGACAGGAGCGCACGCCGTGCTTCCGGTCCTCTTGGAGACAGGGGAGTTGGAGCGAATGCGGAAGGACGTTCACGACCCCTACTGCCACGCTGTCTACGACTTGGTGGCCTGGCTCACGGGTCGCTGACAGGCGTTTCGACCGAGATGGGTCCCCCGACCTGGTGGCTCATGCAGGAGCCACCAGGTCGACGCTGCTGATACATGTCGGTCACCGTCAGAGGCTGGCTGGGGCGGCGTACAACGGCCGGCAACCGGCTCTGCCGGGACTGCTGCGGCAAGGCCGAGCGACTCGCCGCCCAGCAGCCCTGCCCGCGCTGCGGCAAGCCAGGCCATCTGCGCGAGGACACCGGCTGGTGCGGGTCGTGCTCCCGTCCGGGCCCGCCGAGACAGTCGCCCCAGATCTGCCGCGAGTGCGGCCAGCCGAGGCGGCATGCCGGACCAAGCCTGTGCTCGGCCTGCTGGCAACGGAACCCCGGCCGCCCCTTCATCCGCGGCGAACACCTCCGCGACCAACTTTCCCATCCGCCCGCCTCGCCTGGCTCGAAGACTTCGCCGCGCAGCTCGCGGCCCGCTTCTGCGTTCGCCCGGGCCTGCGGCCTCGTCACCGGCCGAGGCTGACTCCTGAGCGACGAGTACTCCAACTCGCCCCGGGCCCTGCTGAAGCGACCTCTGCGACCCTCCCATGACGGCCGGTGCCCTCAGCTGGCCCCGCCTCGCCGCCGCGACCGGACGAGACCTCTTCGAACTCCGGGACGTCCTCGAACGCACACCACCGCCGCCGCCCGACATCCTGCTCTGTGAGTACTGCGGCCGCCCGCCCCGACCGAACGTCGAGGCCGGCCCGGCTCCCTGATGGTGCTCGGCCCGATGTCGGCGCAGAGACGATCTCTTGAAGAGCGCACCCTTCAGCAACGGCATCCTCCCGGACCAGAAGCAGGTCCTGCCCTGCCCCGGCTGCGGAGCCCAGTTCATCCGCCCCGCGGTCAGCCCCCGCAGCGCCTGCTCACCTCGCTGCCATGGCAGAACATGCGTGCGCAACAGGCTGAGCTGGCTCTTTACGAGAACCCTGACGCCATCGAAGACAACGACTCCGAAGCAGGTGAGCCGACCGGGTCTGCCCCTACGATTCAGCATCTGCCTGGCGAGCTGTCATCCAGTGTTCCTCGAACTCGCTCCGGCTGATCTCTTCTCTCGGCAGCACAGGGTCGAAAGGGTCCACGATCGGTGGGTTGTACGGCCAATCGTCAGGGCCGCTGCGCACGGCGGTTCCGTCCTCGGCCAACTCCACTTGGCGAATCCGACGCCCATCGGACCCCACCTCCATCAGATACACGACCGGTTCATCGCCCTCCTCGTCCCAGCGGCGCCGCAGGAATACGACGTCCCTCCCTGCAAGCGCACCGAACCCTTCACACTCACGTTGGGCGTCACGCAGACCTGGAGGCATCCGAGGGCCGTCGATGTCGACTTCCTCCAGGCCCTCATCCTGAAACCGGGTCACAGTGTCCGGGTCGGTGACCACCTCAACCCAGGCGAACGTTTCGAGGACCTCCCGCTTGGAACGCGCTCGGACCCACCACCATGAACCGCCCATTCCATAGTCGTGCAGAACGAGGAAGGGGCGCTTGTGCGCGTCAGCGTGGTCGGTCATGAAGGCTGAGCCTAGCCAGCCCCGCTGCGGAGCTGTTGGCCTGGTCGAACTCACATGGCAGCTGACCGGAGCCATCACCACGTTGTTCCGCGGCACCTACGAGCACAGCCCGGTTGGCGTCCACAAGGACCGTTTCGCCACCTTCCTGTTCGGCCTGCGTGGTCGCAAACGGATGCGGTTCTGGCCGCGCAGGCCGTGGGACGAACCCATCTCGACCAAGACCGACTACGCCCGCCACACCGCGGCGTCCGTGCCTGCCGAGGTAGGCCCCGGCGAACTGCTGTACTGGCCCGCCGACTACTACCACGTCGGCGGGAGCGCCACCGCCGCCGCGGCGAACAGCGTCAACGTCGGCATCCCCCGCGACGAGCACCACACCGGCTACGAACTCGAAGACCTGCTCGCCGACCTCGACCCGGCCCGCCTCGCCGGCCGCGGCGGCCCTGGACACCCTGCTGGGCACCACGGACGCCCCCCCTGACCGCGCCAGGCCCCGCGACCGGAGGCGTCCTCGCTCCCACGCTGCCCGAGGCGCTCACTACCGCCGCACGGGCCCTGCACGACTTCGCCGACCCCGTCGCGATGCGCCGCCGCGTCGCCGTGCTCTCCCTGGACCGCTGGAGGCTTCGAGCCGGTTCCGCCCGCCACGGCGCCTCGCGCCCTCAGGGACGCGGACCGGCTGCGCGGCGACCCGCAGGCGCCTGTGCTGTGGGTGCCGGACCCGGACTCCGGCACCCTCTGCGCGGCGAACGGCCACGAGACCCGCACCCGGCTGGCCCCTGACGAGGTGCGCCGGCCCACCCGAGCGCTGTCCGGGCCGGACCCGGTCGCTTCCTGGAGCTGGACAACGGCTCCGACACCGGGCTGCGCAGGGCCGAGCTGGTGCAGGCTCTTACCGACCCGGAGCACGGTCTGCCGCTGGAACTGCACGGGCACCGCGACCTGAACCCCGGCGGGAGCCTCGGCCTGGTCCTGCTGAAGGCCCCGGACCGCACCGCCACCCTCCAACTGCGTTATGACCGGGTCGACTACGCCGTCAGGCAAGACCGCGCCGAGACGTTCGCGGTAATCCGGCGGCGCGTCAGCGCCGTGACCGGCGAGGCTTCGCTGCCTGCGATGCCCGGCTGCTCGGCCACTGGCTGATCTACGCCCCAGGGCGCCCGGGCATCCGTCAAGGCTCCTTCACCCGATGGAATTGCTGGAACACGTGGATGTCCCATGCCGCATGCGCTTGCCGTACCGTTCTCGGACCGCGCCTGCCCAGGGAGGACGGCGGGCCGTACCGGGGAGAGGACGGCATCGGATGATCGGGGATGACCAGGAGCCATGGGGCGCGCGAGTCGGACTGTTCATCGAACGCGTGTCCCCGGCCCGTCGACGACCACGGCACCGACGTGATCACCGTCGCCCTGGCTCCCCCAGACACCCCGCACGCCACGGCCTACCTCCACGGCCGCCAGCTCGGCTACACCAGCAGGAGCTGGCTGCGCGGCGAGACGACCGCAATCGTCGGCGTCTCGCAGCCGGTCTACGCGATGCTCACCCACACTGCCGCGAACCTGCCCCTCCCCGACGACGTCGGCATGGCCCCCGCCCACTACGGCGTCCACGTCGAAGCCCGCCGCAGCGACAACACCAGCTTCAGGCGGCTGCGTCTCGGCCCCTACACCCACACCTCGCTCGCCTCCCACGACGCCGACCGCCTCACCACCCAACTGGAGGGCCAGGCGGCCACCCTGCTCTCCGGCTTCACCGTCACCGCCACGAATGCCGTATTCGGCCTAAGCGACCACGACAGTCACGCCGATCCGCGCGGCGCCACTGTCGCTGCGCTCCTGACCGACGCATCGTGGGGGTGAGCGCGTGACCACCACGAGCCTTTACGAGATCGAGACCAGGGAAACGGAAACGGCACCACCGGTCTTGCCCAATGCGTCGGACCCGGGCGAGGAGTCGGCCGACAACGGGTTCGTGGCCTACCGAGGCCCTTACGTCGCTCGCCAGCATCGGCACCACCGAACGGCGACGACACCTACCCAGGAGCGTTCGTCCTGCTCGGACACCACAGGTCGGCCGACTTCACCGAGGCTGCCGCTGCCTACAAGGCCGACCATGTCCAGGGCTGGCGGAAGCATCTCTACCCCGGCGACGATCCAAAGGATCTCCTCCCCTGTATCCCGCGCGCCGTCCGACCGAAGGCGCTTGAGTCGGTTGTTCACGAGAGCTTCGAACCGGTCGAAGGCGCCGATGGCGAGATTGGCCAGACTGCGTTTGACGTGCGCCCATACCCACAACCGGGATGAGGTCAGGTGAGTAGGCGGGCAGCAGGGACACCGTCAGCCACTCGCGCTCGGCGATCAGCTCACACGTGGAGTGGGAGACGTGGGTGTTGAGCCGGTCCTAGACCAGCACGATCGGCGCCTTGACGAGCCGGTGGACACCAGCACTTCTCGCGGCGCATTGCCGGCAGACCGTCTTCGTACCCGGTCGCACGGTCAACCGCATGTCGGGCGCCTATCGGGGCGAGGCGAAGACCGACGCCCGCGACGCCTACGTCATCGCCGAGACCGCCCGCCACCGCAGGGACTTCGCCGCGATCGATGTGCCCGCGCAGCTCGCTGCTGACCTGGCGCTGCTGACCGCCCACCGCGCCGATCTCGTGGCCGACCGGGTGCGGTTGCTAAACCGCCTGCGTGCCGTGCTGACCGGCGTCTTTCCCGCGCTGGAGCGGGCCTTCGACTACTCGGTCCGCAAGGGTGCCCTGGTGCTGCTGACCGGTTACCAGACGCCGGCCGCGATCCGCCGCCGCGGCCGGACAAGGCTCACGGCCTGGCTGGCGGGCCGCCACGTGTGCGGCGCCGACGCGGTCGCCGCGACCGCTCTGGAAGCCGCCCAGGCTCAGCAACCGTGCTGCCCGGCGAGGACGTCGCCGCGCAGATCGTCGCCGATCTGGCCGGGCAGATCCTGGCCCTGGACGACCGGCTGAAGCGGATCGACAAGCAGATCCGCGAGACGTTCCGCAGCCATCCGCAGGCAGAGATCATCGAGTCCCTGCCCGGCATGGGCCCGATACTTGGGGCTGTGTTCGTCGTCGCGACCAGCGACCTGTCGGCCTATGCCGACGCCGGACTCCTCGCCTCGACGGCCGGGCTCGTCCCCGTCCCCCGCGACTCCGGCCGCCGCACCGGCAACCTGCACCGGCCCACGCGGACAGTACTCACTACGGGTGTCGGTTGAGGGTCACGTCGACTCAAGTACGACCAGCGTTTGAGAAGCACTCCGGGGGTCGACTGCCGCTCTGGCAGCGATCGAGGCGGCTTGACTCACTCCTGAGTCACCGGTCGCCCAGTCAACCCGGGCAGCGTGACTGGGCAACCCTGTCGACGACGGGCCGACGACGTTGAACGCGGCAGCGTGAAGGTTCAACACTCAACGGCTTGTGTGGCCAGGGCACTTACTTTACGATCACTTCTTGTAAGTGAACGCTGCGTAGATTTCAGCGTCGACAGGCCGCGTATCGCGGTGAAGACACGAGCCGTACGGCTCAGGAAGTAGATCTCATGAGACTGGCGAAGATCGTCGCCTCGACTGCAGTTGCCGGAGCGGCGCTGCTCTCCCTCGCCGCACCGGCGTCTGCGACGAATCCTCCCTACGACGGCTGTCCGGCATGGGCGCTCTGCCTCTACCAGGACGCGGACGGAGCGGGCTCGAAGGCGATCATCACCCCTCCCGCGGCGGGCGGCCACTCGCAGATAGTGAAGCTGTACAGCGTCAGTTTTCTGAACGGGATCAATGCCAACAACCAGACGTCGTCCTGGCTGAACAACTCCCAGTGCTCGGTGGAGTTCTGGGATGATCCCGATTCGGACGCGCCCTGGCAGATCGATTACGCGCCGTCGTGGAATTGGGGCCGGACGGGTACCTGGAACAATCCGGGCCCCATGTCGTATGCCAACGACCACCTTTCTGGCGTTCGCTTCTACTGCCCCTAAAGGCTGAGTTGGCCTGACGGCCCGACTCTGCGGGGTCTCCGTTACGTAGGCCGGTTTGAGCAGGGGCTCACCCAATTCTCGTTGGAGTCCTGTCACCGGACCAGTCACCGTGCTGCCCCCGGCACCAGTTCAGGAGCCGGGGGTGCTTCTGTGCATTCTCCCCATCGGGAGCCACCGAATTCCGCTTGACCTGAGCCATGGCGCGCTCTGGTCAGTGGATCACGCGGGCGGGGCCCTGACCCGCCCCACAAAAAGGACAATACGATGAAGCAGAAAGAGCTTACGTGAGACGGTTTTGGCCAGCGGCCGCAGTATTGTCCGGCCTGCTGCTATCTCTCTTGCCAGCGCTGCCGGCGCCGGCGGCACCCCTCTCGGCCATGGCCGCATCGGCGGCGGACAGCGATCCGGAAGACGGCACTCTGACGCCGGGTGGCGACCCGCCTTCGACCGGACCGGGGGCTGTCGGGCCTGATCTCAGCTCCGCCAACCGTATAGGCCCGCTGTCCGGTATGCCGGACTGGTCGCGTGCCGGATATCTGGGTGGCCAGCCGCTGCCCGGCGACGGCGACATGAATCCCGACCCCACCTGCAATGTCACCCCCGATCAACTGGCTTCCAAGTACCGGGTGATCGCGAACGACCGTGTCGATGACACCACGGGGCTGCAGAAGGCGATCGATGACATCAAGTCCAACTGCTCGCCGACGGCCAACTACCACAAACTCTCCCTGATCACCTTGCCGGCCGGCCGGATCGACGTGTCCCGGCAGATGTACGTCGACGCCAGCTTCCTGACCATCCGCGGGCAGGGCTCCGGCGACGGCGGCACGAAGTTCGTCTTCCGGCCCGACACGGACACCCGGTACGACACGCTGACCAACGGTCGCTGGTGGCAGGACGCCATGGTCTACGGCGCGGCCCCCGACGAGGGTTCGGGTGGCTGGGTCTGGCCGGGACGGGGCATGTTCCGAGTGCAGACCCGGACCGTTGCCGCCCGCTACCAGGACGAATGGTCGGCGGCCCCCGCCAACCGCAAGGACCTGTTCGAGGGCAGCATTAACCAGCACTGGGTCTCCGGGCTCAAGCTGTCCTCCCCTGCCGGCGACCCCGGGTTCTCCGCCCGCCAGGGGCAGAGCGTCGTGCACCTGGACCCCAAGGCCAACATGAGCAAGCTCACCGTGGGCGCTTACGTCTGGGTGGGCGCGGCCAACAGCCGCAACTTCTACGCACAGCAGGGCATCAGCGGCGATGACGAGGCGCTTGAGGATCCCCTCATGATGCGCCAGCAGATGTTCCAGGTCGCCAGCTTGGACACCACGGCCAAGACGGTCACGCTGGACCGACCGCTGGAGTGGGACCTGCCGGTGGACGACACCTCGGACGGCTCCCGGCAGTATCTCGCGAAGCTGACTCCCAGCAAGCTCACCCCGCTGGAGATCGTCGAGGGCGTCGGGTTCGAGAACTTCGCCTTCACCCAGGACATGGCCGGCCTGCCGATGCTGGACGGCAGTACCTTCCAGGGGACCCCTGAGCAGGCCGTGAACAACTACGGCAACATGGCGCCCGAGTACGCGATGCACGGCATCGTCTTCAAGTGGGCCGCCAACAGCTGGGCACGCGGGCTCACCGCCACGATGACCGGCTCGCACCCGATCGTCACCGAGGACGCGCTCAACCTGCAGATCGAGCGCAACAGCTTCGACGGTTCCTGGAACAAGGGCAAGGGCGGCAACGGCTACCTGCGCGGCAGCCGCGTCTGGAGCTCGCTGTACGCGTACAACCTCAGCCGCCACCTGCGCCACTTCACCTTCCAGTGGTCGGCCAGCGACAACGTCGCTTTCCGTAACGACCTCGACTCCGACCTGAACCTGCACGGCGGTTGGGAACACAACAACCTGTTCGAGCAGAACACGGTGGTGGTCGCCTACGACCACCGCTCGGGCAGCTGCACGGCCAACTGCGGTGGGGAAGGCGGTGAGATCGACGAGGGGACCTGGTATCCCATCTGGTGGGCGGCCGGCCCGAAGGCGATCAAGTGGTCCGGTTCCTCCGGGGCGCAGAACGTCTTCTACAACAACTCGATGATCAAGCAGGCCACCCCCGGAGGGGATTACGCGGACTATGCGCCGTACGGCACGCGGGAGGGTACGGCCTTCGAGTTCGGGTCCGACAACGACGACCCGGCGAAGTTCCACCACCTTAGCCAGGACGGGCAGGTTATCCCGGACTGGACCGGCCGCGAGACCGCGAACTACCTCGGGCAGGGCGTGGTGGCCCGCGACATGAGCGGCCAGCCGTCGCTGTTCCTGCGCGATCCCACTATCGGCCAGCTCGCCCCGAGGGACATCGGCGACCGGGACATGACCACCTGGAACATGCAGGGGGCGAATATGGGGACTAACAGCGACAGGTGGAATACTGATGTCGCTCGGTTGGCCCGGAACACACAAATCGTGGCGCTCCAGGAAGCTGGACCCGTCGCGCCCATGCGGATGATCCTGGATGGTGCCGAAACACCAATCAACCTATACGTACCGCGTGGGATTGCCGGTACTTATATTCCCGGACTGGGTCATAGTAACGGTCAGCGGAGGGTGAGCATACCTCTGGCGAATGCTTCAGCCGCACAGCTGCCACAACTCGGATACGGAGACCGCGTGAGGCAGCAAATCTGGGAGATGCCCGACGGGCAGCGCCGGATTATCTATTTTCTCCAGACCGACCCACACCGCGTGAACGGAAGAGACACATACCGCGGCGGCCAATTCAACCTCGCTTTCGTCACCCGCGGATCGGCCCGCGACGTCGCCGCCATACCCGGTGTTGATGGGGGTCGAGGGTCGCTGGGTTTGCGATTCGGCAACACCTGGTATTTCAACGTGCACGCATCGTCCGGCAACGGCGGCGCGGACGCTGGAATCCTGCTGCAGCGTATCAATACCTTCGTCACTAACCGCGCTCGGCAGGAGAGCTGGGTCGTCATGGGTGACTGGAACCAGACTCCGACCCAATTGCTGAACAGGCCGGGATTCCCGGTGGGCGCAGGCGTCATCAGCGCCGGCCGCCCGACGCAGCAGCGAGGAAGAATTATTGACTACTTCGTCACCTCCTCCCAGGTGACCGGGCTGCAGACGACACAGCTGGAGAGAAGGCCCCTAGACGCACCCCTACGGGTGTATCGCAGCGACCACGCCCCGGTTCACTTGGGCGCATTGGCCGCCGCGGCCGAACCGCAGGACCTTTTCCGAAATCCCCGGGCGTTGACGAACATGACGGCCGGCGGCGTGCTCACCGTCGACGACCCCGACAACCCGGGCTCCCTGTCCACCTCAGTCCTCCACCGGCAACTCGGCCAACGCTGGAAAGCGGTAACCAATGTCAACGGGACGATCAGCTTGACGGCCATCCTTGCGAACGCCGCCGCGTGCCTCGCCCTCCTGCCTGCCCTCATCCCTAGTGCCTCAGCAAGTCCAGTCCCCAGTGCGGTGACCGACTGCAATGCAGATGATCCGAGCCAGCAATGGGATTTGGACTACCAGGGCAACGACGAGTGGCACCTGCGCAACCATGCGCAGAGCAGTCAGTGTTTGATCGGTGATGTGAAGGACGACCC
Source organism: Streptomyces sp. NPDC047841 (assembly GCF_040704085.1). Lineage (NCBI taxonomy): Bacteria > Bacillati > Actinomycetota > Actinomycetes > Kitasatosporales > Streptomycetaceae > Streptomyces > Streptomyces sp. NPDC047841. The sequence goes on from NZ_JBEYRP010000037.1 coordinate 34,897, forward strand.
CAGACAGCACGAGCCCGTCGGCGTGGCCGACTGCACGAACAGCCCCGCCCCGCAGGCTCTCAACTGGACATTCACGGAGCCCAACACCTTCTTCCCGCAATTGCTCTCTCCTGAGGACTCGGACCTGACGGACCGCATAGCAGGACCGGTCAGCATGGAGAACCTCAACGTCGGCGCGCTCATGACCGTGACGGACGGGGCGACTAGCAACAACTCCACGGTGGGCCAGTTCGAGCGCAACGGCGACACCTTTGGGCACCCGCCGGCCCCCAACCAGGGCTGGAACGTCGACTGGCTCTCCGATGGGCTGACCGCCACACTGAGAGGGGTGGGGAGCAACCGTTGCATCCAGCCTCGCGACGGCCTCGATGATGCCCCCGGCACACAATTGGTCATCATGGACTGCGACAGCAGCAACGTGCACCAGCAATGGACCGCCCTACAACACGTCGCTGGCGACCAGACCCTGGTGCAATGGCGGAACGTGGCTGACGGCCTCTGCATGGACGTCGCGGGCGCACCCACCGACCCGGACGTGGGCAACCTGATCGTCTTCAACTGCAGCGAAACCGCCGCCAACCAGCTGTGGGCAATGACGCCGTACGATCCGACCGGTCTGCCGGTCCTCCCCGACGACGACGAGACGTAAAGACCCACAACATCGAAAGACCATCGGCCCGCGCCGCCACCAACCGGCGCGGGCCGACCTGTGGGGTGCGGGGTGGCTCGGCCGAAGCCGTGGGAAGTCGACGACGAGTTGTGGGCGGTGGTGGAGCCGCTGTTGCCGAAGGTGGAGCGCCGGGCCAATCATCCTGGCCGCAAGCGGCATCCGGACCGGTTGGTGTTCCAGGGCATCCTGTTCGTCTTGCACACCGGGATCGCCTGGGAACATCTGCCACAGGAGCTCGGCTCCGGCTCGGGCATGACCTGCTGGCGGCGGCTGGCCGAGTGGACTGAGGCCGGGGTGTGGCCCCGGCTGCATGAGGTCCTTCTTGCGAAGCTCCGCAGCGCAAACGTCCTGGACTTCTCCTGGGCGGCCGTCGACGGCTCCCACATACGGGCGCTAAGACGGTGTCCTAAGGGGGCTCCGAGACGGGACGAAGCCCCGTTGACCGGGGCAGGACGGGCAGCAAGCATCACCTGATCACCGACGCCACCGGCATTCCGCTCGCTGTCACCTTGGCCGGCGGTAACCGCAACGACGTCACCCAGCTGATCCCCCTCCTCCAAACCGTGCCGCCGGTGCGGGGCAGGCTCGGTCGGCCCCGACGCCGCCCGGACGTGCTGCTGGCCGACCGCGGTTACGACCATGACAAGTACCGACGCCTGGTCTGGGATCTCGGCGTGAAGCCGCTGATCGCTCGCCGGGGCACCGAACATGGCTCCGGGCTCGGCACCCAACGCTGGGTCGTGGAGCGCGCGTTTGCCCACCTGCACTGGTTCCGCCGCCTGCGGATCCGCTGGGAGATCCGCGACGACATCCACGAGGCATTCCTCACCCTCGGATGCGCTCTTACCTGTTGGCGACGCCTGAACTCGCCCCGCCTGGTTCCGGCCGAGGCGGCTGGTGCAGGATCTTGAGGTCGGGATCCGGCTTCAGGAGGCACCCCATCACCATCATCACGCATGAGGACCCAATCGGCCGGGGTCCCAGTAACTACATGATCCACGCTGATCTGTCGGATCGGGAGGACGGCTGGCGTGAACAGCTTTGGACCCGACAGCTCGCGCCTGACCGGTTCGAGGTGGCCTGTCTGCCCTTCTTCACCTACGGCATCTGCTACCGCGACGTAGTGACCATAGACAGCAACCACCTGGTAACCGGCGTGCTGGAGAAGTCCGGCCACCGGACCCTCCGGGTCGCTCTCGTCATCGAGCACCCAGATAGGGTCCAGCTGCACGAACTCCTGCACGGCAGCACCATTGAGGCCGGCTTGCCCCACGAATGGCTCCAGGGGACCTACCTCGCGGTGGACCTCCCGCCGGGCACCGATCCGACAGCAGCACTCAAGAAGATCCTGGAGGCATCCGCTCAGACTGGCGCTCTCCACTGGGAGATCGACTCCTGAGCATTCCGATAGGAGTTCCAGGGTGTCGGCCCGGCACCCGCGGGGCCGCCGCCACCAAGAGCCAGGCCGACCGCCACTCTTTGGAAAATGAAACCGAGCAGCACGTCGGCGACAAGCAACACGACGGGCGGTGTGATGCGGAAGTACGTCGAGAGCACGGTGCCGAGCAGCGTCGCCAAGCCCAGCAGTACGACGAGTTCAAGACCGAGCATTTTGCTCCGGGGTCGGCGGCAGATGGGGGCCGGCCCGGACGTTGTCCCGGCGGCGGGCAGCAGGCCCCCGCTGTGGAGTAGACCGGGCGGGGCGTGTTCCGCGGGTGTGGGAGGGGGCGTGTCGGCTGGCGCGGAGCACGGGCCGGCGCAACTGAGTCCCGTTGCGTCCGCACGACCGATGGTCTCCGGTTGCAGCTCCGCTGCGCCTGCCCCGTCGCACGCGGTGATCACGACACACGTCAGGCGGACCGCGGACTGCGACGGGGGTCCGGACAACACGGTGGCCGGACCGTCGAAGGCGTCACCGCCCGAGTCGGCCGGCGGCTCCCGGCATGTCGTTCAGCGGCTACGGGCGGTCCCAGTCCGCAGTCCGGGTCGATCGCGGTCAGTTGCGCCGGGCGTATGTGGCGGCGGCCGGTTCCACCGCCGGCACGTGCTTGCCGAAGCCCGCGGTCACCTCGCTCTCGTGCGCGGCCGCTACCGCGATCCGGGCCGGGACGAGCGAATCGTGGACGCTGCGCTCGCCACGTATTGTGTGCACATCAGTGAGCCGAAGACGCTGTGCGGCCTGATGCCCGCCTACCGCCTTTGCACCGCCCGCTGGTCGCTGGTCGGCTTCGCCCCCGCCCGGCGCCCGCCGACCACCGCACCGGATCGGCAGCCCCCGGCCGACCCGGGCCCACCGGCCGCGCCCCGGCCCTCGGACCTGGAGCCGGGGAAGTGGGAGATACCCCGCGTCCCGTTGCAGTACGAGCGGGCCGTCCTCGCCGGCGCGGTGGTCCGCGAGAAGCTGCGCACCCTTGTCGTGCGGGGCCGGGCATATGACGTGGTTGTGAACCAGCAGGCGGCGATGCCCGAGCGGTTGCCCGGGCTCCCGGCCGCCGACCCCGAACACGGCGACCAGGACCGGAGGCCGGGCGCCGGGAGGTGATCGGCTTGACGGCGCTCCGGGCTTTGAGACAGTCCTGCACGGACGTGGAAGCCCTCGATTGGACGGTCGAGCGGCTGCGCCGTCTCCAGGATTGCGAAGGCTGTGGGTGGTGTCGTTGAGCTGGTAGGAGCGCAGGTCGCCGATGGTGCCGCCTTCGCGTCCGACGCAGACGTGTCGGCCGAGGTAGTTGTCCTTCTGGTAGACGCGTGCGGTGCGGCTGCTGTTGTTGATGATGGAGCTGCCGGTGCCGCGGATGTAGTCGGGCAGGTGTCGCACCGAGCCGTCGACGGCGCGTTGACGTAGGGCTGGCCGTTGAAGTTGATGTCGGGGTAGATGCAGACGAACCCGCGCGGGCACGCGATCTGGTCCCGGGCCACGGCGGGTGCGCCCGCGGTGGTGGTGGCGTGGGCGGGCGCGAGGCCGGTCAGTGATGCGGCCAGGACGGCCGGGATGGCGGCGGCAAGCAGCGCAGTCCTGGGGATGCGGGCTCGTCGTGCAGGCAGAAGCTTCACGGCTGTCCTGGCGGAACGGTTCGCCATTCCGCTTCGCGTCGATGTTCATTCAGACGAGCGAGTCCGCGCCGTCGTCCAGCCCGGCCACCGGCTACGCCGTCGCGGCCAGGGCGCCTGGGCGATCACCCAATCGCTCAGTTCGGCGGCGTCGTCAGGTGGGGGACGTCGGCGGGGGACAGGTCGGGCCGGACGCGATGCCAGCGCGCGGGATGGCGCCACCGACCGGAGGCGTCACGGGCGACATCGACGCCGACTAGCCGGGGGGATGGCCTCGGTAATCGCCTGCTCGAACGCCTCCTCGCTGCCGGGCCGGACATCGATCCGGGCGACCTCCGTGATCACGGCTGACCTCCCGTCCCGGTCTCCGGTTCGGCGGGCCGCGTGTGTTCGGCGACGGCGCGGGCGGTGGCCCCCGTCGCCACGATGGTCCGGGTGGCGTTCACCGAGGCGTACGTCCACAGGATCCGCAGAGGGGCGGTCGTGAGGCGTTGAAGCGGTGCGGTGTACCGGCGGCGACGTACGTGGTGTCGTACGGGGACAGCCGGTGCCCGGTGCCGTCGATCTCCACCACCGCGTCACCCTCGAGGACGACGACGCTCCCCGCGCAGTCGTGGGTGTGCGGGGCGTCCCGTGCCGGGTCCGAACAGGGTGATGCCGTTCAGGAAGACCCGCGCGCCGACCGTACGGGCGACCCGGGGGGTGGTGCTGACCCCGCCACCGCGCTGGAACGCCGGCAGTTCGGCGGGGCGCAGGACGGTGGGCGGGAAGGAGCCGCAGGGTGCGGCGGGTGCGTGGTTCGCGGCGGAGGCGGACGGGGGTGTGGTGTTCTCAGCTGGTTGAGATCGGCGCTGTCGCTCGCCCGCCTCGACGTGAAGGCATGGCCGTCCCGGACGAGCCGGACCCGCCCTGGACACGAGATCCGGCCGGGGCGCGGGTTGGCAGCCGTCGGGGACGGGCGCGATGGCACCGACAGGCCTCGACCGGGCCGATGAACGTGGTCGTCCGGGACCTGACGGCCTGACGACCGCAGCCAGCGTGTGACCGCCGCCTGCGGCAGCCTCCCGTCGCAGCGAACGGCGATGACCGCCAAGCGGTCGCCACCCACTACGGCGGCCCCGCCCGGGTCCGTGTCGATTCGCCAGTCGGCCCCGGGCGGAGCTGGTCCGTCCGCTCCAGTATCAAGCCCACCGTGCGACAGCTGCCACGGTTTCGGCCTCTGGCAGCGCCCCGGCGCCACTCACCGGGCTCACCTTCGTGTGGGCGATGAGCCCCGGAGGGCTTCGGCGATGATCTGCACGAGGTGGCGGCTGTGGAGGCCGGCCAGGTCGCGGACCTGAGTGCGGCAGGAGAACCCGTCGGCGAGGATCTGCCGGTCAGGACTGACGGATGCCTTGGCGAGGATGCCCTCTCGTGCGATTTTCTCGGAGATCTCGTAGTGGCCCTTCTCCATACCGAAGTTCCCGGCGAGGCCGCAGCATCCCGCGGAGATCTCGACGTCACAGCCCATGGCTTCCAGGAGCGCCTGATCCGCGTCGAAACCCATGACCGAGTAGTGGTGGCAGTGGGGCTGGACGAGCAGCTTCTCGGCTGCTTGCGGCGGCGTCCAGCCGATGGAGGTGACGAACTCGGCCATGGTCTTGACCGAGTGGGCGAGTTCGACGGCACGGGGGTCGTCGGCGAGGAGTTCCACGAGGTCCGAGCGGAGCGTGGCGATGCAGCTGGGTTCGATGCCGACGACCGTCCTTCCGTCCCTGACGTAGGGGAGCAGAACGTCGAGTGTCCTGCGCAGTCGGGCTTTGGCGGCGGTGAGCTGGCCGGTGGAGACGAGGGTCAAACCGCAGCAGGCCCCCGGGCCGGCGATCTCGACGTCACAGCCAGCGGCGAAGAGGACGTCGAGGGCGTCCCGGGGGATGTCCGGATCGATGGCGTCCGAGAAGGAGTCGACCCAGAGCACGACCTTGGCCCCGGTCTGCTTCGCGGACCTCGTCGGCGGTTTGCTCCGCCGGAACGGCTTTCGGGGCAGCGTCGGCAGCGAACGGCGAGGGTCGGCTCCCATCACCGCCGCCATGGCTCTGCGCAGCAGCGGGACGCGGCCGGCGAGGTTGACGAGCGGGGCCAGTGGCGCGGCGAGCCTGAGCCACTGCGGGAGCCGGCCGAGCGTGTAGTGGCTGAGCGGACGCAGTCGCCCCTTGTACGTCTGGTGCAGCGTTTCGGACTTGAACATCGCCATGTCGATGCCGGTGGGGCAGTCGTTCGCGCAGGCCTTGCAGCTCAGGCACAGGTCGAGAGCGTCGTGGACCTCGTGGGAACTCCAGCCGTCGGAGACCACGCCGCCGTTGAGCATCTCCTGGAGGATCCGCGCGCGGCCCCGGGTGGAGTCCTTCTCGTCGCGCGTGGCGGTGTACGAGGGGCACATGAAGCCGCCCTGTCCGCGGCTGTCGGCCCGGCATTTGCCGACCCCGACGCACCGGTGGACGGCATCGGTGATGTCTCCGCCGTCGTGCGCGAAGGCAAAGCCGTCGGTGGCACGCAGGCGCCGGGCCTGGGGACGGCGGAGGTCGGCGTCCAGCGGTGCCGGGCGGACGACGACCCCCGGGTTCATGACGTCTTCGGGGTCCAGGAGCGCCTTGAAGGTTTCCATGGCGCGCACGGCTTCGGGGCTGTACATGACGGGCAGCAACTCGGAGCGCGCGCGTCCGTCCCCGTGCTCGCCGGAGAGGGAGCCACCGTGCTCGGCGGCCAGCGCCGCGGCGCGTTCGAGGAACCTGCGCATGAGGGCGCCGTCGCCGTTGAGGGGGAAGTCGAGACGGACGTGGACGCACCCGTCGCCGAAGTGGCCGTAGGCCAGCCCGGAGACGTTCTCGGAGGCCATCAGGGCTTGGAGGCCGCGCAGGTAGTCACCGAGGCGTTCCGGGGGGACGGCGGAGTCCTCCCAGCCCGGCCAGGCCTGCTTGCCGTCGGCGGTGCGTCCGGCCAGGCCGGCACCGTCGGCGCGGATCTGCCAGAGCCTGGTCGCCTCGGGCCCCGCGGGCAGGACCAGGGTGTCGGCCGAGCCGGCTGCGGCGACCAGTTCACGTGCGGCCCCCACCGCCTCCTCCGGGCTGACACCGCCGACCTCGGCGATCAGCCATCCGCCACCGGCGGGCAGGGTGGGGACGCCGGCAGCACCGTGGGACCGGCGGACGACTTCGATGAGCTGTGCGTCCAGGCCTTCCAGGGCGAGCGGGCGGAAGGGGAGCAGATTCGGCACGTCGTCCGCGGCGGTGGCCATGTCGCGGTAGCCGAGGACGGCCAGCGCCGACGCCGGTGCCCGGGGCACGAGTGTGACCGTGGCTTCGAGGAGGATTCCGCAGCTGCCTTCGGTGCCGGTCAGGGCGGCCGCCAGGTTGTGTCCGTTCTCCGGGAGAAGGTGTTCCAGGGAGTAGCCGGAGATCTGCCGTCCGAAGCGTCCGAACTCGGTGCGCAGGACGGCCAGGTTCTGCCTGACGAAGGAGTCCAGACCGGGCACCGCGGCGAGACCTTCGGGCCCCGTACCGGCCGTGATGACGTCGCCGCGGCCGGTCAGCCATGTCAGGGACACCACGTTGTCGGCCGTACGCCCGTAGGACAGGCCGTGTGGACCGCACGCGTTGTTGCCGATCATCCCGCCGATGGTGCAGCGGGTGGCGGTGGAGGGATCGGGGCCGAAGCGAAGCCCGTACGGCAGGGCGGCGGCCTGCAGGGTGCTCAGGACCACCCCGGGTTCCACGACCGCCGTGGAGGAATCGGGGTCAACGGACAGGACACGGTTCATGAAGCGGGAGAAGTCGATCACGAGGCCGGGGCCTACGGCGTTGCCGGCGCAGGAGGTGCCTCCTCCCCGGACGGTGACCGGCACTCCATGGGCACGGGCGAGGTCGACAGCGGTGATCACATCGTCCTTGGACTTCGGCGTGAGCACGGCCTCCGGGACGATCCGGTAGTTGGAGGCATCGGTCGCGTACAGCGCCCTGGTCAGGGAGGAGCCGTCGACGAGGCCGCCGAGTTGTCCACGCAGGGCGTCGAGGAACGCCTCGTGGCGGGGCTTCGCATCGTCTGCCATGGTCGCTTCCATCGGGTGCTGCTCCTGAGGGGCCGTCGGGCCTGCCGGGGTGGACGTGGATTCGTGCGCGGCCCAGTCGGGTCTGCAATGGCTCGCGCGGTCGAAGGAAGCGAACCGCGTACCGCGCGTTGACCGCTTCCCTCGATGGCCGTCATGGGAGGACGAGGTGCCGAGGGGTGTCGCCGCCCGCGTCGCGGAGCCATCCGGGGTCCAGCCCCTCGGCGGCGAGCGCGAAGATGAGCTGTTCGAGGGCGGCGGGAGGCTCGGGGCTGTCGGGCTGTCCCGCGTCGGAGGCAAGGACCAGACGTGGCCCTGCCGCCCGGGCGACGGCAGCCAGTCGGGCAGCTGTCATCCCGGGCTGGTGGAAGAGCTGGTAGGCGGTGATCTCGACGTGGGCCCCCCGCTCGGCGAGTTCGGCGATCTCCCGCACCCGAATGCCGGGGACGGTGTAGGAGGGGTGGGTGAGCAGGAACCTTCCGATGCCCCGGGCCTGGGCCTGGTCCAGTAGCCACCGGCATTCCTCGCCGCTGACATGTCCCGTGCACAACACCGCGTCGTGCTCGGCGATCAGGTCGAGCACGAGGGCGATGTCCTTGACCGCGGCGTCGTCCGCGGGAAGGACCGGCGGGACGCACAGCACCGAGCGGTCCAGACGCTCGTCGAGGTCCCCCAGCCGTGGCAGTCGGGCGGTCTCCTGGGTGTGGGCGTCCGCCGTGGGGAACCACACGACCCGCCCGCCCGTGGACAGAGCCGAGAGGACGGCCGCCGGGTTGATCCCGCCGACGGCACGGTTGAGGGTGATTCCTCCCACCACTTCCAGTCCGGACGAGCGGCTGAGGGCGCTGGCCCGGCCCACGGTGGATTCGTGGTGGGCCTTCAGCACGAAGCCGCTGTAGCCGGCCGCCGCGTAGGCGGCCCCTATCTGGTCGTCGTACCCGATGCGGTCGAGGACGTCAGGAGCGGCATGGACATGAACGTCAAACACGGAACTGCTCCCTCTCGGAGCCAAAGGTGGTCGCGAAGGCTCCGGCGAGGAACTCGGTGCGGGACTCCGCGAGCAGGGGGACCTCTGCCCGAAGCCGGCGCAGGGCTGTCATGTCCAGCTCGGCGACAGCGGCACCCGGCTCGTCTCCGAGGGAGACGAGGACGCTGCCGTCCGGGCCCAGAACGCGTGAGCCGCCCCAGAACCGGGCCCCGCCGTCGGTGCCGCAGCGGTTGGCGAACACGACGTAGCACTGCAGCAGCACCGCGGCGTGCTCCAGGATCACCTCCCAGGTGCGGCGGATCCTGACCGGGTCGGAGCCTTCCACGCTGGCCACGGGCACGATCACGACTTCGGCGCCGCCCTGGGCCGCCAGCCACGGGATGACCGGATGCCACATGTCGTTGCAGATGGCCGTGGCGATCCTGGCCGCGCCGAAGCCTGCGGTCCGCAGCTCCGCGCCCGGCTGGAACGAGAGGTGCTCGTTCCACGGCGCGTAGGACACGGGCTGGAGCTTGCGCTGCAGGTGCCGGGTCCCGGTCCGCGGGTCGGCCAGCAGGTAGCTGTTCCAGGGCAGCCCGGAAGGGTTCTTCTCGGCGAAGCCCACGGCGACGCCCGCGGACACCAGGGCAGCCAGCCGCGGATCGTCGCTGGTGAAGAGGTCCGTCTCGGTGGGAGACGTGAATCCGTAGCCGGTGACCGAGAGCTCCGGGGTGACGGCGAGGTCGACCGGGCCGACTCTGTCGCGCAGTTCGGCGATGCGGGCGAGGTTCTCTTCGACCGCGCCGAAGACGGGTGCGGTCTGGAGGAGCCCTACGCGAAGCGTGGCCGGCTCCTCCCGGCTCCGCGTCACTTCAGCTTGTTGGCGCTGAGCCACTGGCTCGCGACCTCCTCCGGCCTCTTGCCGTCCACGTCGATCTCCGCGTTCAGCTTCTGCAGTTGGGCGGTGACCAGCAGCTTGCTCACCGGATCCATCACCGTCTGGATATTCGGGTACTTCTTCAGCACGGTGCCTCGGACGTTCAGGGAGAGGTTGTACGGCGGGAAGAACTTCTTGTCGTCCTTCAGGACCGTCAACCCGAGGGCGGATATCCGGCCGTCGGTGGCGAAGACCTCACCGAAGTTGCACGGATCGCCCTTGGCGACCGCGTTGTAGATCGGGCCTTCGGCCAGCTCCGCCGCGTCGCTCTTGGGGAGGTTGAAACCGTACGCCTTCTGCAACCCCGGCCACCCGTCGTCGCGCCCGAAGAACTCCGAGGCGCCACAGAAGCCCGCGTGGCCCGGATCCTTCGAGGCGAGTGTGGCGTAGTCGGAAAGCGTGGCAACGCCCAGCTTCTTCGCCGCCGATGTCTTCACCGCGACGGCGTAGGTGTTGTTCGCCGCGGCCGGCGGGAGCCACACCACGTCGTGTTCGGACTTGTCCAGCGCACTGACCTTCTTGTACAGCGCCTGGGGATCGGTGAGGTTCCCCCGCTGCTGCAAGGCCAGCCAGCCGGTGCCGGTGTACTCCCAGTACATGTCCACGTCGCCGCTGGTCAGCGCCGCGCGCACGGCGTTGGTCCCGCTCATGCCGCAGGTGCGTTTGACGCTCGCCCCCTGTGACTCGAGCCGCTGGGCGGTGATCTCGCACAGCAGCAGCTGCTCGGTGAAGTTCTTCGACGCGACGTTCACGGTGACCCCTTTGAGGGGGCCGCTCCTCGCCGGGCCGCTGCCCACGTCGGCGCCGCTGCTGCCGAGAGCACAGCCGCTGGTGAGCGCGAGGCTGAGCAGGCTCGCTGCGGCCGTCATGGTTCTGCGCATGCTGAAGCCCTTTCATGGTGCTTGAGGGTGTCTGGGTGGGACGGAGCAGGAGCGGTCTCAGATGCCGCGCGGGCGCAGGACCCGTTCAGCCAGGCCGGCCAGCCAGTCGACGGTCAGGGCCAGGGCCATCGTGAGGGCGCTGCCGACGACGAGCACCGGCGTCCTGTCGAGGGAGATGCCGGAGGAGATGACGGAGCCGAGGCCCCCGGCGTTGGTGAACGCGGCGAGGGTGGCCACGCCGACGTTGAGGATCAGTGCCACGCGGATGCCTGCCAGCATCACCGGGACTGCCAGAGGCAGCTCGATGGTGAACAGCACCTCCCGGGCGTTCATCCCCATGCCCCGGCCGGCGTCGATCAGCGCGGGGTCGACCTGACGGATCCCCACCATTGTGTTGCGCAGCACGGGAAGCAGTGCGTACAACACCAGGGCCACCACGGCCATCCAGAAGCCGACGCCGAAGACCATGGCCAGCACCACCAGCACTCCGATCGACGGCACCGCCTGGCTGGCGTTGGCTGCCGCGAGCACGATCACCCCCGCCCTGCTGATGCCGGGCCTGGTCAGCAGCACGCCGAGGGGGACACCGATGGCGACGGTCAACAGCGTCGAGACGACGACGAGTTGGACGTGCTCCCACAGGGCGGTCAGGACGACGTCCGGAGCCAGGCTGCGGGTCTCGATGGAGTCCAGCTCCAGGGAACTGACGTAGGCCCAGAGGACTCCCAGCAGGACGAGGACGGCCAGCGGCAGCACCCACGTGCGGGAGCGGCGGGTCCCCGAGCCGGCGGTTGCCCCGACGGCCCCGGCGCTCATGAAAGCACCTTCGCCGGCTGGGCTGCCGCGGTGAGCAGGGTCTGCAGGTCGAGGTAGCGGGTGCCGTCCCCGGGAACACTGACCTCGACGCCCTCCGCCCGTGAAGCCAGAACCAGCTCGAGTGCCCTGTGAACTGTTTCCCCGGCGTCTATGGCGATGGCGTTAGCCGCGCTGGGCACGTCGGAGGGTGCGGAGGCCATGACATCCGAGACCTTCAGCAGCGACAGTCGACGGACCGGGGCGCCGGACCCGACGAAGTCGCGGACGAAGTCGTCGGCGGGGTTGCTGAGGATCTCCAGGGGCGTGTCGAACTGGGCCAGGCGGGAGCCGGGGCCGAAGATCGCGATGCGGTCGCCCAGGCGGAGCGCCTCGTCGATGTCGTGGGTGACCATCACGATCGTCTTGCGGATCCGTTCCTGGAGCCGGAGGAACTCCATCTGGAGCTTTTCCCGCGCGATGGGGTCCACGGCGCCGAACGGTTCGTCCATCAGCATCACCGGCGGATCCGCGGCGAGGGCGCGGGCGACGCCGACCCTCTGCTGCTGGCCGCCGGAGAGCTGCCGGGGGTACCGGTCGGCATAGGTGGCCGGATCCAGTCCGACCATCTCCAGCAGCTCCTTCGCTCGCTGACGGCGCTCGGACTTCTTCACCTTGAGCATCCTGGGCACAAGGGCGATGTTGTCCGCGATGGTCAGATGAGGGAGCAGGCCGATCTGCTGGATGACGTAGCCGATGCCGCGCCGCAGCTCGTCCACGTCGGCATGGGTGACGTCCTTGCCGCCGATGAAGATCCGCCCGTGGGTCGGCTCGACGAGGCGGTTGATCATCCGCAGGGTGGTGGTCTTCCCGCATCCGGACGGGCCGACCAGGACGACGAACTCTCCTCGCTTGATCTCCATGGAGAGTTCGGAGACGGCTGCCGTCTCCTGGCCGGGGTATCGTTTGGAGACCTCGTCCAGAAAGATCATGGTGTCGGGGCTCGGGATGGGCCTGTCAGACATTCAATCCTCGCAGAGCGGTGATCTTGGCGATCACGATGAACAGCAGGTCGAGGACCAGAGCGACGAGCACCACTCCGATCACTCCGGAGAGAGCTTCTTCCAGTGCGTTCGCTCCGCCGATCCGCTCCAGCCCCCGGAAGATCAGCTGTCCCAGTCCAGGGCCGCGTACGACGGCTCCGATGGCGGCCGTCGCGACCAGCATGATCGTCGCCGTGCGGATCCCGTTGAGGATCACTGGCCAGGCCAGGGGCAGGACAACGGTGCGCATCCGCTGTCCCGGGCCCATGCCGAGGCCGCGGGCCGCCTCGACGGCGGCCGGATCGACCCCTTCGATGCCGGTCACCGTATTGCGCAGGATCGGGAAGATCCCGTACACGGAAAGGGCGGCGATCGTCGGGGCCACACCGAGCCCCAGGAGGGGGATCATGAGGGCGAACAGGGCGAAGGAGGGGATGGTAAGCAGGGACCCCGTCAGCGACAGCAGGGCGCCGCGCAGGCCGGGGGAGGACTGGGTGACAAGGGCGAGCCCGATTCCGACGATCGCGGAGATTGCGACACTGACGAGGACCAGCTCGATGTGTTGCTCGGTCAGGAACACCAGGTAGCTCGCGTTGTCGGCCATGTAGGAGATGAGCTTCACGGCGTAGCCGCCCCTCTCGACGGACGGCCTGCGAGCGTGTCCAGGACCGCCTGGCGGGGGCCGGCGGGGCCGGACTCGGGACGGGGAGGAGCGAGATGTCGCATGGTGATCTCCGGTTTCGTGGCTCGGACGGATGGTTGTCGGGTCGCTTAGGCGGCCGTCAGGGGTCGCTCGGATCGGCGCAGGAGCGCACGTCGGAGCCGAGGGAGGCCTGCAGGGCCCGCACCGTCGACAGCAGGTGCCCTCCGAATGCCTGGACGTGCGGCTCGATCCTGAACGCGGGGCCGGAGATGTTCACCGCCGCTTTGACCTGGCCGGTGAAATCCCTGACCGGTGCCCCGATGCCCATGAGCTCCGGGTCGAAGACGCGGTTCGCGACCGTGTATCCCCGCCGCCGGGCCTGCTGCACCTGGACGAGGAACTCGCGTGCCTCACGCTCCGACACCTGGTTCTCACCGCGTCGGACGACCTCGATGATGTGCTCGTCCTCGCAGTCCATCAGCAAGGCCATGCCACTGGAACTGCGGTGCACGGGGATCGTGCGGCCGACCCAGTTCACGGCCTCGATCGACCTTCGGGAGCCCTCTGACAGGACGGTGAGGACCTCACCGTCGCTGAGCACGCTCAGGTAGGTGCGTTCCCGGACCGTTTCGGTCAGCCTGAGCAGCAACGGGGCGGCGAGTTTGGTCAGCCGCTGGTCTCCCGCTCGCACCGCCAGCGCGAACAGCCGCCAGCTCAGCTCGTACCGCCCCGAACTACGCCGGTCGACCATGCCCGTCTCGCGGAGGCTCTTGAGCTGTCGGGACACGACGGACTTCTCGCGCTCCAGCACCCTGGCCACATCGGCCACGCTCAGGCCGTCGGGGAAGGCGGCCGGATCCGCGGACGCGAGCGCGTCCAGGATCGCCATCACCCGCGAAGCACCGCTCCGCGAGGCGGGGGGAGTCTGTTTCTGCTCAAGAGCCATACCGAATCCTAGGTAGCGGTATGCAGTAACTAGAGGGCGCACGTGAGGTACGCAACACGAGGTTGCATTTTTTGCACCGCTCCTCCGCGCGCCGCCTCCGGTGCCGGGCGGGACGGGACCCGTCAGGTTGCGTGCGGGGGCGGTCCGGGCCGCTGTCAGGCCGAGATGCTCCGGGGCCGAGCCGCCGAGGTGCTGAAGGCGGCGTCGAAGAACTCCTTAAGCCGGTCGCACAGCAGCAGGAACTCCGGGTGGTCGCCGTACATGAAGTCGTTGTGCCGCCCGTTGATCGTGTACAGGGTCCTGGGGGAAGCGGCCGCCGCGTACAGGGACAGGGCCTCGTCGTAGGGATGCAGCGAGTTCCGCTCACCGTGGGCGATGAACAGGGGTGTCGGCGCGAGGTTCGCCACCACGTTCTCCACCTTCAGGTCGAGGATGGACTCCGTGAACTGCAGCCGGGTGGGGTGCCCGAAGCCGTAGACCTGTGCCAGTTCCTTCTGGACGTAGTCGTCGGTGGCCGGGTCGAGCGGGTAGTGGGCGAAGGTGTCAGCGAGCTTGGACTCGCCCCGCAGCACTCGCTGCACCCGGTCCTCCTCCACCTCGTCGACGATCTTCAGGAACTCGTCGTAGGTGTGGATGGACTTCAGCCAGCGTTCCCCGTCGTAGAACCCGTTGAGGGACGCCACGGCCGCGACGTCGTCGCCGCCCTTCTCGGCCGCGAGGATGACATTGGCAGCGCCCATGCCCCACCCGATGAGGCCCACGCGGCGGGAGTCGACGTCGTCCCAGGAGCGGATGAAGGTGACCGCGTTGCGCACGTCCTGGGCCTGCTCCTCGATCAGGACCCGCCCCTTTTCGCCCTCACTGTCCGCCATGCCCCGGTAGTCGAAGCCCAGGCACACGAACCCGCGCTCGGTCAGCCGCTGAGCGAACAACTTCGGGTAGAACTCGTTGAACCCCTGGTAGCCGGAGTTGATGACGAGCGCCGGGTGCCGCTCTCCTTCCGGGAGGTCGTCAGGGTAGTAGGCGGTGGCCTTGAGACGGCTGCCCTCGCTGTAGAACGCGGTTTCCTTCTGGATCACGATGCTTCCTTGTGTAGGTCCGACTGGCCACACCCCGGCGCCCTCCGGGGCCAGAGGCGCCACAGGTCTTGGGCGGTCACTTTCGAGCCATGATGTGATGAACGCAACGTAGAGATGCATTATTTGCAACGCCTGACGGCAAGTGCAGTCGCAGCGGACCTGCGGGCCCGTGCCTTCCGGCCCTGAGGGCCGCGGTCTCCCTCCCTGGCACAGCGTCCCTGAAGCCGGAACCGGCGGCCGGAGGCGTGGTGCGGCACTGTCCGGAGAGGTAATGGCCGACACGGCCGTGCAGTACGGGCACACGTGTACGGCCTGCCGGGGACCGTGCTGGAACAGCCCGTGAGCAGCCCGAGTTCAACGGTGCCGTGACGTGGAACCTGGTCATCCCCGCCCGCCGGGTCATGGTGCACATGTGTGAGTGTCCGTTGCGATTTACGGCTGGTGCGCTTACATCTCAACCCGGGTTTTGCTTGTTGACAAGACATAAGTGCGGGATATTGTCGACGCAACTGCCCATCCGCATCCTCTCGGAGCCACCCATGCAACGCGTCGTTCAGTTCACCGACCGCCGGCAGGCCGAGGCCGCCGAGCCGGTCGGAGCTGAGCCGTCGCCCGACCATCTGAGAGTGCGGACCCGCTACTCGTGCGTCTCGGCGGGCACACGCTCCTTCTGACGCGCCTGCACTGGCCCGACGAACACCTGCCAAGTCCTCCTGCACCCGGCTGCGCCGACGGTGCGCACGTACCACCGAAGGATTGCTCTCATGGAGTACCGTCACCTCGGCCGCAGTGGCCTGGTCATCAGCGAGATCGCCTACGGCAACTGGCTCACGCACGGCTCACAGGTGGAGGCGGACGCGGCCACCGCCTGTGTGCATGCGGCGCTGGAGGTGGGCATCACCACCTTCGACACAGCCGACGTCTATGCGGCGACGCGCGCCGAATCGGTCCTGGGGGAGGCGCTGAAGGGCGAGCGCCGCGAGGGGCTTGAGATCTTCACGAAGGCGTACTGGCCGACCGGTCCGGGGCGCAACGACCGGGGCCTGTCACGCAAGCACCTCATGGAGTCGATCGAGGGATCGCTGCGCCGGCTGCAGACCGACTACGTGGATCTGTACCAGGCGCACCGGTACGACGTGGCCACGCCGCTGGAGGAGACGATGGAGGCGTTCGCCGACATCGTGCACTCCGGCAAGGCCCACTACATCGGTGTCTCCGAGTGGCCCGCGGAGCAGATCCGGCGCGCTCACGCGCTGGCGCGGGAGCTGCGCTTCCCCCTGGTCTCCAACCAGCCCATGTACAACGCCCTGTGGCGCGTCATCGAAGCGGAGGTCGTGCCCGCCTGCGAGGAACTCGGCATGGGTCAGGTGGTCTACTCGCCGATCTCGCAGGGAGTGCTGACGGGCAAGTACGAGCCCGGCGCCCGGCCCCCGGAGGGCTCACGGGCCACCGATGACAAGGGCGGGGCCGACATGATCGCGCGGTGGATGCGCGACGAGGTGCTCGAGGCCGTGCAGCAGCTGAAGCCGCTGGCCGCCGAGGCCGGGCTGTCCCTCGCCCAACTGGCCGTCGCGTGGGTGCTGCAGAACCCCAACGTCTCGGCGGCCATCATCGGTGCCTCACGGCCGGAGCAGGTCGTGGAGAACGCCAAGGCGTCCGGTGTCGTGCTGGAGGCCGACCTCATGGCCCGCGTCGAGGAGGTCCTGAAGCCGGTGGCGGTCACCGACCCCAAGCGGGTCCACGACAATGTGCCGCAACGCCGCCCTTGAGCCGACACGACCTCGCGAGCGATCGGAGGACCGTCCTGACAGGTGTTCCCCCGAAGCATCGCTGGCGGTCACGCCTGGAGGACTGCCTTGCCACGTCACGGCCGCACCCGTTGTGCGTCCGGCATTTCCCTGGGCGGGCCGGAGTGGCCCGCCGATACCTTCGGCGGGGATGAGGAGCAGGCGGTCGCAGCCGTGGAACCCAGCCGTCGGCTCCCGGCCGGCCCCGGTCGTCGCGCACTCGGAATGGCCGGCGCCGTGGGCGTCGCCCAGGGCGGCGTCCGTCGGAGGCGGGCATGGCGAGCCTCGCCTCGGCCTGCGCGTCACCGGCGCACGGGCGCGTCCGAGGCGCCGGCGCCCAGTGCGGTGCACGGGGGTGCCGCCGCCGACCGGCAACCGGATCAGGAGTCCGCCAGCTCGACCACGCCCGCAACAGCGCGAAGGCGCGGCGCTCCTGTCTACTGGCTCAGAGCAGGCTGACCCCGTGGACGCTCAGCGCCTCGGTGACCGGCTGGAAGAACGTGGTGCCGCCCGTGGTGCAGTCACCGCTGCTGCCTGATGTGAGGCCGATGGCCTTGTTCCCGTCGTAGAGCGGGCCGCCGGAGTCGCCGTGCTCGGCGCACACCGTGGTCTGGATCAGACCGTAGACCGTGCCGCCGCCCTGGCCGTAGCGGACGGTGGCGTCCAGCACGGTGACCATGCCGGAGTGCAGCCGGTGGTGGTGCCGTCGCGAGTGACCGTCTCGCCCACGTAGGCGTTCGCGGCGGTGTACCCGCCGGAGCGGCTGAGCGAGGGGTTGTCGTAGCGGACCAGGGCGTAGTCGTCTCCCGGGAAGCTGTATCCGACGTGGCTCCCGATGACGGTGTTGCGGTTCTGGTCTGCGTACCAGGTGCTGACGCTTTTGGCGCAGTGACCGGCCGTCAGGAAGTGGTAGGTGCCGTGCTTGACCACGTTGAAGCCGAGCGAGCAGGTCTACAGCCAGGGGCCGCCGACGCCGTAGATAGGATCGCCGTGATCCACCTTCAGGCTGAACGTGCCGGTGGTCCGCTCGACGCGCACGGCGTCCCCGTAGCGTGCCGCCGTCTGCCTGAGCGTGGCGAGGTCGTCGCGCGAGACCGCGGCGGCGAAGGTGGTGCGCTTGAACCTCAAGGCGGCCTCCTCAGGCGCAGCAAGGTCTGGCAGTCATAACTACGACAGATCGTGTCCCTGACAAGTTGATGACTGAAGTATTCTGATTAGCTCCCCGCGGGCTCAAGAGCCCGTAACGAACCGGTTACCGTGTGGAGTTGGTGGCCCGCTGAGCCGGGGAAGGTCTGCGTGAAAACGCATTCGTCAGACCGTGCAGCACCACGCAGTGGATCCTGGCACCTCAGGATCCACTGCGCTGCGCCGCACACCCTAGGGCACGATGTGGCCGGCCGCGCGGAAGAGGCGATACCACTCCTCACGGGTCAACGGCAATTCCGAGCCCGCCGCCGACTCGGCCACTCGACCAGGGTTGGTAGGTCCCGAACACCACCTGCATGTTCGCCGGATGACGATTGATCCACGCGACGGCGATCCCGGGCGGAGTCACCCCGTACCTCGCGGCCAACTCGTCGAGAGCGGCGTTCAGTTCCGCGTAGTTCTCGAGGTCGCCGATGAAGGCCCCGTGCCGCCGCTCGCCGCCCGTCCCCGCCCGGCAGCGCCGCCCCGGGCGGCCGGCCTCAGCCATCTCCGCCGCCGGCCTGATGTCCGGCCGTCCCCCTGCCGCACCCGTCACGGCCGCTTCTGCCTCATTCCTCAGTCCTGGGCCGTCGCCGGGTCGTGCCGGCCGTCGGCTGCCTCGGCCGCGCGGCTGCGCCCGGCCGTCGGCCCGTCTCTGTCGGTGGCCTCATGCCGGGCGGCAGCGGCTTGCCGGTGTCACCCCGGGCCCCGCTCCCCCTGTCGGCCACCGGCCTTCCAGGAGCACCCTGTGGCGAGCACCGCAGACGAGTCCGAGCAGCCCCTTGACCGGTTCGAAGGGACCCCCCTCCGTTGACCTCTCCATCACCCCCTCCGCGCCCCGCTGCCAAGGGCCGGGAGTTTCCGCAGGTCAGCCCCGGCGGACAGAGGGCCCCTCGCAGGTGCGACAACAGTTCGTTGAGTGCCGAACCGTCCGGTCTGTAGCGTGCGGAGTCCTGTGTGGGAGATGCCCGCGCTGATGATGCCGGAGGCCTCCTGTGCCGGAGACGGACCTGAAGCAGCGGCTCGTCGAGCGGTTCCAGGAGGTCAACGGGGACCATCCGATGACCGACGCGGATGACGTATATGTCAGCGCGCAGTTCGTTCCCCTGGAGGAACTGTGCGCAGTCCATGGCCGCGAAGCCGATGCGGTCCGCCGGCTGATGCTGAGGCAGCGTCTGCCGCTTCCGGGATATCTGCGCTCCGACGGCGCTGAGATGGTGCCGGCCGACCTGTTCGCTCTCGCCGAGGAGGCCGGCGGCGTGGACCTGCTCGAAGCGTGGTTCACCGCTCACTGGGCCGACCCGATCACCGGGAAGGCGGAGTGGAATGCGTATCTCAGCGGACAGTACGTGTGTCTGCACTCGGTGACCTCGGCCACCATTCAGCGTAAGGATCACCTGACGACCGCGATCGGCGCCGCGGCGAACGAGCCGGATGCCGGTTCAGCACAATGGTCGGAGCGGCTGCACGCTCTGGTCGACGAACTCGACGCCCTGGAGCCGGCGTTCACGGCCTATGACCGCCTTCGGTTCGGCGGACCCACGTCCCGGGACACCTGCATCGACGCCATGCGCGCCCGTTTCCCGCGCCCGTGACCCGGAGCCGTGGGTGGCATTCTGCGGATCGGTTGGGTCGTGCATGCCGCGCGGACTTCGGGACGTTCGACGAGGTGGCCGCGTTCGAAGCGGGCCCCGGCGCGAACGAGGGCGATGAGGTGGAGAGCGTTCACAGCCGCTGCACGGACCGGCTTCCGAACCAGGCTCAGCCGGCCGGGCACCCAGGAACCGCACGGACGCCACCGCCACCGTGGCTTCGTTCACGTTCAGCAGCAGCGTTTGTCGACGAGATTCAGCAGCGGTCGACGATCGACGGGCTCGCGAATGTTCATGTGAAATAACGACGTTGTGGCGCTGTCAGGGGAACGTCCCGCCGCTGTTCAGGGCAGGTACTCGATCAGCCGGTTGACCAGGTCGACCGGGCGCGACAGCGCTCCCAGGTGCCCGCCCGGAACCTGGTCGATGTCGATCCCGAGGCGGTCGCGCGTCACTCGGCGCTGGAACTCCAAGGGGAAGAACCGGTCCCCGGCCGCGGCGAGCACGCGTGTGGTCACGTCTGGCCACCGCTCGATGTCACAAGGTTGGCTGAACGCGACGTTGGCCTCAGGCCGCTCGTGCGCCGCGCTGGCAGCGACGATCTCGTCCGGCACGTCGTGAAGAAAGTAGGTGGCCAGGTCCAACTCGGTGGTGTACCCGCCTGCTTCGGCTGCCGCCACGCGGGCCTCCGTCGATCCGGTGTTGTCCCACCACTGTCCTGGCGTCTCGCCCGGCAGGGGGACCATCGCGTTGACCAGCACCAGCAGATCCAC
>NZ_JBEYRP010000038.1:0-55252 GCF_040704085.1 Streptomyces sp. NPDC047841
CGCGGCGCGCGACCAGGCCTTCGCGGACCTGGCTATGAAGGGCGCGGCCCGGACACGGGTCGCGGCCGGCGCCGCGGCCGGTGTCCGCCGGGGACTGCCGCTCGCGGGTGACCCGCTCGGCCGGGCGGCCGGAACCGGAACTGATCCGGCGAGTCGGCGAAATCCGTTACGCATGGGGGGAGATGGCGCGCGAATGGCGGTCCCGACCGCCCTGACGGGCGGAACGGATCGTCAGGCAGTCGGCTTAACTAACGTGTCGGCGACGCGAACGATCACGAGCGTTAGTAAGGTACCCCCATGAGTTCTCCAGCCTCCTCCGGCGACCGCGACAAGGTCGTCTCCAAGCTGCCGGGCCAGCTACGGCAGGACCTGAAGGTCAGAGCCGCCCAGCACGGCATCGAGATCCAGGCCGCCGTCGAGCAGGGCATCAGGGACTGGTGCGCCCTCGCCTCGGCCACCGAACCCGTCGACACCGCGGGCGCCGACTCCTTCTCCACCTTCCTCCCGCCCGGACAGTGGGAGACGTTCCGCAAGGTGGCGGCGGACCGCAGCGTCTCCCTCATCCAGGGACTCGCCCAGTCCGTCAGGCTGTGGCTGGACTCCAACCCGGCGCCCGACGTCGAGCGGCCCAGCGTCACCCGGCGCATCATCGTCTGCAACCAGAAGGGCGGGGTGGGCAAGACCGCCATCACGGCCGGCGTCGGCGAGGCGCTCGCCGAGTCCCCCAACACCCTGCACGCCGTACGGGTGTCGAAGGCGCTCGCCAAGGCCCTGCGGGCCAGCGAGGCCGGGGAGGGCGAGGACGAGCCGCTGGAGATCGAGAACCTGCCCGGCCTCGGCATGCGGGTCCTGCTGGTGGACTTCGACCCCCAGTGCCACCTCACCAACCAGCTCGGCGCCGGCCCCCTGCCGATGAACGGCGACAGCCTCACCAACCACATGGCGGGCGACCCCAAGGGCGATCTGCGCGACCTCGTCGTGCCCATCGACGAGGAGACCTTCGGCGACCGCCTGCACCTGCTGCCCGCGTGCAACGACGCCTTCCTCCTCGACGTGCGGCTGTCCGCCGTACGCGCCCGGGAGGCCGCGCTGGAGCGGGCCCTCGCCCCGCTGGAGGCGGACTACGACGTCATCATCGTCGACTGCCCGCCCAGCCTGGGCCTCAGCATGGACGCCGCCGCCTACTACGGCAGGCGCCGCGACGGCGAGAAGCCCGGTCAGTCCGGCGCGCTCATCGTCGTGCAGGCCGAGGACAGTTCGGCCGACGCCTACGAACTGCTCACCACGCAGATCGACGACCTGCGCGACGACCTCCAGATCGACATCGACTACCTCGGTATCGTCGTCAACCTCTACGACTCGCGCCGCGGTTACATCGCCACCTCCTCGCTCCAGGGCTGGGTCGACATAAAGGACCCGAGGGTGGTGGGACTGATCGGCGACCTGAAGGAACAGAAGGAAGCGGTCCGCATGAAGCAGCCCCTGCTGTCCTACGCCCCCAAGTCGCAGCAGGCCATCGGGATGCGCGCACTGGCCCGGGAGATCTCATGAGCAAGGCCGACCAGCTGGGCGCCGGACGCTTCGGCGGCGCCCGGCCCGTCAGCGCACGCCGGCAGGCCGTGGCCGCCGCGACCGGCGTGCCGACCGCGGGCGTGGCCCCGCCCAGTGAACTGCCCGTCCACCAGATCAGCCCCAACCCCGACAACCCCCGCTCGCAGCTGGGCGATCTGACCGACCTCGCGGGCAGCCTGAAGACCCACGGCCAGAAGCAGGCCATCACGGTCATGAACCGCGACGCCTACCTCGCGGCCAACCCGGACCGTGCGGGCGACCTGGAGCCGAACACCACCCACGTCGTCATCGACGGCAGCAGCCGCCTGGCCGCCGCCCGCGAAGCCGGCCTCGCCACCGTCAAGGTCATGGTGAGCGACGAACAGGGCAGCACCTCGGAGGAACTGCTCGAATCCGCGCTGGTCGCCAACATCCACCGGCAGGACCTGGAGGAACTCGACGAGGCCCGGGCCCTCCAGCGGCTGCTCGCCATCCACGGCAGCCAGACGGCCCTGGCCAAGCGGCTGCACCGCTCCCAGGGCTGGGTGTCGCAACGGCTGGCGCTGCTCACGCTCACCCCCGAACTCCAGGCGAGGATCGGCCAGGAGCCCATCGACCTGCTGCGCGCCGTCGGCAACAAGCCGGCCGACCAGCAGATGGCGGCCCTGGAGGCGCTCAAGGCCGACCGTGCCCGCAAGGAGGCGGAGAAGGCGGCCCGCAAGGCCGCTCGCCAGGCGGAACCGGCGGCGGCCGACTCCGGTGCGGCCGCGGACGGCCACCCGGCCGTGCCGGACGCCGGACAGGCCGGCGGCGCCGCTGCGCCGGCGGTGCGCGACGAATTGCCGACGGTACCGGTCCAGGCACCACCGCCCCGGGCAGCCACCGCCGAGGCGGTCCAGGCGCCCGTGGCACAGCCGGCCGCCGCCGACACCGTCCAGGCGCCGCCGGCGGTCGCCGCCGACGCGGGCCGGGAAGCGGCCCGGTCCGAGGCGTCACCCGCCGTGTCCTCCCCGGTGCCGTCCAAGCCGGCGCCGGCTGTCACCGCTCCGCGCACGGCCGCCGCCCCCTCCGACGGCACCCCGCCCCCGGCCGCCAACGGGCAGACCGCGCGGACGCTGCCGTACGACGAGCCCGGCCCCCTCGCGATGCTGCTGGAGCGGAAGATCGAGAGCGACGACACGTTCTTCGGCCTCATCGACTTCCTGGGCGTGTGGGCACTCAAGCGCGACCCCGCCCGGCTGGGCGCACTCGCGCAGCGCCTCGTCGACCAGGCCACCGCCCAGGCCGACTGAACCGGTGCGCCCCGGCCCGCCCGTGTGTGAGCCGGGTGGGGCCTCCGACCAGGCCCCACCCGGCCGCCGGCCGGAGGACCGGCCCGCGTGGGTGCGGGCCCGGTGCCTGTGACACCGGGCCCGCACCGCGGGGAAGGCGGCGCTCGGCCCCCGGGGGACGGGCCGCCGCGCCACACGTGGTCCAACGCGGTCGGGTGCTTGACGACCGGACACCTCCACTCTCGCGCCGCACGGCCCGTGACGCCATGGGGCACACCCCACGATCGGAGCGCGGACGGGATGAGGAAGTCCCTACAGGGCGCGCCCCGCCTGCCACTCCTCGGCGAAGTGGCAGGCGGAGGCGTGCGCGGCGGAGCCGTCCGTGTGCCGGAACGCCTCCGGGACCGCGAGCGCGGGGACGTCGACGGCGCAGCGTTCGCGCGCCTTCCAGCAGCGGGTGCGGAACCGGCACCCGGAGGGCACGCCCGTCGGGGAGGGCACGTCCCCGGTGAGGATGATCCGCTCCCGGCGGTCCCTGGCCTCCGGGTCCGGTGTCCGCCCCCGCCGCCGCACGCGGTGAGGGTGAGGGCCGCGGCGGCGGCGAGGGCGGGCCAGG
Organism: Streptomyces sp. NPDC047841; assembly: GCF_040704085.1. Classification (NCBI taxonomy): domain Bacteria; kingdom Bacillati; phylum Actinomycetota; class Actinomycetes; order Kitasatosporales; family Streptomycetaceae; genus Streptomyces; species Streptomyces sp. NPDC047841. The sequence goes on from NZ_JBEYRP010000038.1 coordinate 3,439, forward strand.
TGGCGTGGGTGGCTGTGCGCATGGATCTCTCCTCGGGGACGGACCGTGACAGCGGACCTGTATGGGGCGGAAAGGTAGACATCGTCCGGTCGGCCCGGCATCACATGTTCGCGTGATGTGTGTCCTCGGACACACTGTGCGGCGGGCCGGGCCGCGGCTGAGGTGTGCGGCGGGGCAGGTTCCGGCGTGTGTGCCGATCCGGGTCCCGTGTGCGGTGAGCGCGTCCCGGCGTGTGCGGTCGGCGACTCCCCCGTAGCATCGGGAACATGTCACGAAACGGAGGAAATGGTGTCGATCGGGGCTTCGGTGTGCGTGTGTCGGGACGGCTGGCGGCGGCCGGCGGTGTCGCGGCGGGGCTGGGCCTGCTGGTCTACGCCGGGTTCGTGCGCACGGCGGCGGGCCAGCGCTGGGAGAACGCGGTGCTGGCCGGGCGGGCGCGCGACGAGACGCCGACCACCGTGCACCAGGCGGACCGGGTCCTGGACCACATCACCGTGATGTCCCTGGGCAGCGCCGTGGGTGTGCTCGTCGTGATCGGGGTGGTACGCCGGCGCCCCGCCCTGACCGCGGTCGCCGTCGGCACCTTGGCCGGTTCGCTCGCGCTGTCCGAGGTGCTCAAGCGGCAGGTGCTCGGCCGGCCGGATCTCGTCGGCGCCCCGCCGGAACTGGCCCACAACAGCTTTCCCAGCGGACACACCACCATCGCGATGAGCGTGCTGTTCGGGCTGGCCCTGATCGTGCCGTACCGGCTGCGCGCCGCCGTCGTGGGCGTCTGCTCGCTGTGGGCCACCGGCGTGGGCGCCTACACGGTGGCGGCCGGGTGGCACCGTCCCAGCGACACGATCGGCGCCGACCTGCTGGTCCTCACCGTCGCCTGCGGCCTCACCGCGGTCCTGGCCCGCACCGGCCGGGTCCGGCCCGCCCCGGGGCACCGGCATCCGGTGGGGTCGCTGCTGGTGGTCGTACCGCTGGTGGGCGCCGCGGTGCTGGGACTCGGCACCGGCGGGCTCCTGGCCGCGGGTGCCCTGTCCCACGCCGTGCCCGCCTGGACCCGGCCGGGCGTCGCCTACACGGCCGGGCACGCCCTGGCCGCCGGCTTCAGCGCCGCGACCACACTCACCCTGCTCACCCTCCTCCGCCACTGCGACCTGGGACGTCCACACGGACCGCGCCGAAGCCGCGACCCCGGACCGGCACACCAGCGGCCCCTGACCCGAAGCTGACGGCACCGCACTCAAGCGGCACGAGGGCGGCGGCGCCGGGCTGGAGCGGCACGTGGACGGGGGCACCGCACTGAAGCGACACGAGGGCGGGGGGCGGCGGCACGATGCCACGCCGTGCCCGCCTGGACCCGGCCCCTCGTCGCGTACACGGCCGGGCACGCCCTGGCCGCCGGCTTCAGCGCCGCGACCACACTCACCCTGCTCACCCTCCTCCGCCACTGCGACCTGGGACGTCCACGCGGGCCCCGCGAGTGGCTGACGGCGCCGGGCTGGAGCGGCGGGAAGGCGGCGGCGTGCGGCCGCGCCGGTTCGCCTACCTCGTGGGCGTGTGCCCGTGCCTGCCATGTGGACACGTCTTCTGCTCGCGTGCGGATACATTGCACACTTCAGGTGTCTCGATCCATCCACGGGCTGGCAGGCGGAGCATGGGCGCACGACAGGACAAGACGGGCCGGCGGCTGGGGCTGACGAGCCTCACGGTCGCGGCGAGCGGCCTGCTCGCCTTGTTGATCGGTGTGGCGTTCGCCGTCCTGCTGTTCGCGATCTCCGACGCGAACAGCTCCGTCTCCGCCCGGCGCGCGTCCCGGACGGCCCTCGTGCAAGCCGGCGGCATGGAGCAGTTGCTCCTCGACCTGGAGACCGGACAGCGCGGTTACGTGATCACCAAGCGGGAGGAGTTCCTCCAGCCGTGGCAGGCGGCGCGCGCGGCGCTGCCCGCGGAGGAGCGGCGGTTCACCGACAGCGCCACCTCCCCGGCACAGCGGCGCACCGCCGAGCAGATCACACGCGGCGTGAAGTCCTTCCTGGACGACTACTCGGTCCCGCTGGTCGAGATGGTCCGGCGGGGTGATCCCGCGGCGTCCAGCCTGAAGGAGACGGCCGAGGGCAAGCAGCGCGTCGACGTCCTGCGGGACCAGTTCGACCGGTACATGACGGACGAGCGGGCCCAGCTCGCGGAACGCACGGACGCGGCGGGCACCAACAGCCGCCAGGCGGTGCTCGCCGCCGCCGTGGGGCTCGCGGCCTCGACCGCGCTCGTGGCCGTCTTCACGGTGCTCCAGCACCGTGCGGTGGTGCGGCCGGTGCGCGGGGCGGCGGCCGCGGCGGAACAACTCGCGGGCGGTGACCTCAGCGTGCGGATGCCGCCCAGCAAGGTGGCGGAGATCGGGGCACTGGGCACCTCCTTCAACTTCATGGCGGCGTCCCTCCAGGACAGCCGCAGACGCATCATGGAGAGCACCGAGGCCGTGCACCGCCGTACGGCCCGGGACCTGCACGACGGGGCACAGCAGCGTCTGGTGAGCCTGATGATCGGGCTGCGGCTGGCACGGGAGCTGATACCGCAGACGCAGACGGACGCGATCGATCTGCTGGACCAGTCCATCGACAACGCGCAGACCGCGATCAACGAGCTGAGGGAACTCGCCTCGGGCATCTACCCGCTCGTGCTGACGGTGAAGGGGCTGGTGGCAGCGGTGAAGGACCTGGCGTCCCGGTGTCCGGTGCCCACCGTCGTCGAGAGCACGGACGAACGGCGCATCTCCTCCACCGTCGAGTCGAACGCGTACTTCGTCGTGGCCGAGGCGGTGACGAACGCGGTCAAGCACGCCCAGGCGTCCCGGATCGACGTCACCCTCGCGTTCGGGGACCTGCTGCGGATCAAGGTCGCCGACGACGGCGTCGGTGGCGTCGGCAAGGCGACCGCCGGCAACGGGATGAGCGGACTCGCGGACCGGGTGGCGGCCCTCGACGGGAAGCTGGCCATCGACTCCCCTCCCGGTGGCGGCACGACCATCCTGATCCAGATACCGATACCGGCCTGAACCGGCGGGTGTTCCGGCTCCGCGCGCACACGTGTTTCCGTGGGCGCGGTCACGCGCTCAGAGCGGGACGATCACGCGCTCAGAGCGGGACGGACGCCGTGACCGTGGTGCCGGCGCCGGGCGTGTGCCGCACGTCCAGCGTGCCGCCCAGGCTCGCCGCCCGCTCCGTCAGGGCGGCCAGCGCCGCGAGGTCCGCCTCCCCGGTGGGCGGCGCCCCGTCGTCCACGACGGTGACCACGAGGCTCGTGCCGAGGTCGGCGGTCACCCGGACGCGGCCGGCGCCGCCGTTCTCCACGGCTCGCTCGACGGCCTCCGCGACGAGGAGGTACAGGTGTGACTCGACCAGCGGGGGCAGCCGTCCGGCCAGGGAGCCCGAGACGGTCATCGGCACCGGGCAGCGCCCGGCGAGGGCGGCGAGCGCCGCGGGAAGTCCGCCGGCGCGCAGGGCTCCGGGGCTCAGCGCGTCGGTGACCTCCCGCACGCCGGCCAGGGCCTCCTCGGTGTCGCGGACGACGTCGTGGAGCAGGTCGAGCGCCCGGGCGGGTGCCGCGCCCAGCTCCTGCCGGGCGAGGCTCAGACCGAGCAGGGTCCGCACCAGGCGCTCCTGGACCGCGTGCTGGAGGGTCCGGGCGTACCGGCGCTCTCGTTCCACCTGCCGGTGCGCGAGGAGCGCGTACGGCGGCTCTCCGTTCCGCAGGGCGTGCCCGGCGCGGGCCGGCTCGCCGAGGGGCAGCAGTACGTACAGGGCGTCGTCGCCTCCCGGCCGGGACAGCGGCACCAGGGTCCACTCGACCGGGAGGAGGGAGCCGTCGGCCCGGGTGAGCGTGCCCCGACCACTCAGGGTTCCGGCCCGCACGGCGGTCTCCGGCTCCCCGGAGCCGGGGGCCGGACCACCGCGGGCGCCGGACAGGCCGGACGGACGGCGGTCAGCGCCCGGAAGACCGGACGGACGGCCGTCCGTGCCCACCAGGTCGGACGGGTGGTCGTACCCCAGCGCCTCGGCGGCCGCGGGGTTCGCGTAGCGCACCGTGTGATCGGCGTCCACGGCCCAGACCGGCTGCCGTATGACGTCAAGGACGCTTCCCAGCTCATCGGCGATCGACGTCATCGCGCTCGTTCCTTCCCCCAGGGCTCGGCGCCCGCCCTCGCGGCGTCGGAATGCGACGCCCGCGGACGGCGGCCGCCGCACGTCCCCACGCGAGGCGGTCCCGCGCACCTGACTGCGCCGGCGCCGCTGGCGTCGACTCTCACAGACACACCCGGTCGCCGCATCCGTCATTTGACTTGGAAGCCACTGGGTGTGAGGTGCGCGGTGCCGCTACGTCGGTGCCGCCCGCCGGCAGGGCGTACGGCGGGGCCGGGTCCGCTCAGGCCTCCCGTCCGGCGGCGGCGGGTGCGATGCCCGCGACGCGGTAGGCGTCCGTCTCGTCCAGCGTCTCGTGCTCCAGCAGGGCGACGGCCAGGTCGTCCAGGCGGTGGCGGTTCTCCTCCAGGGTGCGGCACGCCTCGGCGTAGCACTCCTCGACGATGCGGCGCATCTCGCCGTCGACCAGGTCGAGGGTGCGCGGGGCGGCGGACATCCCGTAGGGCTGCTGACCGTCGTCGGGCAGCACCGACAGGTGTCCCACCCGGTCGCTCATCCCCCACCGCGCCACCATGCCGCGGGCGATGCCGGTGACGTGTTCCAGGTCGTTCTCGGCGCCGGTGGTGATCACCCCGAACACGACCCGCTCGGCCGCCATGCCGCCCAGGGCACCGATGATCCGGCCGCGCAGGTACTCCTCCGTGTACGCGTACTTGTCGGCGTCCGGCGTCGACAGGGTCACCCCCAGCGCCCGGCCGCGCGGCACGATGGTGATCTTCCGGACGGGGTCGGCGCCGGGCTGGAGCATGCCGAGCAGGGCGTGGCCGCTCTCGTGGTAGGCGGTGCGCCGGCGCTCCTCCTCGGGCATCACGAGCGGGCGCTGCGCGCCGAGCTGGACCTTCTCCAGGGCGTCGGACAGATCGTGCCGGGTCACCCGGTCCCGGTCGCGCTTGACCGCGAGCAGCGCGGCCTCGTTGGCGAGGTTGGCCAGTTCGGCGCCGGTCATGCCCGGGGTGGTACGGGCGACCTGGGCCAGGTCGACATCGCCGGCCAGCGGCATGGACCGGGTGTGGATGCGCAGGATGGCCTCGCGCCCCTTGCGGTCCGGCGGGGAGACGGTCACCACCCGGTCGAACCGGCCGGGCCGGGTCAGCGCCGGGTCCAGGATCTCGGCCCGGTTGGTCGCGGCGACCACGACGACGCCGTCGGAGGCGGAGAAGCCGTCCATTTCCGTGAGGATCTGGTTGAGCGTCTGCTCGCGTTCGTCGTGTCCGCCCACCGCCGAGCCGGTGCGCGCCCGGCCGATGGTGTCGATCTCGTCGATGAAGACGATCGACGGTGCCACCTTGCGTGCCTCGGCGAACAGTTCGCGGACCCGGGAGGCGCCCACGCCGACGATCATCTCGATGAACTCGGAGGCCGAGGCGGAGAAGAACGGCACCCCGGCCTCGCCGGCCACCGCCCGTGCGAGCAGCGTCTTCCCGGTGCCGGGGGGACCGGCGAGCAGGACGCCGCGGGGCATCTTGGCGCCCAGGCGGCGGTAGGCCTCGGGCCGCTTGAGGAAGTCGACGACGTCGTTGAGTTCGCCCTCGACCTCGTCGATGCCGGCCACGTCGGCGAACGTCGTGCGCCCCTGTTCCGCCTCGACCGGCTTCGGCGGCCTGCGGCCCAGGATGCCGCCCATGCCGCCGCCGAGACCGCCGCCCGTCCTGCGGGCGAAGAACACCCACACGGCGATGAGCAGCGCGGTCGGCACCAGCGACACCAGCAACGACTGGCCGAGACCCGGTCCCTGGGCCACCGGCGACGCGGAGACCGAGACCTTCTGCCGCGTGATCTCCCGCCACAGCCCGTCGTCGTCGGCGAAGGCGGGTTTGTACGTCTTGAAGCGGACGTAGGTGGCGCCGCCGTCACCGCCGGGCGCCGTGCGGGCCTCCTTCTTCAGCGTGCCCTGGATCTGCGAGCCCTGGGAGTAGACCGTCTTGACGTTGCCCGCGTCCAGTTGTGCGGTGAAGGCGGTGTAGTCGATGGACGTGGTGCCGTCGCCGTGCATGGTGTTGTAGAGCAGGCCGGTCCCCAGGTAGACGACGAGGAGGATCACGACCTGCACCAGGCAGCCGTTGCGGGAGCGCCGGCCGTCCGGCGTGGGCGGCCCGCCCGGCACTCCCTCGGAACGCCATGGGGACCGGGGGTCGTGTCGGGGCGGTACGGGTGCGGCCATCGGACTTCTCCTTGCGGGCGACGCGGTGCCCGTCGGCGGACGGGGACGGCAGGGGCGGGGCGTGCGGGGGCGGGGCGGACGTGGCATGAGTGTGGTGGCGACCGGGCGCCGCGAGGGGGGGAGCGTGAGTGGTCGTACCGCCGGGGCGGCCGGGTCACGGAAGGCGGTTGGCCCGCCGGACCATGGCGGTGGACAGCAGGCCGAGGACCAGGGCGAGCGCGCCGAGGACCACGCCGTCCGCGGCGGCGGCGCGTCCCGGGTGCCGTACCACCGCCCAGGGCGAGAACGCCATCCACAGACCCGTCACCCCGAGTGCGGCGCTCAGCCCGGTCATGCGCTCGGGAGCCACCGTGAAGCCGACGGTCAGGACGCAGATGGCGCAGCCGACGACCAGGTCGTGCACGGCGAGGTCGCGGTGGGCGGCGGCGAAACCCAGCACCCACGGCGACACGGCGTAGAACAGGCCGACCAGGAACACCGGGCCGTTCACCAGCGCCACGTCCTGGCCGCCCAGGACCCGGATGCGGACCCGGCCGTGAGGCTCCCGCGCGCCGAAGGCATCCGATCGGCGCGACACGTCGTCCCTTCCTCGGGTGAAGCCAGGCACCTGGGTCTCCTCACTCGCCGTTCCGGTCGACACCTCACGGCGCTCCGGCACCGCGCACGACATGGTGTGGCCGGCTCCTGGGGGGACACATCACACATGTGCGTGATGGGCCGGTGGCAGGTGCCGCGCCGCCGCCGGGGCGGTGACGCGCCGCGGGATTCGCGTCGACCGCGGCCGATGGCCGGCTCCGCCGTGGCCAGGGCCTCTCGTTCGGCTTAGGCCGCGCCCGCGGTGCCCGTGTCGAACCGGCGGCGGTCCGCGTCCGACATCCCGCCCCAGATCCCGTAGTCCTCCCCGTGCCTGAGGGCCGTGGCCGCGCAGATGTCGGCGACCGCGCACCGGCCGCAGATGCGCCGGGCACGCTCCTCGCGCTCGCGGCGCGCCCGTCCCCGCTCTCCCGGAGGGGAGAAGAAGGTGGAGCTGCTCATGCCGCGGCAGGCGGCGCTCTGCTGCCACTGCCAGTCGCTGAGGAGGGGCCGCGGGTTGCTTCGCATTGTCTTCCTTCCGAGTAGGGGTGTGTGAAGGTCCTCCGGGACACGTGTCCCGCATCCGCTCGCTCGTGCCGGGCCGGCGGTGGGCGCGCCTCACTCCGCCAGCTGGACCAGTTCGTCCCAGTCGACCCCGTCCAGTTCGGTCCCGCGCGCCACCATGGTGTAGGTCCCGGCGAGCCATGTCCTGACCGGTTCGGCGGGGATCTCGAAGAGCGCCGTACGGGCGCTTCCCACCCGCAGGCAGAAGGTGGGCGCCGCACCGTCGAGGTCGCACACGGGCCAGAGCGCCACATCGCCCTCGCCCACCCGCGCGGACAGGCCGTCGGCCAGCAGGTCCCGGGCGAAGATCCAGCGCACCGGCCGCTCCCCGTCGGCGTCGAGGACCACGGTGACGGCCAGCGGGTCATGGGTGTCGTAGGAGATCTCGGAGTCCAGCGTGAGGGTGAGGTCCGAGGTCACCCAGTGTGTGACCTCCAGTGAGAGCCGGCACTTCTTCATGGTCGCCTCCTCGGGGCTCGGCCGGTCGACCGGCCTGGAAACGTGGGTTGTCGTGTGCGTACGGTCCCGGCGCCGCGGCTGCCTGGGGGGCGCCGCCCCGGCCGGGGTCCGCCTCAGTCGATCGCGCGCAGGGTGCGGGGGTGCCGCCGTGCGGCGGCGAACGCCTCGAACACGCCGGTGGCCATCAGTACGGAGCCGCCGACGTCGGCCAGCTGCCCCAGGGACGAGAAGGGGAAGGCGGTCATGAACAGACCCGCCGAGACGATCACCGCGTTCAGTACGTCGTCGTAGACGAAGACATGGCTCACCGAGGCCGAGGTGGCGGAGACGGCCATGGTCAGTCCCCGCAGCAGCCAGCCGCAGCCGGCCCACAGCCCGAGCAGGAAGACGGTGTCGGCCCGGCCCAGGAGGAGGACCGCGCCGAGCAGCAGGGCGGCGAGCCCTCCGCCGGCCAGCATCCGGCGGACCGCCGCCGACGCCTTCGACTGGTGGACCGCGAGCAGTTGCAGGATCCCCTGGACGGCCAGGTGCACTCCGAAGAGCACCCCGGCCTGGGTCACCGTGCCGACGGGCGCGACGATCAGTGCGCCCCCGACGGCGGCCGAGACCAGTGAGCCGGCCAGCATCGCCTTGCGGGTGAGGACACCGCCCGGTCCGGCGACCATCCGGACGCCGGTGCTGCCCAGGGGGTGACGGACCTCGGCCCGGAGGGTGTCCAGCTGTGCCATGCCCAGTTCCCGTTCGTCAGCCGCAGGCGTCCGGTGCACTGCGGGCCTTCTTGTTCTGTCGGTCAAACGTGTCGGCTCCGGCGGGTCGGCCGGTGTGGACCGAACCCCCGGATACAAGCGTTAGTCTCGGAATCGGGCCGCGTCCGGGTCTGTCGTGTGCTCCCTCCGCCTTCCTAGGGGCTGCCCCACGGCGGTGTAGGGCCCACCCCACAGCGCGGCGGGCCCCGGCCGTGTGACGTGCGGCGGAGCGGTCGCGCCGTACGGGCCGGGCCGGCCGGTTCCGGGACGGCACGCGTGCAGACGTCGGGTTGTCCCCACATCACCCGTGGAGTGCGCCCCCCGGCGCCTCTCAGGTGTGCTTGACAGCCGCGGGACGTGACGGCGGCACATCCTGTGACGGAACCGAGGACACATCACGTGTGCGGGCCGTCGACGAGGCGGAACGCGGCCGGCCGCCCCCGGCCCGGCCGGGCTCGCGGCCGTGCCGCACAGCCGGGGGCACCGGCCGCGTGGCACACGGACACTGGAGGCTGCCTTGATCCAGGCGACTGACATCCCGCCGAGAACGTACGGAGCCGCCGTCCCCGTGCCGGCGGCGGTCCCGCGCGGGCACGGGCGGCAGCGGGAACAGCTCCTCCAGCGGGTGCTGCGGCTCCTCCACCGTGACGAGGGCGGGGTGCTGTGGGTCGAGGGGCCCGCCGGCGCCGGGAAGTCCCGCCTGCTCGCCTTCGCCGCCGAGGAGGCGGCGCCCGCCGGGGCCCTGGTCCTGACCGGCAGCGGCGTCGCCGGGCCCGGCATGCCACCGCTGGCCCCCCTGCTGGACGCCCTCGCGTCGATGCCGGCCGCACGGAGCGGCGGAAGCGGCGAGCCCGGCACTCCCCCGTCCCACGAGCCCGGCACCGCGCACCGCGAACCGGGGTCGTCGTACCCCGGGCCAGGGTCGTCGTACCCCGGGCCAGGGTCGTCGTACCCCGGGCCGGGAGCGTCGTACCCCGAGGCCGGTTCTCCGTACCTGTGGGTGCGGCGGGTGGAGGACGGGCTGCGCGACCTCGCCCGCGACCGGCCCGTCGTCGTCGTGCTGGACGACGTGGAGCACTGCGACGAGCCGACCCTGCTCGCGGTGCGCGGCCTCACCGCGCGGCTCGCCGGGCTGCCGCTGCTGTGGGTGCTCGCCGCCCGGTCCCACCTCGACGTGCCGGCCGTGGAGTCGCTGCGGCGCGATCTGCTCGCCGAGGGGGCGGTCCCGCTCGACGTCGGGGCTTTGGAGCCGGACCCCGTACGGCTGCTGGTCCGGGACCTGCTGGGACCGCGGGCCGCGCAGGCGGAACCGTACCTTCCGCTCGCCGGCGGCCTGCCCGGCGCCGTCCGGCAGCTGTGCGGCCTGCTCGCCGCGCGGACCGGGACCGCCGCCGGTGCCCGTGCCGGCGAGGACCCGGTGGCCGGGGCCGCCGCCGCCCGCAGGCTCGACCAGTTGACGCGGCCCGCGAAGGAGCTGGTGCTGATCGCCTCCGCGCTGGGCGACAGCCTCACCGTCCGGCACCTGTCCCGGGTGCTCGGCCGCGGCGAGTCCGCCCTGCTGCGCCCCCTGCGCGAGGTGCTGGCGGCGGGACTGATGCGGGCCGATCGACAGCACCTCGCGTTCGCGCACCCGTCGGTCCGCGACGCCGTCGTCGCCACCCTGCCGCCGCCCGTGCGGCTGTCCGTGCGCCGGCGCTCGGTCGACCTGCGGCTCGCGGACGGCACGCCCCCGGCGGCGCTCGCCGCCGAGATCGCCGAACTGGCCGAGCCCGGTGACGAGCACGCGATCCGCGTCCTGGAGACCGCCGCCCGGGAACTGGCGCCCCACTCGCCCGCGACGGCGGCGGCACACCTGCGCCGCGCGGTGCGGCTGAGCGGGGACGCCGTGCCCCGGCGGATGCGGCTGGCGGCGCGGCTGGTTCCGCTGCTGTGGCAGACCGGTGAGGCCGAGGAGGCCCGCGCCCTGGCCCGCGAGGTGGTCCAGGTGCCGCCGGACGCGGCCACCCACGCGCGGGTGTGCCTGGAACTGACCCGGATGGGCGGCCCGTTCCCGGTGGCCCAGGCCGAGGCACATCTGCGCCGGGCCCTGGGCCACCGGGGCGTGCCGCAGCCGGTGAAGGACCAGCTGCTGTCGACGGCGCTGCTGCACCGTCTGCTGGCGGGCGAGGCCGAGGAAGCCGGCGGAGCCCTGGCCGGGTCCCTGGCGCGCGCCCGGGGCACACACCCGCTCAACGACCTGACGCAGCGCACCCTGAGGTCGATGAGCGCCTGCCACCGGCAGCGGTGGACCGAGGCGCTCGGACACAGCGAGCCGGTGCCGGCGAAGGCCGCCGAGCTGGACCCGGCGTACGGACCCGCCCTCCCCGAAGTGGTCCTGGCGACGGTCTGGCGGGCCGCGCTGCTGGGCCTGGCCGGCGACGGCACGGCCGCCGCCGACCTGGTCGAGGGCGGGCTGGCGGACGCGGAGCAGCGGGGCCGGCGGGCGTACCTGCCGCTGTGGCGCACCGCGCGGGCCCGGCTGCTGCTGGACGGCGGACGGCTGCCGGAGGCGGCACGCGAACTGGCGGCGGCCGGTGCCGGGCCGCACGTACCGGGGACGTCCGCGGCGAGCGGGGCCGCCGTGGTGTGCGCCCGCGCCCGGATCGCCTTCCACACCGGGGACGACGCCGCACTGGAGGCGTGCGCGGCCCTGGCGGAGACCTACCTGGAGGGTGAGGACCGGCAGTCGCGCAGGGCCGGGGCGTGGATCGCGGTCCTGGCCGCCCTGTACCGGGACGAGGCCCTGACCCGCGACCAGTTGGACGCGGCCGCCGCCCACCTGCGCCGCGGCTTCCTCCACGCGACCTGCGTCGACGCCGGGGACGTGGTGCTGCTGGCGGCGGCCGCGCTGGCCTCCGGGCGGCGTGACGTGGCCGCCGCGGCGGTGGAGTTCGCCGAGGACCGGGCCCGGCTCAACCCCGGCCTGCCGCTGTTCGCGGGCGCCGCCGCGCACGCCCGGGGCCTGTTCGCCCGGGACGCGGGGCTGCTCGCCGAGGCGGCGGAACTCCATGGGGCCGCGCGCCCCCTGCTGCGGGCCCGCGCCCTGGAGGACGCCGGGGAGTGCGCCGCCGCGGCCGACGCCGGCACGGCCCGGTCCCGCTTCGAGGAGGCGTTCGCGCTGTACACCGGGTGCGGGGCGGAGCGCGACGCGCGGCGGGTGCACGGCAGGCTCCGCAAGCTCGGGATCCGGCCCGCCGGGGTGGCGGGCGCCGCCGTCCCGGCCGCCCCGGAACCGGAATGGCGCGGGCTGACCCGGTCGGAGCTGGGCGTGGTGCGGCTGATCGCCCACGGTGCCACCAACCGCGAGGCGGCGGAACGGCTGTTCCTGTCCCCGCACACCGTGAACACGCACCTGCGGCACGCCTTCGAGAAGCTCGGCGTCCGCTCCCGGGTCCAGCTGGCCCGCCTGTACGCGCGCGAGGTCGATGCGGCCCCGGTCTCCGCGTGAGCGGCCGGCGCCGCCGAGGCCGCTCGGCCGGGCACTTCCGCCCCGGGCGCCGCCCGATCCGGCGGCGCGCGGGCCGCCTTCCCCCGGGCTCACTCGTCAACTGGACACGACGCACCGCAGGCTAAGATTCCGCCATGAGCCAACCACTGCGGGCGGTGCTGGGAGAAGACCAGCCGATCGTACGCGAGGGCATCGCGACCATCCTGCGGCACGCGGGCATCGACGTCGTCGCGTCCGTCGACAACGCGGTGGACCTCGTCCGCGTCGCCGAGGAGCACCGGCCCGACGTGGTGATCACCGACATCCGGATGCCGCCGGCCCTGGAGGCCGACGGCCTGGACGCCGTACGGAAGATCCGCGCGGCGCGGCCGGAGACCGCCGTGATCGTCCTCTCGCAGTTCCTCGACGCCTCCTACGCGCTCGACCTGGTCGGGGACGACCCGAGCGGGGTGGGCTACCTGCTGAAGGAGAAGGTGGCCAGTCCCCAGATCCTCATAGACGCCGTCGAGCGGGTCGTGGCCCGCGACTCGGCCCTCGACCCGGACGTGATCTCGGCCCTGCTGGGGCGCAAGCGCCCGGAGGACCCGCTGGCGGCGCTGACGCCGAAGGAGCGCGAGGTCCTGTCCCTCATGGCCGAGGGCCATTCCAACACCGGAATCTCCGAGAAGCTCTTCGTGAGCGTCGCCGCCGTGGAGCGGCACGTGACCGGCATCTTCATGAAACTGGGGCTCAGCCAGACGGCTACCGGGCAGCACCGGCGCGTGCTGGCGGTGCTGCGCTACCTCGGACAGTAACGGGGCGCCGGGGGCTCATGCCGAGGGGGCGAACATGCCCCGCAGGTCGGCGTCGAACAGCTTGTCCTTGGCGACGAAGGACTCGATCCCCGCTCTGCGCAGTTCCTCCTGCGACCAGAACGACTTGTCCGTGGAGGTCAGCACGATCCGCGGCGGATCGTCCTCCTCGGTCAGCCGGCGGGCCACGCTCAGTCCGTCCAGGTCGGGCAGGTGCAGGTCGAGCAGGAGCCCGTCGGGGCGGTGTGCCCGCACCGCGGCCAGGGCCGAGGCGCCGTCCCCGGACTCCGCCACGACACGCAGGCCCCGTGCCGTCAGCAGCGTCGTGGCGATACGGCGGAACCCGGGGTCGTCGTCGACGACGACGATGTCGATGCACATGACCTCAGCATGCCCAACGGCCGGACGGCGGGGCCATAGGGGGAGCCCTACGGTTTGTGTACCACTCACGCATGGGGAACTCCGCGCGCGTCCGGGGGGCCTCCCGGCGTCACCCCGGCGCACCCGTAGGGAGTGCCCTGCACACACCGCCACGCAAACCTGGGGTGCGCCCCATCGTGCCGGCCGTCCGCGGCGGGAAACATATCTCCTGGCCTCACCGGAGCCGCCGCGGTCCCCTGGGGACGCACCGACCGCGGCAGGTGTCGCCGGGCATCTGTGAGGGATGGGTGCCCGGCGACACCGTTCCCCGGCCGCGGTCGGTGCGTCCCCGGTGTCAGTCGGCGGCCGCGCCCCGTGTGTCCTGGCCGGTGCACACCCCGTTCTCCCAGGCCCAGGCGGCGATCTCCACCCGGTTGCGGGCGGCGAGCTTGCGCTGGACGCTGCCGAGGTGCGTCTTGACGGTGGACAGGGAGACGTGCAGCTCGGCCGCCAGCTCCTCGTTGGTACGGCCGCGCGCGACGAGTCGTACGACGTCCAGCTCACGGGCGGTGAGCGGGAGTTCGAGCGCTGTCGGGCGGGCCCCGGACGAGCCGCGCCGCCGGTGCGCCGGCTTCCCCGAGCCGGACGCGGACACGGCGTCGGACGCGGCGTCGGTCATGTGCCGGAGCAGCCGGACCGTCACCGCCGGGGAGATCAGGGCGTTGTCGGCGGCCACCGCCCGCACGGCCTCGACGAGCAGCGCGGGGGAACCGTCCTTGAGGAGGAAGCCGTAGGCGCCGTTGCGCAGCGCCCGGTACACGTACTCGTCGAGGTCGAAGGTGGTGGCGATGAGCACCTTCAGCGGGTCGGGCGCCTCCGGGCCCGCCAGCAGCCGGGTCGCCTCCAGGCCGTCGATCCCCGGCATCCTGATGTCCAGCAGGCACACGTCCGGACGCAGCCGGCGGGCCTCCCGCACCGCGGTGCTGCCGTCGGCCACCGAGGCGACGATCTCCATGTCGGGCTGGGCGCCGAGGATCATGCCGTAGGCCGAGCGGATCATCTGCTGGTCGTCGGCGATGAGGATGCTGATCGTCATGGTTCCAGGGTGGCAGTCGTACGGCCGTCTCCGTGACGCCGGTCGTCGCCGGGGGCGGGCAGGGGCCCGGGCAGCGGGATGCGGGCCTCGACGAGCCAGCCGACGCCCGGCCGCGGCCCCGCGGTGACGGTGCCGCCCATCATGGCCGCGCGTTCGGCCAGCCCGACCAGTCCGTACCCGCAGCGGGCGGCCCCGGCGCCCCGGGCGGAGGGTCCCCCCACGGCCCCGTCGGCGGGCGCCCCGCCGCTCCCGGCCGCCTCCGGTCCGTCGTCGGTCACCGACACGAGCACGGACGGGCAGGCGGTGTCGCCGGCCAGCCGTACGTCGACGGTGACCGCCCCGGCCCCGCGCGCGTGCCTGCGCACATTGGTCAGCGACTCGCGCACGACCTGGTGCACGGTGGCGGCCACGCCCGGCGGCAGCGCGGCGGCGGTGAGACGGGGATCGAGGGTGAGTGCGGTGGCCGGGCCGGTCGCGGAGAAGCGTCCGGTCAGGGCGCGCAGGTCGGCGAGTTCCCCGCCCGGACCCGCCGTGGCCGCCGGGCCGCCGGGGTCGCGCAGCACCGCCACCATGGCGCGCATCGACTGCATGGCCTGCGACCCGGCCTCCTCCACGGCCGCCAGCATGCCGTCCAGTTCCTCCGGCGACGGGGGGCGGCCGGCCGCCGTCGCGTACCTCACGGCCTTGGTCTGGGCGATGATCGCGGTCACGTGGTGGCCGACGAAGTCGTGCAGTTCCCGCGCGTATTCGAGGCGCTGCGCCTGCAAGCCGGCCTGGTGCTCCTGCGCCCGGTAACGGTCGAGCAGCCGGAGGTACAGGCCCAGTACCGTCGCCAGGGCGGCGGCGAACCAGAGCGCCGGGACCACGAACGGCACCAGCGGTTCGTACTCGGACGGCGGCAGCCGCAGCAGGATCACGGTCAGCGCGACCAGCGCCCCGCCGGCCAGGGCCGCGGCGCGCAGCGGCGGACGCAGGCGCGCCGCCCGGACGACGACCAGCAGCAGGGCGGAGGTCTCGGCGAGCCCGAAGGTGGTGTCGGGCCGGGCGGCCACCCGGGTGGTCACGAGGGTCACCAGGCAGGAGGCGAGGACACCGGCGGCGGCCACCGCGCCGAAGCGGTCCCGGCGCACGGCGACGGCGGCGAGCAGCAGGCCGCCGGACACCGTCCAGGCGGCGGCCAGCGGCACGGAGCCGGTGTCCGCGCCCTCGGTGGCCACCGCGGCGACCAGGATCACCGCCGCGCAGGCCGCCGCGATCCGCCTGCCTCCCGGCGGGACGTCGAAGAGCTGGTTCATGCCGGGGAGGGTACGGCGCTCCCCCGCCGCCGCGCCTCGTCCGTTCGGCCGAGTAACGCCCGGTGCGCGCCCCGCACCTTCGCACCTCCGGCTGATCCGCGCGGGCCCCCGCCCCGGTCAGGATCGGACCGTCCGCCGGTTCCCCGGCACCGTCACCCCGACCGCAGCGCTGGAAGGCCCCATGCTCCGTACCGTCATGCGTTCCGTGCTCCGCGACCGGCACCGCTTCGTCCTGCCTGCCCTGGCCGTGCTGATCGGGGTCGCCTGCGTCAGCGGCTCCCTGCTGTACACCGAGTCCCTGGCCAGGGGTGCCGAGCGGCTCCAGCGTGCCTCGCGCCCGGACGTGTCCGTGGAGGTGCGCCCCGCCGGAGGCGGCACGGCACCCGGCGAGGCGCTGCGGCGCAGGCTCGCCGCGCTGCCCGGGGCGGCGGCGGCCCGGGGCGCCCTGCGCGGCCCTGCCTTCCTGGTGGCGCGCGACGGCACCCTGGTGGGGCCGCCGTCCGCCGACGCCGGGGTGAACTTCGTGCCGGACGCGCACGGCGCCGACCCCCGCTACCCGATGACGCGTGGGCGCGGCCCGCAGGGTCCCGGGGAGATCGCCGTGGACCGGTGGTCCGCCGAGCGGGCCGGGTACCGGGTCGGTGACCGGGTGCGGGTCGTCGTCGCCGGCGAGGTCCGCACGGTACGGCTCACGGGTGTCTTCACCGTGTACGACCCCGCCACCGCCGCCGGCGGCACGGTCACCGCGTTCGACGGTGCCACCGCGCGGGCCCTGTTCGCGCCGGCGCCCGGCCGGTACGCGTCGGTGACCCTCACGGCCGCCCCCGGCACCCCGGCGCGGGCCCTCGCGGGACGGGCGTCACGGATCCTGCCGCGGGGCCTCGACGCGGTGACCCGCGCGGAACTGGACAGGGAGGCCGCGGCGGCACCCGACCGGAAGAAGCTCGGCACGCTCCTGCTGCTCTTCGCCGGGATCGCCCTGTTCGTCTCCGCCTTCCTGGTGAGCAACACCTTCACCATGCTCAGCGCGGTGCGGGCACGTGAGCACGCCCTGCTGCGCGCGGTGGGCGCGAGCCGCCGCCGGGTGCTGGGCATGGTGCTCGCCGAGGCGGCCGTCGTCGGAGCCGTGGCGGCCGTGGCCGGGTACGCGCTCGGGGCGGGCGCGGCCACACTGCTCGCCGGCCTGTTCGGACCGGCCGCCGGGCCCGCGGGCACCGCTCCGCCGGCCCTGCTGTCCCCCGTTCCGCTGCTGACGGCCCTGTGCGTCGGTGTGGGTTTCACGGCCGCCGCCGCGTACGTACCCGCCCTGCGGGCCTCCGCCGTCGCCCCCGTGGCGGCCCTGCGCACACACCTGCCGGCCCCGGCCGCCGCGCTGCGGCGCCGCACCCTGGCCGGCCTCGCGGCCACCGCCGCCGGTGCGCTGCTGATGGCCGCGGGCGAGGGCGACCTCGGGGTGCTGTCCCTCGCCACTCCGGTGCTGCTGGCCGGGCTGATCCTGCTCACGCCGCGACTGGCGGACGCCGTCACCCGGGCGCTGCGCGCGCCGGTGCGGCTGCTGACCGGAGTGCGCGGCACCCTGGCGCTGGCCAACGCGCGCCGCGATCCACGGCGTACGGCGGCGACCGCCGGGGCGCTCACCGTGTGCGTGGCGCTCGTCAGCGCGGTCACCGTGGCGCTGTCCTCGCTGAGCGCCACGGCGGGGCGGGAGGCGGAGGCGGCCATGCCGACGGACCTGCGGATCACCGCGGTCGACTACGCGCGGATCGGCACGCACACGGCGGCGCGGGTGGCGCGGCTGCCGCACGTGGCGGCGGTCAGCGCGGTCCGCGAGGCCGGCTTCCGCCTCCGCGACGGTTCCGACCTGTGGACCGCGGTGGTGGATCCACGGGCCGTGGGCCCAGGCCGGCTCGCCGACCTCACGGTGCGCGCGGGCGATCTGGACGAGCTGGCCGGCCGGGCCGACGCCATCGCGGTCACGCGGGACCTGGCCGAGGAGCACGGGTGGCACCTGGGCGACCGGATCACCGGCAGGCGTCTGTCGGACGACGGCACGGCGGACGGCCCGGCGCTGGACCGCCGGATCGTCGCGGTCTACGACGGCCCCGACGCCCTCGGCCCGGCCCTGCTGCCGCAGAGCGCGGTGACCGGGACCGGTACGCCGGACAGTGAGGTGCTCTCGGTGCTGGTGCGTGCCGAGCCCGGCCGCACGGGTGCGCTGAAGGAGGAGATCCGCCGGGCGCTGCACAATCCGGTGCTGCTCGTCCAGGACCGGGCGGACGCGGCACGGGAGGCGGAGCGCGGCTTCGGCCCGCTGTTGTCGGTGCTGTACGCGATGCTCAGTGTCACGGTCGCCGTGGCGGCGCTGGGCGTGGCGAACACCATGGGCATGGCGGTCTTCGAGCGGGCCCGGGAGATCGGCCTGCTGCGCGCGGTCGGTCTGGACCGCGCGGGCGTGCGGTCCATGCTGCGGGTGGAGGCGGTGGTGGTGTCGGCGCTGGGCGCCGGGCTGGGCATCCTCGCGGGCGGCGCGGCGGGGGTGGCGGCGGTGGCCGGACAGCACGGCGCCGTGATCTCGGTGCCCTGGGCGGCCCTGCTGGCACTGTTCGCGGGCGCCGCTGCCGTCGGCGTCCTCGCCGCGCTCGGACCGGGTGTGCGGGCGGCGGCGGTACCGGTGACACAGGCGGTGGGCGGCGAGGTCGGCTGAACGCCCGCCGGCCGCCTCGGCGAACGCACGAAGCACCGGGACCGGCCGGCCGCCTGCGCTTCCCGGTCCCGGCGAACGCACGAAGCACCGGCTCCGGCCAGCCGCCTGCGCTTCCCGGTCCCGGCGAACGCACGAAGCACCGGCTCCGGCCAGCCGCCTGCGCTTGCCAGTCCCGGCGAACGCACGAGGCACCGGCTCCGGCCAGCCGCCTGCGCTTGCCAGTCCCGGCGAACGCACGAAGCACCGGGAACCGGCCCCGTGGCCCTGTGCACGGAGCCGGTTCAGGCCGGCTCCCGCCGACCATCCGGCGGCGCTGGACAGCAGCCTGGGTGGGGCACGCGCCCGGCGAGGCAGGCGTCCGGCAGGCCGGGCGCCGGTGGCACAGACGCCGGGCGCCGGAGGCATCCGGTGCGACAGACGCGTCCGACGCATGCACCCGGCGAGACAGGCATCCGGCAGGCCCGGCCCCGGCGGCGCACGCACCCGGCGGGACGCACGCCCGGCACCGCACGCATCCGGCAGGCCACGCCCCCAGCGGCGCAGGCATCCGCCAAGACTCCCCGCGCGACAGACGCGCAGCCGACGCACACGCCCGGCGAGACAGGCATCCGGCAGACCGGACCCCGGTGGCGCACACACCCGGCGGGACCCGCGCCCGGCACCGCACGCATCCGGCAGGCCACACACCCGGCAGCACAGCACAGGCATCCCCGTAGCCGGACCCGGCCGCAGCAGGCGCCCGGTGGCTCCCGCGTTCGACAGGTCCGGTGTCAGTGGCGCGGCCGTCCGGCCGACGGGCACGCCGAGGGCACCGGCGTGTGCGGCCCGCCGGGAGGTCAGCCGTTCTCGATGCGGCGGATCTGCTCGTCCAGGGGGGTCGAGGGAGGGGAGGCCCGCAGGAAGTCCCGGGTGGTGGGCAGCCGCAGCCGCAGTTCCGGCAGCGCTTGCACGCTGACGTGTCCCCCGGTGAGCGTGAAGTCCAGGCCGTGGCCGCCACGCGTCCGGCTCCGGTCGAGGAAGTGCAGGTGGTAGCCGGCGACGGACACACCCTGCTCGTAGTACGGGGTGAAGAAGCCGGCGAGCGTGCCGGACACGTCGGAGAAGGTGTTCTCCGCCTGCCCGGCCGTCGCGTCGGCGAGGGGCGGGTACGGCCGCTGCTGCCGGGCCACGGTCCGTGTGCGCAGGGCGCTGAAGTGTCCGTCGATCCGGACCGCGTGCACCAGGTTGGGGCTGGTCAGCAGTCCGCCCACGGCCTCCTCCGTCTCGGCCCGGGTCAGCGGCCCCGACAGCTCGGCACGCCGTTCGGGCCGGAAGCGGGTCACCGCGGCGAAGGGGGTCGGCTCGGTGCCGCCCGCCTCCTCGACCGAGCCGTCGGCACGCAGGCGGTAGCAGGTGCCGCCGAGGACGAGCATCTCGCCGTCGAGCCGGTCGAACGTGCCGAGCCCGAAGTCGCCGTGCCGCAGCAGTTCGGCGACGGTGACATCGCCGTCGTAGACCCCCGCGAGCAGGGCGGCCATGGTCGACGTCTGGTAGAGCGCCGGTGGCGTGCCCCGCAGCGGCGGCAGGTGCCGTAGCGCGGAGACGAATCGGTGCAGCCGGCCGGTGGCGGACTCGGTCGTCGTCATGTCCTGTTCCCTCCGCGTGGGGCTCACTCGAACGCGCCGGGGATCAGGTGCTCGCCCAGTTCGGTGTTGCGCGAGTAGTCGACCGGCACGTCGATGATCGTGGGCCCGTCGGCCTCGAGCGCCCGGCGCAGCGCGCTGCCGAACTCCTCCATGCTGCGCACGCGGACGCCCCGGGCGCCGAACGCCCGCGCGTAGGCGACGGCGTCGTAGTCGCCGAGGGCGACCCCGCTCCTGCGCCCGTACTTGAGGTCCTGCTGGAAACCGACCATGTCGTAGGTGTTGTCACGGAAGATGACGTGGACGAAGCTCAGGCCCAGGCGGGTCGCGGTCTCCAACTCCTGCGCGGAGAAGAGGAATCCGCCGTCCCCGGAGACGGAGACGATCTGTGTTCCGGGGCGGACCAGGGCGGCGGCGAGGGCCCATGGCAGTGCCACGCCGAGGGTCTGCTGGCCGTTGGAGAACAGCAGCCGCCGCGGTTCGTAGACGCGGAAGTGGCGGGCCATATGGATGTACACCGAGCCGATGTCGCAGGCGATCGTGGCCTGGTCGCCGAGGTGGTCGCGCAGCGCCAGGCAGACGGCCGCGGGGTCGAGACCCCGGTCGGAGGCGGGCCGGGCACGGGCCTCGTCGTCGATGGCGGTCAGCCGGGCGCGCTGCGCCGCCACGGCGGCGTCGGCCTCGGGTCCCAGCCGGACCGGCCCGGTGTGGCGGGCCAGTTCGGTGAGGGTGGCGGCGATGTCACCGCGCAGTTCCAGCGCGGGCCGGTAGTGGTTGTCGATCTCGGCCGGCAGGGCGTCGACGTGGACGACGGTGCGCCGCGGGTCGGTGTTCCACAGTCCGGGGTCGTACTCCACCGGGTCGAAGCCGACGGCGAGGATGACGTCCGCGGCGGCGGCGACGACGTCGGCGGGCTGGTTGCGGAAGAGCCCGACCCGGCCGAGGTAGTGGCTCTCCAGTTCTCGGGAGACCACGCCGGCGGCCTGGAAGGTCTCGATCACCGGCAGTCCGCCGCCGGCGATGAGGGAGCGGATCGCCGCGCAGGCCGCCTCGTCGGCGCCGCGCGCGCCGACCAGCACGACCGGGTTGCGGGCGCCGCGCAGGATCCGGGCGGCCTCGCGGATCCGATCGGCGGGGGCGGGGCCCGCGGGCGGAACGGGCAGTGGCTCGCGGATGGCCGCGGGCGTGCTCTCCGCCGCGACGTCGGCGGGGAGGATCACGGCGGCGGCGCCGCGTGGTTCGCTCAGCGCGCGGCGGAAGGCGTTGGCGACGGCCTCGGGGACGTTGTCGGGGTGGCTGACCTCGCCGGCGGACTTGGTGACGGCCGCCAGCAGCGCGGCGGCGTCCATCGACTGGTGCGTGCGCTTGAGCCGGTCCGGCCGGGAGACCGCGCCGCACAGGGCGACCACCGGGTCCTGCTCGGTGGTGGCGGTCAGCAGTCCGGTCGCCAGGTTGCTGGTGCCGGGGCCGGAGGTGACCAGGACCACCCCCGGCACTCCGGTGAGCCGGCCGACGGCCGCGGCCATGAAGACCGCGTTCTGCTCGTGCCGGCAGACGACGAGTTCCGGGCCTGTGTCGGCCAGCGCGTCGTAGACGGCGTCGATCTTCGCGCCGGGCACGCCGAAGACGTACGGCACGTCGTGCGCCTGGAGGCACTCCACGACCCGCTGCGCGGACCTGGTCGGTTCGGCGGGGGCACGGGTGCCGTCTGCGGCGGCCGGGAGGGGGCGGACGGGTGCGCTCACGGGCTTCACCTCGTTGCTCGGGCGGCCCGTGTGACGATGCCACGGCCGCGTGGGAGGGTGAGGGGCCGGTCCGGGCTTCGGCCCGCATCCAGCATCACCCCAACTCCCGTCGCTGTCGCGGCGAGTGCCGGTCCTCCCGCGACCGGCCGCCCCAACCGGTCGGTGCGCGGGCGGAGATACGTGTCCGGCGCCGTCCGTCTCGTCGCCTGCCCGCTACTTGACGTGCCCTCAGGTGACCACGGCGCATCCGCCGCCCGCGTCCGGCCCTTCGGGCACGTGTGAGCGCCGGTGCCGTGCGAGGGGTGGCCTCGCTGTGCGGCGACGCCGGTACGGGTTTCGGTCGCCCGGTACGCGGTGGCCGTGCCGGTCCGGGGCGGGACCGGCACGGCCGCGTCGTACCGGTCAGCCGGCCGGTGCCGTCAGCAGGACGTCGTGGACGACCGACTCGTCGTCGACCACGATCGTGGACTCCTGCGGCGGGTAGCCGTCGGCGGAGGTGACCAGGACGTACCGCCCGGAGCCGGGGGCGTCCAGCGTGTAGGAGCCGTCGGCCCGCACCTCCGCCCGGCCCAGCTGCCGGCCCTGCGGTGAGGTCAGCGTGACCACGGCCCGCGGGACGGGCTCGCTCCCGTCGACGCTGACCCGGCCGCGGACCGGGACACCCGCGGGGGCGAGGGCCTGCGCGTCCGTGTCGACGGCCTCCGCCGGTACCGGCAGCCCGGCGACGGCCTCGGCGGTCTCCGCCGCCTGCGCCGCCTGCGCCGCCTGGACCAGGCCGCTGGAGGCGCGCAGCGGGACCTCCTTGATGAACAGGGTCACCAGGAAGGCGATCAGCGCGATCGGGGCGACGTACATGAAGATGTCGCCGATCGCGTGCCCGTAGGCGCCTTCCAGCCAGGTGCGGACCGGAGCGGGCAGCAGGGCGAGGTCGGGCAGCCGGCCGTCGCCGGAGGTCTTCGCGGCCACGGCCTGGTCCGGCGGGCTGAGCCGGGTGATGGTCTCACGCGCGTAGTGGCCGATCCGGGTGGTGAGGACCGAGCCGAGCACGGAGACGCCCACCGCGCCGCCGAGGGAGCGGAAGAAGGTCACCGTGGAGGACGCGGCACCGAGGTCGGTCGGGGCGACCTGGTTCTGGGTGCACAGCACGAGGTTCTGGAGGGTCATGCCGACGCCGAGGCCCATCAGCGCCATGCACAGCGCGATGAACAGGTACGGGGTGTCGTAGCGGAGCATGCCCAGCAGGGCCAGGCCCGCCGTCAGCAGCACACCGCCGGTCAGCAGCCAGCCCTTCCACTTGCCGGTGCGGGTGATGACCCGTCCGGAGACCGTGGAGGAGACGAACAGGCCCGCGATGAACGGGATCGTCATGACGCCCGACCTGGTCGGGGAATCGCCGCGCGCGAGCTGGAAGTACTGGCTGAAGAAGACGGTGCCCGCGAACAGCGCGATGCCGACGAAGAGGGAGGCGACGGAGGCGAGGGCGATGGTGGGGTTGCGGAACAGCCGCAGCGGGATGATCGGTTCCGCGGCCTTCGTCTCGACGAACAGGAAGATCAGCGCGAGCACGATCGACGCGGCCACCAGGGTGTACGTCTGCCAGGACAGCCAGGCGTACTTGTCGTCGGCGAAGGTGACCCAGATCAGCAGGGTGCAGACGGCCGCGGTGACGAAGAAGGCGCCGGCCCAGTCGACCTTGACGTCACGCCTGGCCACGGGCAGGTTCAGCGTCCGCTGGAGGACCACCAGCGCGACCAGCGCGAAGGGGATGCCGACGAACAGGCACCAGCGCCAGCCGAGCCAGGAGGTGTCGGTGATGACACCGCCCAGCAGCGGCCCGCCGACGGTGGCGACGGCGAAGGTCGCGCCCAGGTAGCCGGAGTACCGGCCGCGCTCGCGCGGAGCGATCATCGCGGCCAGGACGACCTGGGCCAGCGCCGACAGACCGCCGCCGCCCAGGCCCTGGATGACACGGGCGGTGATCAGCGTCGCGGGGTTGGGCGCGAGACCGGCCACCAGGGAGCCGGCGCAGTAGACGATCAGCGCCGACTGGACCAGGACCTTCTTGCTGAACTGGTCCGCGAGCTTGCCCCACAGCGGGGTCGACGCGGTCACCGCCAGCAGGGAGGCGGTGACGACCCAGGTGTAGGCGCTCTGGCCGCCGCCGAGGTCACCGATGATCCTCGGCAGCGCGTTGGTGACCACGGTGGAGGACAGGATGGCGGCGAACAGGCCGAGCAGCAGTCCGGACAGGGCGCGCATGATCTGCGCGTGGGTCATCGGCGCGTCGGGCGAACCTCCTCCTGGACGGGCGTGGGCCCGCACACCTGCTTTCGGGGTGGTTGTCATGGGGTTTCTCGTCCTTACGTGGTGGCAGCGGGTGTACGGGGTGAACAGTCGTCCTCGGGCGGTCCGGCGCCGGGGTCCTGTGCGGTCCCGGGGGGCTGTTCCGCCCAGGGGCCGGCTCCGGTCCAGGGGTCTTCGAAGCTCGCCCGGAGCCGGGCCATGAGGCACGTCAGCTGACGGACGTCCTCGTCGCTCCAGCCGCTCAGCCGCCGGGCGAGCAGCTGCCCGGTGTGCTCGGACAGCCGGGTGAGCATGGCCCGGCCCTCGGGGGTCAGGCGCAGGATGCGCGAGCGCCGGTCGGCGGGATCGGGGCTGCGGTCGATCCAGCCCCGGGCCGCCACGTGCGCGACGTGGCGGCTGGTGACCGACATGTCGACGGCGAGGAGTTCCGCGAGCCTGCCGATGCGCATGTCGCCGTCACGGCCGAGCAGGGCCAGCACCGTGGCGGCGACGCTGGAGCAGCCGCCCGGAAGGATCCGGCCCAGCTCTCGTCGTACGGATCCGATGGCGCTGAGCTGGCGCATCAGCTCCTCGTACTGAGCTCTGTCGGCCACACGTGCCTCCCGATATTCTTGCTCAAGGCAACTATGCAGGTGCCTGGTTGCCTGAGGCAAGCATGTTTACATGTGCCCTGGCACACACATGTCATCGAAGACACGTGTTCCGGGTTGGCCGCCGGTCAGCGCAGGACCCGCCGGGCGACGTTGGTAGTGACCAGGTCGAGGAGTTCCTCGCCCCGGCCGGACAGGATGGTGCGGATCGCGTAGAGCGTGAAACCCTTGGCCTGCTCCACGGTGACCGCCGGCGGCACGGACAGCTCCTGACGGGCCGTCATCACCTCGACCAGGGCGGGCCCGTCGTGCGCGAAGGCGCCCTTGAGCGCGTCCTCCAGGTCCCCCGGCCGCTCCACCCTGCGGGCCCACAGCCCGACGGCGGCGGCGACCTCGGCGAGCTGCGGATTGTCCAGCTCGGTCGCGTAGTTGACGATGCCGGCCGCCTTCATCTCCAGCTCGACGAAGTTCAGCGAGCCGTTGTTGAAGACGACGATCTTGGCCGGCAGGCGGTTCTGCCGCAGGGTGAACAGCTCCCCGAGGAGCATGGTGAGCCCGCCGTCGCCCGACAGCGAGACCACCTGACGGCCCGGGTACGCCGCCTGCGCGCCCACGGCGTGCGGCAGGGCGCAGGCCATCGTCCCGTGGTTGAAGGAGCCGAGCAGCCGCCGCTGTCCGTTGAAGGTCAGGTAGCGGGCCGCCCACACCACCGGGGAGCCGACGTCGACGGTGAAGACCGCGTCCCGGTCCGCGAGGCGGTCCAGGGTGCGGGCCACGAACTGCGGGTGGATCGGGGTGCGTTCGCGGTCGTTGACGGCGAGCGCGTCCAGCGACCTGCGCGTGCGGGCGTAGTGGGCGAGGGCCTCGTCGAGATGCTTGCGCCCGCTCTTGACGGTCAGCAGCGGCAGCAGCGCGGGCAGGGTGTCGCGCACGCTGCCGACCAGGGGCAGGTCGACCCGGGTGCGCCGGCCGATCTGCTCGCCGCGGATGTCGAGCTGGATGACCTTGGCGCCCTGCGGGTAGAACTGCCGGTAGGGGAAGTCGGTCCCGAGCATCAGCAGGGTGTCGGCCTCCTCGATCGCCTTGTAACCGGAGGCGAAGCCGAGCAGACCGGTCATCCCGACGTCGTACGGGTTGTCGTACTCGACGTACTCCTTGCCGCGCAGGGCGTGCACGACGGGTGCCTTGAGGGTCTCGGCGAGCCGGACCAGGTCGTCGTGGGCGCCGGCGGCCCCCGCGCCCGCCAGGATCGTCACCTTCTGCCCGCCGTTCAGCAGCGCGGCGGCCTCGCGCAGGTCGGCGTCGTCCGGGCGGACGACGGTCCTGGCCGGGCGCACCACCGTGGGGGCCAGGTCGCGGCCGGTCTTGCCGAGGAAGATCTCACCGGGTACGACGACGACCGCGACGCCCCTGCGCTCGACGGCCGCCCGCATCGCCATCTCCAGGACGCGCGTCGCGTGCTCGGGGCTGGTGACGGCCTCCGCGTAGACGCTGCAGTCGGCGAACAGTTCCTGCGGGCGCGTCTCCTGGAAGTAACCGGAGCCGATCTCGCCGCCCGGGATCTGGGCGGCGATGGCGAGGACCGGCACACGGCTGCGCTGGGCGTCGAAGAGCCCGTTGATCAGGTGCAGGTTGCCCGGACCGCAGCTGCCGACGCAGACGGTCAGCTCACCGGTCAGCCCGGCCTCGGCCGCCGCCGCGAAGGCGGCGCTCTCCTCGTGCCGCACGTGCACCCAGTCGACGTCGTCGTCCCGGCGTATGGCGTCCGTCAGGCCGTTGAGGGAGTCGCCGGGCAGGCCGTACAGGCGCCGCACGCCGGAAGCCTTCAGGGAGGCGATGACGTGGTCAGCGAAGGTGGGCATACGGGTCGCCTTTCGTCGGTCGTGAGCGCGTCCGGGGCGGCGGGGAGGCCGCGCGGGCCGGTGCCCGCCTGCTCGCGGCTCGGCGTGTGCGAGCAGCACCAGATCAGTGTCCGGGGACCGACATTGCGCACACATCCGTCGAATGACTGCGTCACCGGCGCGACGCGGTCATCCGTCTCTGCGTCGGACGACTGCCCCGTTTCGCACGGCCCCGGTCGCCCGGGTGCGGCGGTCAGCGTTCGGTCGCGGGCCCGGCCGTGGCGGGCCCTGCCGTGGCGGTCCCGGCGGCCGGGGTGCGGGCGTCGTGCGGAACGGCGGAGGCGGTGGGCCCCTCGACGGCGTCGTCCTCCCGCATCGCCCGGGCCTCGCTCTTGAGGATGCGCATCGAGCGGCCCAGACCGCGGGCCGCGTCGGGGAGTTTCTTCGATCCGAACAGCGCGATGAGCACGATCGCCACGATGAGCAGGTGCCAGGGTTCCAGTCCGTTGCGAAGCATTGCGTGTTCTCCTCGGTCGGTTTCAGTGTCAGGTGTCAGGTGTCAGATGTCGGGTGTCGGGGTCGGGTGTCAGTACACAGAGCGGAACACATATGCGTCTTCCGCGCAATACCGGCAACCTGGTACGTGCCGTCAGACCCAGGTGTCGAGCCACATCCTGCTGTGCCAGTCGGCGTACGGGATCGTCTGCCCGGTGTAGAGCGGGAAGAAGTAGACGAAGTTCCAGGCGATGAGCAGGACGAGCACACCCGCGGCCACCGCGCCCGCCGTGCGGCGTCCGCGGTCCGCGCCCGGCGGTCCGGCCAGGGCTCCCACCAGCATCGTCACGGCCAGGCACAGGTACGGCACGAGGATCACCGCGTAGAAGGAGAAGATCGTGCGGTCCTGGTAGAGGAACCAGGGCAGATAGCCGGCGCCCACCGCGCACAGGACGGCGCCGGCCCGCCAGTCGCGGCGCAGCGCCCATCGGTAGAGCAGGTACACGAGTGCGCAGCACGCCGACCACCACAGCAGCGGTGTGCCGAGGGCGAGGACCGTCTGCGAGCAGTCGGTCGCCGTGTGGCAGCCGTCGTGCCCGGGTTTCGGCGCCTCGTAGTGGAACAGCACGGGGCGGCCCAGGACCAGCCAGCTCCAGGGGTTGGACTCGTACGAGTGGGGGGAGTGCAGCCCCACGTTGAACTGGTAGACGCCGTACTCGTAGTGCCACCAGCTGCGCAGCGGGGCGGGAACCCATGACCAGGTGCCGCCGCGGCCGTCGGCCCAGTGGCGTCCGTAGCCCTTGCCGGACAGGAACCAGCCGGTCCAGGTCGCCAGGTACGTCATCGCGGCGACCGGGACCAGCGACAGGAACGACCGGCCGAGGTCCTTGCGCAGCACCGCCCGGTACGGGCGGCGGGCCCCGGCGACGCGGCGGGCACCGACGTCCCACAGCACGGTCAGGACCGCGAAGAACACCAGGACGTAGAGCCCGTTCCACTTGGTGGAGGCCGCAAGTCCCAGGAAGAGGCCGGCGGCGAGCCGCCAGGGGCGGACCCCGGTCCCGGCGCGGTCGCCGGTGCGCGCGTCCGGGCGCGCCCGGCCGTCCGCGCCGACGGGCAGCGCCGCCGCGAGCCGGGCCCGTGCGTGGTCCCGGTCGATCAGCAGGCAGCCGAACGCCGCCAGGACGAAGAACATCACCACGAGGTCCAGCAGCGCGGTACGGCTCATCACCAGGTGCAGGCCGTCCAGTGCCATCAGCGCGCCGGCCAGGCAGCCCAGCAGCGTCGAGCGGAACAGGCGGCGGCCTATCCGGCACAGCATGAGCACCGACAGGGTGCCGAGGGCCGCCGTCATGAACCGCCAGCCGAACGGGTTCAGGCCGAACGTCCACTCGCCGAGGGCGATCACCCACTTGCCCGTCGGCGGGTGGGCGACGAAGGCCCCGGTGTCGGAGAGCGGGACCGCCTGGGGGTGCGCGAGGATCTGCGGGTCGGTGATCTTGCGGTCCGGCCAGCTGCCCTCGTAGCCGAGCCGCAGCAGGGACCAGGCGTCCTTGGCGTAGTAGGTCTCGTCGAAGACGAGGCCCCGCGGCCGGCCGAGGCGCCAAAAACGGAGCGCTCCGGCGAGGACGGCGACGAGGACCGGCCCCAGCCAGTCCATCGCCTTCGCGACGCGGTAGGCACGTGCCGGATCGAGACGTGTGAGCTCCCACAGGCGGACCGCCGGCTTGGGGAAG
This sequence comes from Streptomyces sp. NPDC047841, assembly GCF_040704085.1. Lineage (NCBI taxonomy): Bacteria > Bacillati > Actinomycetota > Actinomycetes > Kitasatosporales > Streptomycetaceae > Streptomyces > Streptomyces sp. NPDC047841. The sequence goes on from NZ_JBEYRP010000038.1 coordinate 32,198, forward strand.
GGCGGAACAAGACGCTGGCGGGTATCGGTGGCCGCGCCTGCCATGCCTCCGGGGGCACGCGTCGCGTTGTGTGGGTGCACTGCTGTCGCCTTGTTCCTTTGCGTGTCGCTTGCCACTGATGATGCCGCGCGGGTCGTGCGGGTTCCACGGTTTGCACGGGAACAAGGAACTCCAGGAAGTCTACAATTGTATACTTTTATGCCGGTGACACACATCTCCTGCCGTCACGCATGGAGTCCGAGGAGCTGGAGAACAGGCATGAACCTCAATCTGCCGCGCCCACGACAGGTGCCGGTAGAAGCCGGCTGACGTACTGCGCGTAGGCGCTGCACAGGTACGCCACCGCCGCCGCGATCTCGTCCGGCTCGCCGAACCGTTCCTGGTCGTTGGGGATGAGTGCCTCGACGGCGCCGGCCGGATCTCCTCCCAGGTCCGGCCCCGGCCGCGGGCGGGCCCGATCCCGGTGACGAGTTCCCTGGTGGCCTCGACCAGGATCGCTCCGGGTGACACCACGTTGGAGGTGACGCCGGTGCCCTTCAGCTCACGGGCCAGGGACACGGCGCGGTTGTGCCGGGCCGCCAGGGCGGCGTTGTGCCGCGGGTGGGTGTTCATCGGCTGGGAGGCGAGACCGCCGCCGATCGTCACCACCCGTCCCCAGCCGCGCTCCCGCATCGCCGGGACCAGGTGCTGGATCATCCGGACACCCGAGACGACATTGACGTTGCAGGTGGCTCGACACTCGTCGGGGCTCGTCAGCGGAGCGACGATCCGCGTGGACGGCGGGCTCATCCGGTCCGCGTTCTGAGCGCGAGCGGGCGGCAGGCCCGCCGAGGCGTTCCGGCCGGGACGCGGACCGTACGACGCCGGCCCCCGTCCTGAGCTGAACGCCGGCCTCCTGGCGCCGGTGCGCTACCCCTCCGTGCCGTCCGGGCCGGCGTTGGGCGGGGGCGTGGCGTCGGGCTCGCCGGTGACCGGGCGGAGCATGTCGGCGAGGATCTCCGTGAGGCGTTCGTTGTCGGCCGCCGCGAGCGCGGTGATGCCGACGACGCTGCGCAGCAGCCACGTACCGGCGACCAGCGCGAGTCCGAGCTGAGCGCGGACGTCCGCGTCGGAACCGCCGAGCAGCCCGGCGAGCCGCGCGCCCACGTGCGTCTCGACGCCGTCGCGGACGATGCTCGCCGCCTCCGGGTCCGATGCCGAGCGCAGCAACAGCAGGAACGGGTCGAGCCGCTCGGCGCCGGGCGTCGTGCGCTCGGCGAGCGTGCGGGCGAGGGAGTGCGCCAGACCGGCCAGTTCGTCGCCGACGATGGTCGGCGGGCCGAAGGCGCGGTCGACGGCCTGGGCGAACAGGCCCTCCTTGGAGCCGAAGTAGCGGTTGATCATCATCGCCGTGACACCCGCCCGCTCGGCGATCTGCCGCACCCCGGCCCGGGCGTAGCCGTGCTCGGTGAATTCGACGACCGCGGCCGCGAGGATCGCCTCGCGTGTCGCGGCGCCGTCGCGTTTACGGGCGGGAGGTGCGGCGCTCATGAGGACGAGCATACGGGGGGCCGCTCGACGGCCGACGTGCGCCTGGCCCCCGGACGGCGCGGCGGTGACCGCGGCGGCCCGGTGCTTTCCGCCGCCCATGCCGTGCGTGACCGCGACGACCGGCTCGGCGCGCCGCCTCCCGCCCGCCGAGCGGGATCGGTGAGCCGCGGGGCGGCGCCGTCCGAACCGGCGCCCGCGGCGTCGCCGTTCACCCTCCGTGACACCCGCGACGCGCCGACATGTGTGACCGTCCGACTGGCTAACATGCGCAGGCCATGTGTGCCGGGTGCCGCACAGCCCGGTCGTCGCCCACCCCTTCAGGAGATGCGCCCGTGAAGAGCCTGCCGCAGAACGAGGACACCCTGCTGATCCGCACCGACTTCTCCGACGAGGAGGCCTGGCGGAGGCTTTGCGCGGTGGTCACCACCCCCGACGAGGAGGACGGGTTCCTCGCGGCGCTGCACATCGTGGACGACCCCGCCTACCGCGACCTGACCACCGAGCAGATCGTGGCGCTCGCGCCCGCAGAGGACGACCTGCTGATCGTGGCGGACCGGCGGGCCCTGAGCGGATCGGAGCTGCCGCTGCTGGCCGTCCTGAAGGGCGAGGACGACGCACCGGAGCAGGGCTTCGACGAACTCCGGGTGATCGCCGCCGAGTTGCCGGCGATCGAGAACAACATATCCCTCGCCAACATGGACTGGGAGGAGTTCGTGGACGCCGCGGACGACGACGGCGTCTTCCGGGGATTCTGACCCCGCCGGGCAACCCGGAGGCCCTGCCGACCGGTTCTCCTGTCGGAACACCGTCCCCGTCCCTCGACCAAGGGACGGCAACAGGAGGGTTGCAGTGACAGGACACAGAACAGCGGCGCTGCTGCTGGGGGTCGGCACGCTGGCAGGGGTGGTCGTCGCCCCGGCCGACGCGGCGCCGACGACGCAAGCCGCCGACCGGCCGGGCGCAGCGGCCGCCGGGCCCGTCGAGAAGGTCACCCTCATCACGGGTGACACGGTCAGCTACCGGCGCACGGGCGGCACCGTCGAGATCGTCGGTACCGCTCCCGCCCCGCGGCGGCGTGAGGCGGCCTTCGCGCGCTTCACCGAGAACGGACACACCTATGTCGTACCGCAGGACGCCTGGGGCGCGCTGACACGGGGCGAGGTGGACCGCGCCCTGTTCGACATCACGGGGCTCGCGGCCCAGCGGCTCGACGACGGGCACACCGGCCGTATCGGCGTGCTCGTCACCGGCAGGCCGGGCAGCGCGCCGAAGACCGCGACGCCGTCCACCGCCGAGGTCACCCGTACCCTGCCGCGGCTGGGCATACGGGCGCTGTCCACGCGCAAGTCGGACGCGACGGCGCTGTGGGCGGCCCTGACCGGGGAGAAGGGCGGTGCCGGCGCCCGCCGGGCCGCTCCCGCGCACGGCACCAAGATCTGGCTGGACGGGGTCGTACGCCCCACCCTGGACGTGAGCGTGCCGCTGGTCGGGGCGCCTTCGGCCTGGAAGCACGGGTACAAGGGCGACGGCGTGAAGGTCGCCGTCCTCGACACGGGCATCGCCACCGGGCACCCCGATCTGAAGGGGAAGGTCGACGCGGCGAAGAACTTCACCGACGCGGCCGGGACCGGGGACCACGTGGGCCACGGCACCCATGTGGCGTCCACCATCACCGGCAACGGCGCGGCGTCCGGCGGCCGTTACCGGGGTGTGGCCCCGGGCGCGCGGTTGCTGAACGGCAAGGTCCTGGACGACTCGGGCCGGGGCAGCGACTCGCAGGTCCTCGCCGGCATGGAGTGGGCGGTCCAGCAGGGCGCCAAGGTGATCAACATGAGCCTGGGCGGCGAGTTCCCCAGTGACGGCACCGACGTGCTGTCCTCCGCGGTGAACGAGCTGTCGGCGTCGTCGGGGGCGCTGTTCGTGGTGGCCGCCGGCAACTCCGGCACGCAGGAGAGCGTGTCGTCACCCGGCGCCGCGGACGCGGCGCTGACCGTGGCGAGCACCACCAAGCGGGACACCCTCAGCTCCTTCTCCAGCCGGGGCCCCCGCATCGGCGACTTCGGGCTGAAGCCGGAGATCTCGGCGCCCGGCGAGGACATCACCGCGGCCCGTGCCCCCGGCGCGTTCCCGAACGCACCCGGTGACAGCCACTACGTGACGCTGTCGGGCACGTCGATGGCCACCCCGCACGTCGCGGGCGCCGCGGCGATCCTCGCGGGCGAACACCCCGACTGGACCGGCCGGCAGATCAAGGCCGCGCTCACGGGGTCGGCGAAGGTGCTGAAGGGCATCGACGTGTTCGGCAACGGCGCGGGCCGCCTCGACGTCGCGCGCGCCGCCGCGCAGCCCGTGCGCGCGCTGACCCCGTCGCTGGGCCTGGGACGTCTGTCCTGGCCCCACGACCCGGCGAAGCCGGCCACCGGGAAGGTCACGTACGCCAACGACGGCGACACCCCGGTCACGCTGGCCCTGAGCCTGTCGGTGACCAGCACGGGTGGCGCGCCCGCCCCGGAGGGTCTGTTCTCGGCCCCGTCGTCGCTCACCGTTCCGGCGCACGGCACCGCGTCCGCCACCGTCCGGGTCCTGGCCGGCTCCGGCTCCGTCGGCTCCTGGGAGGGCCGGCTGACGGCGTCCGCGGGAGACACCCGTGTGGTGACCCCGGTGGCCGCCGACGTCCTCGACCGCACCGGCACGATGACGCTCCGGGTGCTCGACCGGTCCGGGCAGCCGATGGACGCGTCCGGCATCTTGACGGTGCTGCAGAACGACGCCACCGGCTCCGTGTACTTCCCCGTGGGCGACGAGGGGTCCGGCACGGGTGACGCCGGCTCGGTCACCGCGGAGGTCCCTGTCGGGACGTACCGCCTGCTGGGCGTCGGACTGACGGACGAGTCGCCGGGTGTGTCGACGACCTACTTCGCGCGGGACGGACTGCGCGTCGACGGCGAGCGGACCGTCACCCTCGACACACGTGCGGCCCGGCCGGTGACGGCCGAGCTGAACGACCCCGCCGCCCGTCCCGAGATCTACACCGCCAACGTCACTCTCCGCTCCGTGGTGGCCGGCACCGCACAGACCAGCGACTTCTCCGTGGTCAGCAACTACCCGCACCGCTATGTGCAGTCCACCGAGGCCATCCCCGGGACGACCCTCTCCTACAGCGCGGCCTGGGCCCCGCCGCACAACCGGGTGACGACGGTGGGCGAGGACCCGTACGAGGCCGGCGACGTGGAGGACCCCCGGCCCGAGGGCTACGAGGGGGACGTCACCGCACGGCTGGTGGACATCGGCGAGGAGACGGACCCCGACCGGATCGGCGACGTCGGCGGCAAGGTCGTCCTCATCGCCCCGGACGTCCGCGGCGAGCCCGTCGAGCCGCCCACGGCCGAGCAGTTCGCCCCGCTGGTCAAGGCCCTGCGGGACAGGGGCGCCGCCCTGGTGCTCACGTACGACGACCTCGGGGACACCGGGGCGCTGCCGGTGCTCTACCTCATCCGCCCCGAGGACATCCAGGGCCTGCGGGACCGGGCGGCGGCCGGGCAGGACCGGGTCCATGTGCAGGGCCGGCCCGTCTCCCCGACGTCGTACGCCCTGTACGGCTCGGTGGGCACGGCGCTTCCGCACGGGCAGGCCTGGCACTTCGACCGCGCCGCGCTGGCCCGGGTGGACGCCGTCTACCGCAACCCGGCCGGGGGGCGGCACGTCTCCGGCCAGGCGCTGACCTTCACGGACCCGGCGACCGGTCTGACGGACACGGCGATGTCCGCGCCGACGTTCCCGCAGAAGCGCGTGGAGTACTTCACCCCGGGGGTCTTCTGGGGCGCCGATACGTCCGTCGGGCTGACCGCCGACTGGACGTCCGGGACGAGCGAGGTGACCGCACCGACCCGCTACCGGGCCGGGCAGCGCACCTCGATCGCGTGGGGCACGGCCCCCTTCGCCCCCAGGCTGCCCCAGGTGGTGCGCGCCGGGTCGGACGGCGAACCGCTGCCCACGGCGTACCGGCAGGGGAACCGGCTGGTGACCCGCATCCCCGTGTTCGGCGCCGCCGACCCGCGCCATCTCGTGCTTCCCGAGACGGACTACGAGGGCGCGGTGCAGGAACACGGCACGACCCAGCTGTTCCGGGGCACCACGAAGGTCGGCGCCAACGGCACACCGGGGGTGGGGGCCTTCGACCTGCCCGCGGCTCCCGGCACCTACCGGCTGGTCGTCACGGGCACCCGCCCGTCCGCCCTGTCCCCGAAGGTGCGCTCGGAGTGGACCTTCAGCACCGGCCGCACCGACACCGCCGTCCGCACCCCGCTGGACCTGCTGGACCTGGGCTTCGTCCTGCCGCTCGACCGGAACGACACCGCGCGGGCCGGCAGGAGGCTCACCGGGTCGGTGACGGTACGCCACCAGCCGGGCGCGTCCGGCACCTCCCCGGTCCGCGAGGTCACCGTCGACGTGTCCTACGACGACGGCAAGAGCTGGCGGCGGGCCGTGGCCAAGGCTGCCGGTGACGACCGCTGGTCGCTGGTGATACCGGCGGGCGGACACCCGGGCGGCCACGTCACCCTGCGGGCGAACGCCGTGGACCGGGCGGGCGACCGGATACGGCAGACCGTGACGCGGGCCTACGGCCTGCGCTGAGCGGACGCGGGTCGCGCTGGGCGCGCGGAGCGACGTGTGCGCCCAGCGCGAAGGGTGCCCGTCCCCCGTCGGGGGCGGGCACCCTTCTGTTCTCCGGAACGGCCGGGACGCCTACGGAGTGCGGAAGCTCCCCTTCTGGTTGGGTGTGCCCGCGCACGTCCACCGTTGCGGGTGCGCGCCGTTGGCGGTCCCGTCGTCCTTGGCGTCGACGCACTTGTCGCCGGACGACCCCGCCAGGGTTCACCGGTTCACCGGACCCGGACCACCTCCAGGCGGCTCGGTCCTCCGCGCGGGCACGCACAACGGGGCGCACGCGAACCCGCCGACCGCGCAAGCGCGCCAGCCGCGCCAGCGCCGTGCCAGCCGTGCCAGCCGTGCCAGCCGTGCCAGCCGTGCCGCCGAACACGCGGAACGAACCCGTCAGGGGTCACCGGCCCTGGACCTACCTCCAGGCGGCTCGACCCTCCGCGCGGGCGGGCACAAGGGGGCGCACGCCAACTCGCCGACCACGCCAGCCGTGCCAACGAACGCACGGAACGACCCCGTCAGGGTTCACCGGACGCGGATTACCTCAGGGCGGCTCGGTCCTCCGCTCGGGCACGCACAACGGGGCGCACGCGAACCCGCCGACCGCGCCGACCGCGCCAGCCGTGCCAGCCGTGCCAGCCGTGCCAGCCGTGCCGGCGAACACGCGGAGCGACCCCGTCAGGGGTCACCGGACGCGGACCACCTCCAGGCGGCTCGGTCCTCCGTCCCCGCCGCGCAGGGTGATGTCGAACAACAGCCGTCCCGCACCAGGGCGCAGCGTCGTCTCGTCTCCCGGCCCCACCACCTGCCGCGGACCTTCCTCGCGCTCGCCCGGCCGCGGGCCCGCCAGGTACGACACGTACACCCTGGCGCGGCCCGGGTTGCGGACCGTCACCTGCGAGGTCGGCCGGCACCGCGCACCGTCGTGGTGCCGGTCGGCGCAGACGTACCGCAGGTCGCCGAAGCCGTACGTCCCACAGGACAGCTCCATGCCGCGCGGGAGCGCCGACCGGCACACCCGGCCCGCGGTCACACGGTCGGCGGCCACGTCACCGGCGTGGTGCGGGGGCTCGCCGGTCCGGCCGGCGAACCAGAACCCGGCCGCGGCCAGCACCAGCACGACGGCCCACGTACCCACCGCGGGCCACCAGGCGTTCTCCCGGCGTGCGGACTTCATCGGACGCCACCCTCCCCGTGTCACACCGGCTCGGTGGCACGTCGAACGGACCGGCACGGTGTGCCGCCTTCCCGCCCCCGAGACATCTGTCTCAGTCTAGGCACACGCACGGGTTACCCCGGTGTGAAGAAGTGGTGGCGAGGCACAGAAGCGGTGCGGGGGCCGTGGTGCGACGGAGTAGCGTGCGGCCGGTCCACTTCACACGTATCCCGATCGAACCCTGGAATTTATGAACCACTCCTCAGCGGAAACATCAGCGGAAACGCAGACCGATTCCTTCACGCCGGGCGGCCGGCGCCGGCACCGGAGGACGAGGCAGTGCGGCGCGGGTCTCCGGCGTACCGTCGTGCTGGCGTTGGCGGTGCCGGTCGCCTCGGCCGCGCTGGCCGGTCCCTCGGCCTTCGCCGCCGGCAACGGCACCACGGCGCCGGGCAGCGGCACGTCCGGCCGCGCGGACCTGGCCGGCCCCGCCGACCAGCAGATGGCCGCCAACCTGGACACCCGCGTGCTCGACCAGCGACTGGGCTCCGACGTGAGCGGCGTGGTCCTGGACGCGGACTCCGACGAGACCCTGTGGGACCACGACGGCGCCACCGCGCTGATGCCGGCCTCCAACGTCAAGCTGGCCACGTCGACCGCCGCCCTGACCGTGCTGGGCCCCGAGCACCGGTTCACCACCAAGGTCGTCTACGGCCACGGCACCCTCACCCTCGTCGGCGGCGGTGACCGCACCCTCAGCAGTGCCGACCTCGCGGAACTCGCGAAGACCGCGGTCGCCGGGCTGAAGAAGGCGGGCCTGACCACGGTGAAGGTCGCCGTGGACGACAGCCTGTTCCCCGCACCGACCCTCGCGGACGGCTGGAACGACGGCTACTACCCGGACACCGTCGCCCCGGTCCGCGCCCTCGTGGTCGACGGCCGCGGTGTCCAGGACACCTCCATCGACGCGGGGCAGACCTTCGCCGGGCTGCTCGCCCAGGACGGTGTCACCGTCGACGGCGAGGTCACACGCGGCACGGCGCACCGCGGCGACGTACCGGTCGCACGCCACCGGTCGGCCCCGCTGTCGGACATCGTCAAGAAGATGCTCAAGACGAGCGACAACGACATCGCCGAGACCCTGCTGCGGATGACCGCCCTGGGCGCGGGACACCCCGCCACCTTCGAGGGGGGCACCGAGGTCGTGCGCCAGGTGCTCAGCCACCGCTACGGCGTCTCCCTCGACAACTTCGTCATCCACGACGGCAGCGGCCTGTCCCGCACCGACCGCATCCCGGCGGCCACCCTCGCGCAGATCCTCGAACTGCTCACGGAGCCCCGCTACGCGCACACCCTGGGCTCCATCCTGGACGGCCTGCCGGTCGCCGGGGAGGCGGGCTCCACCCTCGGCCCGGAGTGGGGCCGGTTCGACGACCCGAACTCCCGCTGCGCGGTCGGCAAGGTGCGGGCGAAGACCGGCACCCTCACCGGGGCCATCGCCCTGAGCGGTCTGACCCGGACCGACGACGGCGAGTGGCGGGTCTTCTCCTTCATCGAGAACGGCTCCACGGCCGCTCCGAACGACATCAAGGACGCGATGGACGGTCTGGCCGCGACCGTGAACGGCTGCTGGGCCTGAGGTTGTCGGCGAGGTGAGCGGGTGCCAGGCACCAGGCGCCGCCCGGCCGTGAGGCCCGGGTGGCGTTCGTGTGCGCGGCGGCGTTCGTGTGTGCGCGGCGGCGTCCGCGCCACCGGTGCGGCCGGCCGCGCCGTCCGGCGCGCCGGTTCGAGTCTCCGCGCGCACACCGGTATGAGTCACATGTCACACCTCCCGGGCGTGAACCGGAGCGGCGGCGGATCCGCTCCATGTGTGGCAGGGCCGGACCGCGCCGCAGACCGGTCGGGCATCCCCCGCGACACTGCCACCCACGCTCCGGCTCCGCTGGAAAGGAACCCATGCAGCCTCCACACACGTCCCGGTCGGCGGGGGATCTCCCCAGGAGAGTCCCCGGCAGCGCCAGACCCGTCAGTCCCGGCTCCGGGCCCGGCCAGGACGGCACCGCGGCCGGCGGTGCGGAGCGGTCCGCACCGGACGGCGGTGACCGGGCGCCCGACGCCGCCGGGAACGGCACCCCCCTGCCCCGGCTCGCCCAGATCTCCTCGCTGGGATCGCGCGGGAACGCCGGCCGCGCCGGCGGGACGTCGTCCCGGGCGGCCGACGACACGGCGGGCGGCTCCGCCGGGGACGAACCCGGCGACGCCTTCGCACGCCGCGCCGACACGGACGGCGGTGCCGCCCCGGACCCGGTCGTCTCCCTCGGACCGGCCCGGCGGGGCGCGGGCCCCAGGACCCGGCGCGAGGGGCTGCGCGGCGCCCTCGGTGTCGTGGGCGTCGTCGGGCTGCTGGCGGCGGGCGGTGTCCTGCTGACCCTGGGCCTGGTCAACGGTCACGGCGACGGCAAGCGCGACGGGGCTTCGGTGACCGTCGACTCCCGTGGTCGCGGCACGGACGTCAGCGACGCGTTCGGCGGTGTGCCGGCGCCCCCGGTGAAGGCGTCCGCGACCGGCCCCGGCGAGACGGCCGGCGCTTCCCGGGAGCCCGCGTCCGCCTCGCCCGGCAGCAGTGCGCCGGGCAAGGACCCGGCGTCCCCCGTACGGCGCCCCACCACCACGGCGAAGGCCACGAACGGGACCGGGACGCCCGCTCCGGCCGCGGCACCCGGGGTGAACGTGTTCAGTCACGCCTCGCAGCGCTGCATAGCCGTCGTGGGCGGCAAGGCCGTGCCGGGCGCGGGCCTGATGATCTGGGACTGCTCGGAATCCACCGCGCAGCACTGGACGTTCACCGGCGGGACCATGCGGGCGCTCGGCATGTGCGTGCAGCTCGCGAACGGCTCGACCGCCGACGGGACGGACCTCGAACTCGCCCCCTGCGACGGGAGCCCGGCGCAGCGGTTCACGCTGAACTTCCGGCACGACCTGGTCAGCACCCTCGCCGACAAGTGCACCGACGTCCGGGACAACGCCACGGACAACGGCACCCGGCTCCAGCTGTGGTCCTGCTCCGGCAGCCCCAACCAGAAGTGGTCCACGTCCTGAGCACCACGGGCGGGCAGCCATCATGGAAGGCATGAACACCTGCCCACGGCCTGGTGCGCGCACCCTGTGGTCCAGCGCGGACCTCGGCACCTCCGACGCGTTCGCGTACTGGGCCGACGTCATCTGTGACACGTTCGTCGGGGTGGCGGTGCGCCCCGGGCCGGACGCGGCCTTCGAGGGGCGGATCGAGCACTGCGTCCTGGACGGGATCGGTTTCGCCGAGCTGACCGCGGGCCCCCAGCAGGTGGTCCGGACACCCCGGCTGATCGGACGCGACCACGAGGACGTCCTCCTCGCCAACATCCAGCTGCGCGGCCGGGGCAGGCTGGAGCAGAACGGGCGGGTGGCCCTGCTCGCGCCGGGGACGATGGCCTTCGTCGACAGCACCCGTCCCTACGCGCTGGACTTCGACGACGACTTCTCCCAGCTGGTGGTCAAGGTGCCCGGATCCCGGCTGGCGCACCGCGCGCCGGCCGGGGCGACCGGCGTCGGGCTGGGCGCTTCGGGCCCCGGCCGGGTCATCGCGGACTTCCTCGTCGGCCTCCACCGTCTTCAGGGCCAGGATGCCGGGGCGGCGGCCGCACTGCTGCCGCACGCCGTCGACCTGCTGGACACCGGTCTGGCCTGGGCCGCGGGCAGCGTGCCGCCGGAGGCGTCCGCCACGGCGCTGACGCGCGAACGGATCCACCGGTTCGTGCGCCGGCACGCCGCGGACCCCCGTCTCGACGCCGCCGGGGTGGCCGCGGGCTGCGGAATCTCCCGGCGCACGATGTACCGCGCCCTGGCCGCGTACGGCGAATCGCTCACGGAGCTGATCCGCCGGCTCCGGGTGTCACACGCCCAGCGGCTGGTGCGGTCGTACCCCGAACGCCCTCTCGCCGCGGTGGCCCACGCGTGCGGCTTCGGCGGCGACGCGCAGCTGCACCGGGCGTTCCGGGCGGTCACGGGCATGACGCCCGGCGCCTACCGTGCCGGGCGGCCGGGCGCGCAGTGACGGTCCCCTTGGTGCCCTCAATAGCCGTCCTCAGCCGTCCTCGGATCGGCGCGGGGGCATGAGCTCCCGGACGGTCTCGACGAACTGGGGCGGCGCCGGCGGCATGGGAGCCTTGACGAGCTGCTTCAGGCCGACGTCGTAGCGTTGTCCCCACTGCGGGTCGATGACGTGGTAGCCGTCCTGGCGGAGCTGGTCGACGTTGCGCTGGACGGCGGGCTTGAGCCACATCTCGCCGGTCATCACCGGGAAGAACACCACGGGGAAGTCGGCGGCGGCGATCGTCGCGGTCAGCATGTTCGGCACGGCGCCCGTGGCGGTGGCGGAGAGCATGTTGGCGGTGGCCGGCAGGACGGCCATCATGTCGTGCTCCGCCGCCAGGGTCGCCTGGTTCTCGTGGGCCCAGCCGTCCGGCGCGGCTCCCGTGACCACCCGGTCCGCGAACAGGCCGACGGTGTGCGGCGGGAGGAACGTGGCGGCGGTGTGCGTCATCAGGACGGTGACGGTCCCGGTGAACGTGGTGCGCAGCGCGTTGATGTACATCGGGAGCATGGCGATCGCGGCGGAGCCGGTCGCGCCGATGAGCAGGCGTCCACCGAAGACGGACGGGTCGTTACTGGTCATGCCCCCACGATGCTCCGCCACACGGGACGGAATATGACAGCATGTGCCACCGCGGCTGACCATCCGTGCCGACGTCATTCCGAGCCTGGCCCCGTCGCGTCGGCCAGCCGGTCGAGCCACTCACGCAGCAGACTCAGCTCGGCGGGACCGAGCGCAACGGTGTCCTCGCGGTCGAGCGCGGCCAGCAGCACCCTGGCACTGAGTGACCCATGCCGGACGGAGTGTGACCGCTGCCGGGCGACGTGTGACCGCGGCCGCCTCGCGTCTCAGCCGACGGCGTCCGGCGCGTCGGCCAGCCGGTTCAGCCACTCACGCAGCAGACTCAGCTCGGCGGGGCCGAGCGCCACGGTGTCCTCCCGGTCGAGGGCGGCGAGCAGCGCTATGGCACGGCTGGCGACGGCGGCACGGGGAACGCCGTCGTCGCCGGCGCCGTGCCGCGCGGGCGGAAGCGTGAGGGTGTTGATCACCATCTCGCGTGCCGTGTCGGCGGTCCGCGGGTCGCGGGCGTCCTCGGGCAGGCTCATCAGGGTGAGGATCGTGCCCACGCCGGCGGAGTGCATGACCTCGGTGGCGCGTTCGACGCTCATCCGCAGCCGTCCCGCCGCGGCCACTCGGGTGATCATGTGTCGCAGGGCGGCGGCGGCCCGCCGTCCGGCCTGCGGGATGTGGCCGGGGCGGACCTGGCCGTAGACGAGCGAGTAGTAGGCGGCGTGCTCGAGTCCGAAGCGGATGTGCAAGTCCCACGCGTCGCGCAGCGCCTGCACGGGGTCGTCGTCGGTGAGCAGTTCGGCCTTCACTTCGAGGTAGCGCCGGAAACCGTGCTCCGCGACCTCCTCGAGCAGCCCCTCCTTGTCCCCGAAGATCCGGAAGATCGACGGGGTCGGCACGCCGGCGCGGGCGGCGACGGCACGGGTCGACACCGCGTCCAGGCCGCCCTCCTCCAGGAGCCGGGCGGCGGCCAGGACGATCTTCTGCCGCAGTGTCGGTCCTGCCTGCTCCGGTGCCGTCTCCGTGGTCATGGATCGACGATATCAGTGTGGCGAATCACCGATACCCTCTCCTCGCTCGACGAAGACGCACAGCCCGCTCCCGCTGAAACATGTGTGTTCATGTGTGACCCAGTCCGAGGTGACAGGTATCGTCCCGGGAGACACACATGCGCGAGGAGGAGAACGATGCCCGCCACCCCCACAGCCGACACGCCCGGCACCGACGTCGGTGTCCTGATGCCCGTGGTCGTGCACTTCGACGACCTGGACCCGATGGGCCTGCTGCACAACGGCCACTACCAGGTGCTGGTCGAGCGGGCGTGGGGGTGGTTCTGGCGGGACAAGGGGATCGGCGGCAGGAGCGGCCTGGACGGCGACGGCTTCAACGTCGCCAAGCACTTCGACATCACCTACGACCAGCCCGTTGCGGGGATCGGTGAGTACGCCGTACACCTGTGGATGGAGCGGCTGGGCACCACCTCCGCCACCGCGGGCTACCGGGTGTGCTCGGCCGACGGGACGACGACGTACGCACACGGCAGTCGCACCGTCGTCCGCCTCGACAGCACCACCTTCCAGCCCACTGCCTGGTCGGAGCGGGTCCGGGAGATCGCCCGGACCATCGGCCTGCCGGACGAACAGGTCTGAGGCGCGGCTCCGCGCGGACGAACAGGAGGACGGCGTGCCCGTACTGAGCGGAAAAGGGACCATCGTCACCGGCGGGTCCAACGGGATCGGCCGGGCGGTGGTCGAACGCCTCGTCGCGGACGGGGCGCGCGTGGCGTTCTCCTGCCTCTCCGGCACCGAGCGCGCCGCCGAGGTGGAACGCGCGGCGGAGGCGAACGGCGGCGCGGCGAAGGGGTTCCGCGTCGATCTGGCGGAGCCCGAGGCCGTACGGCGGTTCCTGAGCGGGGCGCGGGAGTGGCTGGGCGGCCTCGACATCCTGGTCAACAACGCGGGGTCCGCGCTGCCCGCGTCGATCGCGGACGTCACCGAGGAGGACTACGACCGGATCATGGCCGTCAACGCGAAGGCCGTGTTCCTCGCCCTCCAGGAGGCGGCCCGGCACATGCGCGACGGCGGCCGGATCATCAGCGTGTCCACGATCAACACCCGGATGACGGTCCCGGGCGCCTCCGTGTACGTGGGCAGCAAGGGTGCCGTCGAACAGTTCACGGCGGTCGCGGCGCGGGAACTCGGGCCGCGCGGCATCACCGCCAACACGGTCTCCCCCGGTTTCACGGACACGGATCTGCTGCGGTCCGTGAACGCCGAGGAGACCCTGCGGCAGGCCGCCCAGCTGTCGCCGTTCGGCAGACTGGGCGACCCGGCCGACATCGCCGACGTCGTCGCCTTCCTCGTCGGCCCGGAGTCGCGGTGGGTCAGCGGCCAGAACCTCCACGTCAACGGCGGAGTGACCCGGCTCGTGGTGTGACCCGGCCCGTCGTGTAAACCCGGCCCGTCGTGTGAACCCGGCCCGCGGTGCGACCGGCGTCCGGTGTGACCCGGCGTCGTACGGCCCGGCGCGTGCCGCCGGGCCGCACCGCTCCGGTACAAGTCCGGCCGGCCCGGGCCGGGCCGGCCGCTCGCGTCAGCCCAGGCTCAGCAGCCCGGCGACGGTGACGTGCAGGGTACGGCCCAGCCGCTCGGCGAAGTCCACCTTCGTACCGGCGAGTTCCGGGTCCTCCTGGGCCTCGGCGACAGCCGGTGAGGGGTGGGCGAAGGGCCAGAGCCCGGCCGTGCACACGACGGTCAGGGAGACCAGTTCGCGAGCGGCGGCCGGGGTCAGCGCGGTGATGTGCCGCCGCAGCAGATCCGCCAGCGTACCCAGCAGCCGGACATGGGCGAGCTTGAAGGCCCGCGCGGACTCGGCGGAGATGTTCCGTTCGAGTTCGGAACCCAGCGCGCTCAGCAGGTCGCACAGCAGGGACCGGCGGGCCAGGGACCGGGCCAGGGCACCCGTCACGGTCTGCGGCGAGGCGGCACCGGCGGGCGGCAGGTCGGCGGGCAGTTCCTCGATCCACTCGGTGAGGGACCGGTTGAGCAGTTCGAAGAACACCGCCTCCCGCGTCTCGAAGTACCGCACCACGTTGGTCTTCGACAGCCCCACCCGCCGGCTCAGCTCCCGCAGGCTGATCTCGCTGACCGGCATCTCCGTCAGGAGCTGTGTCGCGGCTTCGAGGATGGCCTGCTTGCGGACCTCACGCTGCTCGGCGCTGCGCGCGCGCTGGAAGTCCGTCGGCCGGTCGTCTGTCATCGTCGCTTCCCCAGGGGATTCCTCCGCGGCCCGCACCCGGTGCCGCCCGCCGCAACCCTACGCTTCGCCGGGACGGCCCCGAGGACGGCCCCGACGAGGTGTGAGGGCCTGCTCGCCGCACGGCAACCGTCATACGGACTCGCTCACCTGGCGCCACTCGGCGTCCTGGGCGGCCAGCCGGCCGGCCATGTCCTGCGCGACGGCCACGGCGTCCTTGCCGAGCAGCAGGCGCAGCGGCGGCTCCTCGGCCTCCGTGATGTCCAGCAGGACCTGGGCGATGCGGACCGGGTCGCCCGGCTGCTTGCCGTCCTGCCCGCGGATGGCCGCGACGGCGCCGCCGACGACGTGCTCGTAGGGTGCGCTGACGGGCGGGGTGTCCATGGAGGAGCCGGCCCAGTCGGTGCGCATGCCGCCCGGCTCGGCGACGGTCACCTTGATGCCGAGGGGGGCCACTTCCTTGGCCAGGACCTCGGAGAAGCCGCCGACCGCCCACTTGGCCGCCTGGTAGGCGCCCAGGCCCGGGACGCCCACGCGTCCGCCGACGGAGGAGATCTGGATGATGTGCCCGGAGCCCTGCTCGCGCAGGACCGGCAGGGCGGCCCGGGTGACGTTGACGACGCCGAAGAGGTTGGCGTCGATCTGGGCGCGGAAGGCCTCGTCGGACATGTCCTCGATGGCGGCCATGTCGGCGTAGCCGGCGTTGTTCACCACCACGTCCAGACCGCCGAACGCCTCGACGGCCGCCTGCACGGCCCGCCGCGCGGCGGCGGCGTCGGTCACGTCCAGGGTGACCAGGCGGACCCGGTCGCCGTACTTCTCGGCGAGGGCGCCGAGCGCCTCGGTACGCCGCGCGGTGGCCACCACGTGGTGCCCGGCTTCCAGGACGGACTCGGCGAGGGTACGGCCCAGTCCGCGGGAGCTTCCGGTGATCAGCCAGGTCTTGCTCATGGTCGTTGCCTCGGTTTCTGTGCGGGCGGCGCTGTGCGGCCCGGTGGCTGGGGGGTACTGCGGCCTCATAAGAGGCCAGTGGAACTTTACCGCGCTCCACGATAAGGGCCAGCGGCCTCTTGTCGAGTCCGGCGCCCGGAAGCGAGGAACGCCACACGCACGCCACGCTCCCGCGGGCCGGCGAGTGTCGTCCGGGCTTCAACCAGCCGTGGTGAGGGTTTCGCCAAGGAGTGTGTGGTGTTTCACTTCGGCCGACGAATGTGCCGGGGTCACCGGACACCGCACACACTCAGGAGGGGATCGCATGTGCCAGAGCGGAACATGTGAACATGGTCCGAGCCCGGCCGCGGAGAGCACGGCCGGCATGGGCCGCAGGGGCCTGCTCATGGCGGGCGGGGTACTCGGCGCGGCCGGCGCGCTGACCCTCGCGCCCGTCCGCTTCGCGGAGGCCGGCGAGGCCGCACCGGCGGGCGTGCCCGCCGACGGCACGGAGGTGACGCGCACCATCACCGGCCATCTCGCCACGGGCGCCGCCGACTTCGTCCACCTGCCGGTGGAGGTGCCCCGGGGCGTCAACCAGATCGCCGTGTCTTACACGTACGACAAGCCGTCCGTGCCGAGCGGCACGCCGGGCAACGCGTGCGACATCGGCCTCTTCGACGAGCGCGGCACCGCACTCGGCGGCAAGGGCTTCCGCGGCTGGTCCGGCGGCGCCCGCACCTCCTTCGTCGTCAACAGCGAAGCGGC
This sequence comes from Streptomyces sp. NPDC047841, assembly GCF_040704085.1. Lineage (NCBI taxonomy): Bacteria > Bacillati > Actinomycetota > Actinomycetes > Kitasatosporales > Streptomycetaceae > Streptomyces > Streptomyces sp. NPDC047841. The sequence goes on from NZ_JBEYRP010000038.1 coordinate 49,201, forward strand.
GACCCCGGGTTACCTGCCCGGCCCGGTCAACCCCGGCACCTGGCACGTCGTCCTCGGCCCCTACCAGGTGGCCCCGCAGGGCATGGACTACTCGGTGACCGTCACCCTGCGCTACGGCCCCGCGGGCGCCCCCTTCAAGCCGAACTACCCGAGCGAGCGCGCCAAGGGCCGCGGCCGGGCCTGGTACCGCGGCGACTGCCACCTGCACACCGTGCACTCCGACGGCAAGCGCCTGCCGTCCGAGGTCGCCGCCGGCGCGCGCGAGGCCGGCCTGGACTTCATCGTCTCCACGGACCACAACACCTCCTCCGCGCACGCGGTCTGGGGCGAGTACGCCGGCCCCGACCTGCTGATCGTCAACGGCGAGGAGATCACCACCCGCAACGGCCACTGGCTGGCGCTCGGCCTGGACAACGGCTCGTGGATCGACTGGCGCTACCGCTCGCGCGACGACGCGTTCCCGCGCTTCGCCCGCCAGGTGCGCCGCCAGGGCGGCCTGGTCGTCCCGGCGCACCCCTACTGCCCGTACGTGGCGTGCCAATGGAAGTTCGGCTACGAGGACGCCGACGCCGTGGAGGTGTGGAACGGCCCCTGGACCTACGACGACGAGTCCGCCGTCGACACCTGGGACGCGATGCTCGGCACGGCGATGCGCACCGGCGAGGACTGGCTGCCCGCCATGGCCAACAGCGACGCGCACAGCGTGCCGCAGGTCATCGGCCTGCCGCAGACGGTCGTGTACGCCGACGACCTGAGCCGGCCGGCGATCCTGGAGGGCATCCGCGGGGGCCGCAGCTACGTCGCCGAGTCCTCGGCCGTCACCGTCGCCTTCACCGCGACCGGCGGCGGCCGTCAGGCCGGCATCGGCGAGACGCTCCGGGTGGCCGCCGACACGCCCGTCGACGTGCGCCTGGAGGTGTCGGGGGTGCCGAACGGCACGGTGCGGTTCATCACCGACGAGGGCCAGCTGCACCAGGAGTCGCTGGGCGCCTCCGGCACCGGCACGGTCGTCTGGCGCACCACCGCCTCGCTCGCCGCGTACGTGCGCGCCGAGGTACGCCACCCGAAGGCGGACGGCACCCCCGGCAAGGGCAACACCATGGGCCCGGACCTCCAGTGGGGCGCGATGGCGGCGCTGACCAACCCGATCGTCCTGCGCATCCGGGACTGAGGGGCCACGCCGGCCGGCCGTCGGGGTGTCCTGCGGCGACGGGCATCCCCGGCAGCGGCCGCGGCACGGGCGCCGCGGGCGCCGCGTCCTCGACGCGCCGCGCGGAGCCGGCTTCGGGTCTCCGGCGGGCGAGCGCCTCGGACACGGCGGGCAACGCGGCGACCTGGACCGTGGCACGCGCCGGCGGCCTGCGCCGAGGGCCCGCCACCGGACGGCCGGTCCGCGCGCCGCCACCCGCCGAGCGTGCCCTTCGCCGCCGGGCGCGGCCCGTCACCGGGTGGCCGGCCCGGTCGCCGCCACCCACCGCCGCACGCTCGCGATCAGCGAACCGCCGGCTGCGAGCGCGGCGTCGAGACCCTGCTCGGAGCCGGTGCCGGCCTTCTGGTGCAGTACGACGCCCAGCACCAGCCGCTGGTGCCCGTCGCGGTCCGGCGCGGTGGCCGCCCACATCAGGTTGCCGCCCGCCGGGGTGCTGGACCCGGTCTTGACGCCGATCACCCCGCCCTCGCCCACCAGGGTGTTGGTGTTGCGTACCGTGCCGGACACCCCGGGCACCCGGGCCTCCCGCTCGGCGACGACGGACCGGAACACCGGGTCGCGCATCACCTGCCGGGCCAGCTTCAGCTGGTCCTCGGAGGTGCTGACCGTCGTCGGGGCGATGCCACTGGGGTCGGTGTACGTGGTGTTCGTCATGCCCAGACCGCGGGCGGCGCGGTTCATCTTCCCGACGAACGCCTCCTCCGAACCGGCGTCCCAACGGGCCAGCATCCGGGCGACGTTACCGGCGGAGGGAAGCAGCATCAGTTCCAGCACCTGCCGTTCGCTCAGCCGGCGTCCCGCCTCGACCGCCACCGTCGACTCCGCGCCCAGGCTGGACTCCTGGGCGGCCCGCGCGTCGACGGTGAGGACGGCGCCGCTGCCGCCGGGAGGGACTGGATGGTCGCGCAGGATGACGTACGCGGTCATCACCTTGGTCACGCTGGCCAGCGGAACGGGCTTCTGAGCGCCCCGGGAGCCGAGTTCGCCCCGGGAGCCCAGGCCCTCGACGTGGATGCTGGTCTGTCCCTCCGCCGGCCAGGAAAGGGACGTCGGCGACCCGGGGACCGCCGGACCGCCACCGCCGGGGTGTACGACGGTGCCGAGCACCACCAGGGCGGTCAGCGCGCCGGCACCGGCGGCACCGGAGACGAACAGGCGCGACCGGAGCGGGCGCCGCCGCCAGGGCGTGCGTCGCCGGCCGGTGGACGGCGACACCTGGTCGGGGCACAGCTCGGACTCGCCGGGAACGGTGGCCGGGCACATGGGAACGCACCTCCTGCGGGCAGGTGCGTGACGTCCACGCACCCCGGTCACCTTGCGGGGCAGGTGTGTCCGCGCGGCGGCGGCCGGCGCGCCGGCACCGCTCGGCTGTGCATCCGTCGTGTATCGGGGCCCGGTTACGGCGGTGTGGTCAGGGCGCGGCGGGCAGCCGGAGCACGGCCACCGCCCCGCCGCCGGGGGAGTTGGCCAGCTCCAGCCGGGCTCCGATGACCCGTGCCTGGCCCAGCGCGATGGTCAGGCCCAGGCCGTGGCCGTGGCCGCGCTCGGCCGCCCCGGTGCGGAACCGCTGCGGTCCGTGGGCCAGCAGGTGGGCGGGAAAACCGGGGCCGTGGTCGCGTACGGTGACCGTCGTGCCCGTCACCTCGACCTCGACCGGCGCGCGGCCGTGCCGGTGCGCGTTGGTGACCAGGTTGGCGACGATCCTGTCCAGCCGGCGCGGATCGGTGTCGGCCCACGGCTCCCCGTGCGCCGTGAACCGTGCCGCGAGGCCGGTGCGGGCCAGCGAGTCGCGGATCACGGCGGCCAGCGGCACCCGGCGCGGATCGGCCGTCTCGGCACCCGCGTCGAGCCGGGAGATCTCCAGCAGCTCCTCGACGAGGTTCCGCAGCACCGCCACCCGGTCCCGGACCAGATCGGTGGCCTCGCCCTCGGGCAGCAGGCCGCTCGCGGTGACCAGCCCCATCAGCGGGGTGCGCAGTTCGTGGGCGACGTCGGCGGTGAACCGCTGCTCGGCGAGCAGGCGTTCGTGCAGGCTGTCGGCCATCGCGTCGACGGTGGCGGAGATGGCGCCGATCTCGTCCCCGCCGCCGGCCCCGGTGCGCGCGGACAGGTCGCCGTCCGAGATGCGGCGCGCGGTCTTCGCGACCCGTCGCAGTCTGCGGTGGGGCAGCTCGGCGGCGAGCGCCGACACCGGCACCACGATCCCGAGCATCAGCAGCGAGTACTTCCACATGTGCCGGTCCAGCGCCTGTCGGGTGAGCAGATCGGGGGTCATGTCCGCGTACACGGCGAAGGGCTCACCCCGGTAGCTGGTCGCCGCGTACATCCGGGGGGCCTGGGGATCGCCGTCGTACCAGGTGACGGGGTTGTGGACCGGGTCCTTCCGTTCGTGGAGCCGGCGCAGCAGTTCCTCGGGCACGGTCGCGGGGTCCAGCTCGTCGCCCGGTTCGAGCGTCCCCTCGCGCGCGTAGCGCTCCACCGAGTGGGACAGGGCGGTCACCGCCTTGGCGGCGCCGTCGTTCATGGAGCGGTCCAGGGTGCTGCGGTGGACGAGCAGTCCGACGGTGAGCGCGACGGCGCAGCAGGCCACGGCCACCAGCAGGGCGATCTTCCAGCGCAGCGAACGCCAGTTGAGCAGGGAGCGGACGGTGTGCACGTCAGGTCCGCCGCAGCTTGTAGCCGAAGCCGCGTACGGTCTCGATCCGGTCGGCGCCGATCTTCTTCCGCAGCCGCTGCACGCACAGGTCGACCACCCGGGTGTCGCCCTCCCAGCCGTAGTCCCACACGGTGCGAAGGAGCGTCTGCCGGTCGAGGACGATGCCGGGGCTGGCGGCGAACTCCAGCAGCAGCCGCAGCTCGGTGGGGGCCAGCGCGACCGGCTCACCGCCCCGTGTCACCTCCAGCCCCGCCGTGTCGACGGCCAGGTCACCGAAGACCAGCACGGTGTCCTTCCGCGCGGCCTCGACGGGCGAGGCGCCGGCCGCGACGAAGGTGGCACGGCGCAGCAGCGAGCGGATCCGCGCCACCAGTACGGCGGTGTCCACGGGTTTGACCACGTAGTCGTCGGCGCCGGCCTCCAGACCCGAGACCACGTCCAGGGCGTCGCCGCGCGCGGACATCATCAGCACGGGCGTCGTGCTGGTCTCCCGGACACGCCGGCACAGTCCGACACCGTCCAGGTGCGGCAGCATCACGTCCAGCAGCAGCACGTCGTGCCCGCCCTCCCGGAACCGCTCCAGTCCGGTCAGCCCGTCCCCGGCCGTGGTGACCTGGTAGCCGTAGCGCTCCAGGGCGAGCGCGACGGATCTGCGGATCACCTCGTCGTCCTCGACGAGCAGGATCGAGACGGGGACCGGGCGGCCTTCCGGTGCCGGTGCGGCGGACATGTCTTCCCCTCCGGACGCGGGTGCGGGAAACACCATCATGCCGTCCGGGGTACGGCGACGAGTGGCGGGGGCGGGCATGGACGGCCTCCGGCGCGGACGCCCCCGCGCACCGGGTCCGCACCCGCGCACACGTGTCGAGTGAACTCCGGGCCCGCCCGGGGACGTGTCAGGCACAGGATGTCAGGCGCGGGAACCGCGCAGCGACACGGCACCGCGGAGAGGGACATGACCGATACCGCCCGAGGAAGCAGCACCGGAGTCGCGGGGGTGGGCGTGACCGCCTTACTGGTCGCCGCGGCCCGCGCGATCGAGACCTCCCGGCCCGACGCACCGGCGCGGGACGAGTACGCGGAGCACTTCGTCCGCGCGGCGCCCGGCTGCGCCGACTGGCCGCGCCGGTTCGACGAGGTGCCGGACGGCGACGCCGATCCGCTGTGGGGACGGCTGGCCCGGTTCTTCGGACTGCGCACCCGCGTCTTCGACGGCTTCCTGCTCAGCGCCGCGGCCGGCGGCTGCCGGCAGGCGGTCGTGCTGGGCGCCGGTCTGGACACCCGCGCCCACCGGCTGCCGTGGCCCGACGGCAGCACGGTCTTCGAGATCGACCAGGAGGAGGTGCTCGCCTTCAAGCAGTCCGTCCTGGACACGCTCGGGGCCGTGCCGCGGGCCACCCGCGTCACCCTCGCCGCCGACCTGCGCGAGGACTGGACCCACGCCCTGATCACGGCCGGTTTCGATCCGACGCGCCCGACGGCCTGGCTCGCCGAGGGGCTGGTGCCGTATCTGCCGCCGGCCGCGGAACAGGAACTCCTCGCGACCGTCAACGCGCACAGCGCACCGGGCAGTGCGCTCGGCTACGAGGTCAAACGCGGGGTGGACCCGGCCGGGCAACGCGACTACCCCGTCTACGCGGCGGTCCGGGAGCGGCTCGGCATCGACCTGCTCGCCCTGTTCAGCACCGAACCCCGCCCGGACTCCGTCGCCGATCTCGAGGCGCGGGGCTGGGACACGGCCGTACACACGCCGTTCGACTTCGCGGGCCGCCACGGCGTCGCCCTGCGGCCGGCGCCGGACGACGCGCTGGCCGCCAATCGCTGGATCCTGGCCGTCCGCTCCTGACGGCCTCGCACGGGTGACGATGTCATGCGGGGCAACACGTATGACGGGCACTCCCGAGCGGACGGAAAGGGGGGCAGATTCTTTCCCGGGCAGGGACTTGTCTCTTCCGTGCGGGGGCGGGGTGGCGGAGTGTGGGTGTGTGCCCGGAAAGGGTGCGGCTCCCTGTCGGGGGGCCGCTGCCGGGTGTGTCACCCACCTCAACGAGTCTCCACAGGAGTGCCCTCATGGCCAGGACCACCGTCAGCTTCGACAGCGCCGGTATCGAGATCGCCGCCCACCTCTACCTCCCCGACACCCCGGCCGGCGCTCCGCTGCCGGCACTGGTGGTCGGTCACCCGGG
>NZ_JBEYRP010000039.1:0-54326 GCF_040704085.1 Streptomyces sp. NPDC047841
GGCTCACCGAGAAGGGGTACAAGGTCGGGGTACTGGAAGCCGGACGCCGCTTCACCCGCGCCACCCTGCCGAAGAACTCCTGGGCCGCCCGGCTCACCAGCGCTTCAACTCGGGGAAGAAGCCCGGTATCTCGGTGGCCCGGCCGGTGCGCACGGCCGTCCGGTAGATGTGGTAGCCGACGGCCAGGTCGAGGACGCCGAGACCGAAGGGGGAGAACACGGTGGGGCGGTCGTGGCCGAGGGTCACGTCACCGCGCAGCACGTCGGCCAGCGTGCCGTCGATGAAGTCGCGTGTGCCGTACTCCGTTTCCGTGAGGTGGGGCGAGGTCCGCGCGGTGAGGCAGTGGTCGATGTCGTCCAGGACGTTGTGGCACTTGATCATGACGGTGGGGTGGATGTCGCGCAGGGACAGGTTCAGGATGAGCTGGCCCGGCAGGAGGGTCTGCCCGTCCGTCAGCCAGGGCGCCGGCGCGGTGGTGGCGAGGACGACCAGGTCGGCGGTGGCCAGGGCCGCGTCGATCTGTGACACGGTGCGGGTCCGCCAGCCGTGGGTGCCGGCGGCGTAGGCGGCGAAGGTCTCGGCGTACGCGTCGACGTGGTCGTGGACCAGGCACTCGCGGACGTCGGTGCCGCGGGCCGCGAGGAAGTCGGAGACGGTCCGGCCGATGACGCCGGCCCCGACGAAGAGGACCGTCTTCGGGGTGTCGCCGTCGGCGAGGGTCTCCACGGCGAGCGCGGCGGACGCCGCCGTGCGGGCGGCGCTGATGCCGGACGCCTCCAGGCAGGCGAACGGGTAGCCGGTCTCGGCGTCGTTCAGCACGAGGACGGCGGAGGCGCGCGGCAGGTTCTGGCGTACGTTCTGCGGGTAGCTGGCGATCCACTTGAGGCCGGAGACCGGTGTGTCGCCGCCGATGTGGGCGGGCAGGGCGATGATCCGGGCGCCGGGATCGTCCGGGAAGCGCAGGAAGTGGCTGTTGGGGTTCACGGTGGCCCCGCGGCTGTGCTGGAGGTAGGTCTCCCGCACGAGGTCCAGGACGTCCGACGGCGCGGAGCCGATGACATCCTGGGCGACGGAGCCGTCGATCACGTGGAAGGTCGACATCGGTGGTTGCCTTTCGGGGGCAGGTGGCACGGGCGGGATCAGGTCAGGACGCCGAGGTTCCGCTCGACCCAGTCGTCGTTGTAGATGGTGCCGAGGTACCGCTCGCCCAGGTCGGGGGAGACGGCGGCGATGCGGGAGCCGGCCGGCAGGGTGTCGGCCCGGCGGCGGACGGCGGCCAGCACCGAGCCGGTGGAGCCGCCGGTGAGGAGGCCGTGGGAGCGGGCGAGCAGCCGGCACTCGCGCACGGACTCCTCCTCGGCGACCAGGACGACGTCGTCGGCGAGGCCGGGCTCGAACAGTTCGGGGACGCGGCTGGCGCCCAGTCCGGGGATGCGGCGCGGTCCGGGTGCGGCGCCGAGGATGACGGAACCGAGGGCGTCCACGGCGACGATCCGGGTGTGGGGCGAGAACTCGCGCAGGTACCGCGCGCACCCGACGAAGGTGCCCGTGGAGCCGACGCCGATGAACAGGTAGTCGAGGTGCTGGACCTCCTTCAGCAGGGTGCGCGCGGTCTGCTCGTAATGGGCGCGCGGGTTGGCCGGGTTGGCGTACTGGTTGAGCCAGACCACGGTCGGGTCCGCTTCGATGTGGCGCCGGATGTGGGCGATGCGTGACTGGAGGAAGCCGCCGTTGGCGTCGACGGTGTCGACGACGACCACCTCGGCGCCCAGGGCGCGCATGTGGTCGATGCTGGTGGCGTTGGTGTTCGGGTCGACGACGCAGGTGAAGCGGTACCCCTTCGCGGCGCAGATGGAGCTGAGGGCGATGCCGAGGTTGCCGGAGGAGGACTCGATCACGCGGGCGCCCGGCGTGAGGACGCCGCGGTGCTCGGCGTCCTCGATGAGGCTCAGCGCGGTCTTCAGCTTGACCGAGCCGGCCGGGTTGAGGCCCTCGATCTTCAGGAAGACGTCGGAGCCGGGCACCATTCGGGGCAGAAGGACGAAGAGGTCGTCGGTGACGAGTTCGTAGGCGTGCTCGTGGATCATGACCGGGGCTCCCACAGGTCTTCGGGGCCGGTCTCCCGCGCCGTGTAGTGGCCCAGCGCGCTGACGGCCATGCGCAGTTCCAGAGCCAGGGCGTCCAGAAGGCGCTCCAGTCCGTGCTCGGGGTCCTCGTCGGCGGCGATCAGGGCGGCGCGGCCGAGGCCGACGGCACGGGCGCCGAGGGCGAGCAGCTTCACCGCGCGCATGCCGTCCCAGACGCGTCCGCTGGCGAGGAGGGTGCCGCCGGCGGGGTCGACACGGCGCAGGGCTTCGGCGAGGGGCAGCCCGACGTGGCCGAGGAAGCCGGTGGGGGCCCAGCCGGTGCCGCCCTCGGCGCCGTCGACGGCGACGGCGTGGGCGCCGGCGTCCCAGGCGACGGCGGCGGCGTGACCGACGTCGCGGCCGGGGAACAGCTTCACCCAGCAGCGGGCGCGCGGGTAGTTGTTGCGCATGAGCTGGATCTGCCGGCGGAAGATCTCGTCGGTGAAGGTGCCGGGGCTCGCGCAGCGCAGGAGCGACGAGGAGCCGGGGCCGAGCCGTTCCACCGCGTACTGCCCGGCCAGGTCGGACGCGACCGCCTCGCTGATCATGGTGAGGCCGCCGAGGCCGGGCTTGGCACCCTGGCCGACCTTGAGTTCGAAGCCGAGGCGGCCGGAGGTGAGGAGACCGGTGACGGCCGGGTCGCTGTAGACGTGGTTCCAGACCTCGGAGTCGGCGTCCTCGGTGCTCTGCTGGACGCAGACGCCGCCGACCCCGTCGGGCAGTTCCTCGCAGTACGCCTGGATGCGCTCCAGCAGGCCCTTGCGGTGGTCGTCGCCGCCGGCCCGGAAGCCGTTCATGGGGGCGACGTTCTCGCCGATGACCATGGGGATGCCGAGCCGTCCGGCCTGGCGGCTGAGCGCGAGGCTGGTGCCGGCGACGCGGGTGGAGCCGAGCGCCGACAGGTACACCGGCAGCGGGGCGGTGAAGCCGCCGAGGTCGGTGTCGAGCCGGACGTCCGAGTAGAGGGGTTCGCGGCCGAGGTCGATGAGTGTGGCGAGGCGGCCCGGCATGAACACGGGCGGGACCAGGCGCAGCGCGTCGATCTCGTCGCCGGCGGGTGCGGGGGAGGCGCCGAAGACGGTGGTGCCGTACGTGTCCAGGGGCGGGAAGACGGCGGCGGCGCCGTCGCGGGCCCGGGCGCGGACGGCGTCCTCGGGCAGGCCCGGTGCGGTCAGCGCGGTCACGGCGACACCACCCCCGCGACCTTCGGGAAGGCGGTGGTCCGCCAGGCGGAGTCCAGGCCGGTGACCCAGCGGGTCAGCCGCTCCAGGCCGATGCCGAAGCCGGCGCTGCTGGGGATGCCGTGCCGGGCGACGTCGAGGTACCAGGCGTACTTGGAGGGGTTCTCCCCGGTTTCCCGCATCCGGGTGACCAGGGCCGCGTAGTCGTACTCGCGTTCGCTGCCGCTGCACAGTTCGCCGCAGCCCTCGGGGGCGATGAGGTCGAAGTTGAGCAGCGTACCGGGCGCGGCCGGGTTCTCCTTGTCGTAGAAGCCGCGGGAGCCCTTGGGGTAGCCGACGATGAAGAACGGGGCGTCGGCCTGGCGGGAGATGCGCTCCTCGGCCTCCCATTCGATCTCGGTCCCGGCGGCCTGCGGGTAGCCGTCGCGGCGCAGGCCGTCGACGACCTCGCCGTGCGGGACGCGGGCGAACGGCCGGGCCACGTGGCGGCGCAGGGTGTCGGGGTCGCGGCCGAGGACGGCGAGGTCGTCGCCGCACTCGTCGACGGCGGTGGTCACGGCGCGGCGGACCAGTTCCTCGGCGAGCTCCATGGCGACGTCACGGGTGGCGCCCGCGTACTCGACGTCGATCTGCCGGAACTCGGCGAGGTGGCGGTGGGTGCTGCTGGTCTCCACGGGTTCGAGACGGACGTTGGGCGCGATGAGGAAGATGCGGTCGAAGGCCAGCAGCGAAGCCTGCTTGTAGAGGATGGCGCTGGTCATCAGCTTGTAGCGGTGGCCGTAGTAGTCGACGTCGACCTGCTTGGCGCCGCGCGAACCCGGGTCGGTGACGGGGCCGATGACCGGGTGGGCCATCTCCACGGCGCCGTCGGAGCGCAGGAAGGCACGGGCACCGGCCACCAGTGCCTGCTGGACGCGCAGGGCCGCACGGGTGCGCGGGTCGCGCAGGTGCTCCAGCGGCGAGGGCAGCACGGGGGCCTCGGGGGCCGGCGGGAGATCCATCTGGAGTGTCATGTTCGTCCTGTTCTGTCGTTACCGGGGCGGGGTGACCGGCCACCGGTGGCGGAGGGGATCCGTAAGGGGGGGGGTCAGCCCGCCCTGCCCGGGAGGGCGGCGGGGTCGTCGTAGCGGTTCTTGACGTGGTTGAGCGCGTGCAGCAGTCCGGACGAGGTCAGCCGCCGGGACGGCGCCGCCGCGGTGGACCGGCCGAGCGGCAGCGATCCGGTGCGGGACCACTCCAGGCGGCCGCGGTCGGAGATGAAGCTGCGGGTGCGGCCCGCGTTGTCGGGGTGCAGGCAGAAGGGCACGTCCAGGTAGCCGTGCGCGAAGGCGCGGACCAGGGCCTGGCCGAGGTCGTCGTGCAGGTGCAGGACGGCCTCGACGAGGGAGCGGGCCTCCGCTTCGATGCCGGTGGACGGCGGCGGGGCGGCCGGCCGCGCGGTGCGGGCCGCGGCGGCGGCGGTCTCCAGCGCGGTGACGTTCTCCTCGACGGAGGGGATGCGGGCCGACTCCGCCGGTGTCTTGACGATGAGACGGGCGGCCCCGGTGCGTACGGCGAGCCGGGCGGCGTCCGCGACCAGCCGCAGCGCACCCACCCGGGTCTCCGGGTAGACCCCCATGTACGCGTAGACGACCACGTGCCAGGAGGTGTCCGGAAGGTGGTCGGCGGCCAGGGCGCGCAGCGCGTGCACGGCCTCCTCGTCCTGTTCCGGACTGATCTGCTGGGCGTAGCTGAGGGAGACGCTGCGCAGGCCGTGCCGGCGGAAGAACTTCGCTTCCAGGACCGAGAGGGCCACGAGCAGGGAGGGCGGGCAGAGCTGGCCCAGCATGCAGCCGCCGAAGGTCTCCAGGTGGGGTTCGGCGCCGGTCTCGCGCAGGGCGGCGAGGCTGCGGCACGCCTCGGCCCAGGCGCGGACCGACGTGGCCAGCGGGGTACGGCCGTAGGGCAGGCAGTAGGAGACGGGGCCGCCCTCGGTGGCGTCGAGTCCGGCGGCGATGAGGGACTCGACGATCCGGCCGGGCCGCGCGGAGCCGTGCCGCACCTGTACCGGGAAGCCGGGCCCGTGGACGCCGTCGAGCAGACCGGTGGTGGTCGCACGGTCCATGCTGACCAGCGGATAGCCGTTGAGGTGGTGGCCCTGGGCCACGGCGCGGGCGGCGGCGGCGTAGTCGCCGACGCGGGTGAAGCTGTCCAGGGTGAGGGTGCCGACGGTGGTGGCGTCGGCGGCCCGCGTGGCGATCAGGCCCGCACGCATCCGGGCGGGGTCGGCGAAGCCCATGCGGGGCTGCACGACGAGGGTGCCGGCACGGGCGGCGTCCGCCATGAAGCGGTGGAAGGCGCCCGCGGCGGGGGCGGGTTCAGCGGACGGCATCGGCGTGGGACCTTCCGTGCCGGTGCCCGGGCAGGCCGTCCAGCAGGGCGAGCAGCCCGGGGACGGCGTTCGCGCCGGTCAGGACGGCGTCGAAGCCGGCGTCGGTGAGCGCGGCGTGGACGTCCGGGCCGGTACGGCCCGAGGTGTCCAGCTTGCCTCCGACGACGAGCGGCACCTCGGCCAGCGCGGGCACGGCGCGAACCGCCCGGGCCAGGCCGGGGGCCTCTTCGGCGCCGTGACCGTTGACCGTGCTGACGACGATGAGGTCGGGCGTGCGGGCCGCGGCCTCCTCGACCAGGGCGCCGACCGGGACGCACGCGCCGAGATTGGTGACCTCCCAGCCCTGTTCCTCGAGCAGCAGTTGCAGGAAGAGCAGGTTCCAGGTGTGTGAATCCGAGGCGATGGTGGTCAGGACCGCGTGGCGCGGGCCGTCCGGGAGCTGGTGATGCGGGTACACGACCGGCTTTTCCTCTCGACACCGTGATGGGGCCGCGACCGCTGCGATCGGGCCGGGTGCCCGTGCATGCGCCCTCGATCGCGGCGTACGGGCTGTCCATTCGTGACGCCGTCCATGGTGGCCAGCGGTGATCGCGGGCGGCACTGGGCAGTTGTGACCACCCCGCGGGGCGTCACTTGTGCCCACTGGGAGCCCGCCGCCCGCGCGCCCTAGCGTGCTTGTCGCGGACGTTCCGCCGGGGCCGTGGTCGTGCCGGCGGCGCGGCCCCCGGCGCGCCCGGGGTGCCCCGCCCCACCCCTCACCGCCCGTCGTACGACGTGCCGCCCGTGAACCGCTTGTACCGCTGACGATGTCCTGACGATGGGGAGTGAACGGTGGCTGATCACCAGCTGGGGGAGTGGAGGCACGAGTCGGCGGGCCTGGAACCGCTGGAACTGCCCTGGGACCGACGGCCGTCGGAGGACGGTCCGGGCCCCGCGGACCGGGTTCCGTTCGACGTGCCCGCCCGGACCGCCGACGCGCTGGCCGCGCTGGCCCGCGATACCGGCGTGGAACTCCCCGCGGTCCTGCTGACGGTGTTCCACACGCTGCTGGGCCGGTACGCCGGCCGGGGCGACGTCCCGGTGGCAGTACCGGCGGACGTCCCGGGCACGGCGATCGTCGTACCGGGCGCGGAGGGCGACCCGGTGTTCACCGAGGCCGTGGCGCGGGTCGCGCGGGACATGGCGGACGCCACCGGCCGGGCGACGGCGCCCGGCGCGGTGCCGGCGGGCGCGGTGGCGTGGTTCGCGTCGCGCACGGCCGTCCGGGAGGCGGCCGTGTTCCCGCCGGACGCGCCCGTCACCCTGGAGGTCGTCGCGGACGGCGGCGGACTGAGCGGTGTCCTCGGCTACCGCACCGATCTGTTCGAGCGGGCCACGGCGGAGCGGATGGCGGGGCACTTCGCGACACTCGCGTGCTCCGCCGGCGACACCCCCGGCCGGCCGCTCGGCGCGCTGGAGATGCTGACGCGGCCCGAGCGGCACCGGATCCTCCACCAGTGGAACGGGCCGCGGTCCGCGTTCCCGGACACGACCGTGCACCGGCTGGTGGAGGAGCGGACCGCCCTCCAACCCGACGCGGTGGCCCTGGAACACGGCGGACGGCGGATGACCTACCGGGAGCTGGACGAACGGGCCGAGGGGCTGGCGCGGTACCTGGCGGAGCGGGGCGTCGGCCCCGGCACGCTGGTCGCGGTGTGCCTGGACCACGGCCCGGACCTGGTGTGCGCGCTGCTCGGTGTGCTCAAGTCGGGGGCCGCCTACGTGCCGCTGGACCCGGCCTACCCTGCCGAGCGGCTGCGGTACATGGTCGAGGACAGCGCCGCCCCGGTGGTGGTGACGCAGTCCGCGCACGCCGGCCTGTTCACGCCGGGCACCGCGCTGCTGCTGGCCGACCGGGAGTGGCCGGCCGGCACCGGCACCGCCCCCGCCGTCGCCGCGGGCCCGGACGACGTGGCGTACGTCATCTACACCTCGGGCTCCACGGGCCGCCCCAAAGGCGTCCGGGTCGGGCACCGTGGCGTCGTCAACTACCTGCACTGGTGCGACCGGAACTATCCCCCGGCACCCGGCGCGCGGACGGGTTCGCTGCTGTGCTCGTCGGCGGCGTTCGACCTGACGGTGACCGCGCTGTTCCTGCCGCTGGTGCAGGGGCTGTGCCTGGTGGTGCCGCGGCCGGAGCCGGGCCGCACGGTGTTCGACGCGGCCGTGGACATCGTCGCGTCCGGCGTCCCCATCAGCTTCCTGAAGGCGACGCCCTCGCACCTGGAGCTGCTGACCGCCCGGCTGGAGCAGGACGGCGTCCGGCACGGCATCGCCACGGTGGTCGCCGGCGGCGAGGACCTGACGCCGGCGCTGGTGCACCGGGTGCTGGAGCTGGGCACCGGGGACACGGCCATCGTCAACGAGTACGGGCCGACCGAGGCGACCGTCGGCAACGTGGTCAGCCGGACGGTGTCGGTGGACCCGGCGGCGGACCACGTGCCGATGGGCCGGGCGATCGACAACACCGAGGTCTACGTGGTCGGGGCGCACGGCGAGGTCCAGCCGGTCGGCGTCCCCGGCGAGCTGCTGATCGGCGGCGTCAACGTGGCCCTCGGCTACCTGGGGCGGCCCGAGCTGACGGCGCAACGGTTCGTGCCGCACCCCTTCTCGGCCGATCCCGAGGCCCGCGTGTACCGCACCGGCGACCTGGTGAAGTGGCTGCCGGACGGGCGCCTGGTCTACCTGGGCCGGATGGACGACCAGGTCAAGCTGCGCGGGCACCGGGTGGAACTCGGAGAGATCGAGAACGCCCTGCTGGCCCGGCCGGACGTCGCGGCGGCCACGGTCGTGGTCCGCGAGGACGTCCCCGGTGACAAGCGGCTGGTGGCGTACCTGGTGCCGGCCGGCGGCGCGTCCCCGGCCGCGGCCGGGCTGCGCGCGGCGCTGGCGCGAGAGCTGCCCGCGCACATGGTCCCCGCCCGGTACGTCGTACTGGAGCGGCTGCCGCTCACCCCGAACGGCAAGGTCGACCGGCGGGCCCTGCCCGCGCCCGAGGGCCACCGCCCGGACGTCTCCGCCGCGTTCGCCGAGCCGCGTACGCCAACGGAGCGGGCGGTCACCGGCATCTGGGCCGAACTGCTGGGCGTCGACGCGGTCGGCGTGGACGACGACTTCTTCGAACTGGGCGGCCACTCCCTGCTGGCCGCCCGGGTCGCCTCCCGGCTGCGCCGGGACCTCGGGGCGGACGTGCCGCACCGGACGCTGTTCGACGCACCGACACCGAAGCTGCTGGCGGCCGCCGTGGACGCGCTGGGGCCGGGCACCTCCGCCGCGATCCCGCGGGCGGACCGCGCGGCGGGACCGCTGCCGCTGTCCTTCGCGCAGCAACGCCTGTGGTTCCTGGACCAGCTGGCGCCGGGCCGGGCCGAGTACGCGATCCCGGTGGGGCTGCGCGTGGCGGGGGACTTCGCACCGGACGCGTTCGGCACCGCGCTGACGGCGCTGACCGCCCGGCACGAGATCCTGCGGACCCGGTTCCTCGCGGACGGCACGGGACGCCCGTACCAGGTCGTCGACGCCGCGCGGGAGGTGCCGGTGGACGTCCACGACGCCCGCCACCTCGGCGACGGCGCCGCGCGGGAGATCCTGCGCGAGGCGGCGGGACGGCCGTTCGACCTGGCCGCGGGACCGCTGCTGCGCGCGGTGGCCGTACGGGTGGCCGACGCGGAGTGGCTCCTGCTGCTCGCCGTGCACCACATCGTCACCGACGGCTGGTCGGAGGGCATCCTGGCGCGGGAGCTGGGCGAGCTGTACGGCGCGGCGGTGGCCGGCCGGCCCGACGCCCTGGCCCCCCTCGGCCTGCAGTACGCGGACTTCGCGAGCTGGCAGCGCGCGGCACTGGACGGCCCGGTCCTGGAGGGGCAGGCCGCGTACTGGCGGGAGCGGCTCGCCGGGGTGCAGCCGCTGGAGCTGCCGGCCGACCACCGGCGGCCGGCCGAGCGGTCGGGCCGGGGCGGCACGGTGTCCTTCGCGGTGCCCGCCGACGTGGCCGGCGCGGCCCGGCGGCTGGCGGCGGGGCAGGGGGCGAGCCTGTTCATGTCCCTGCTGGCGGTGTTCCAGCTGCTGATGGCGAAGTACAGCGGCCAGGAGGACATCGCGGTGGGCACCCCGATCGCCGGCCGCAACCGCGCCGAGACCGAGGACCTGATCGGCTTCTTCGTCAACACCCTCGTCCTGCGCACCGACCTGTCCGGCGACCCCGCCTTCACCGAACTCCTCGAGCGGGTCAAGGACACCGCCCTCGGCGCCTACGACCACCAGGACCTGCCCTTCGAGCGCCTCGTGGAGGAACTCGCCCCCGACCGGGACCTGTCCCGCCATCCGCTGTTCCAGACGATGTTCGTGCTCCAGAACACCCCGGACGGCCACGCCTGGCGACTGCCCGGAACGGTGGTGGAGCCGTTCGCGGTCCGTGCGGAGGAGGCCAAGTTCGACCTGACCCTGTTCCTCACCGAGCGGCCCGACGGTTCGCTCGACGGCCGGCTGGTGTTCGCCCTCGACCTGTTCGCACCGGACACGGCCGAGCGGCTGGCCGAGCACTTCACCACACTGCTGCGCGCGGCCGTCACCGGCCCGCGGCGCCGGCTGTCGGAGCTGGAGGTGCTGGCCGGCGCCGAGCGGCGCCGGGTGCTGGCCGACTGGAGCGGGACGGAGGCCGCCGCGCACACCGAAGCCGAAGCCGGTGCCGATGCCGGGGCGACGGTGCACCGGCTCGTCGAGGAGTGCGCCACCCTGCGACCGGACGCCACGGCGGTGCGCTGGGCCGGCGGGGACCTGACCTACCGGGAGCTGAACGCGCGGGCCAACCGGCTCGCCCGGCACCTGCGTTCCCGCGGAGCCGGTCCCGGTGCCGCGGTCGCCGTCTGCCTGGAGCGCGGCCCCGAGCAGATCACCGCACTGCTCGCGGTCCTCAAGTCCGGCGCCGCCTACGTACCGCTGGACCCGGAGCACCCGTCCGACCGGCTCGCCTACATGGTCGCGGACGCCCGGGCCGGGCTCGTCGTCACCGACACCGCGGGGGCCGCACGGCTGCCCGAGGGGCCCGGCCGGTTCCTCACCGACCGAGACTGGCCGTCCCTCGCGGACCTGCCGGCCCACGACCCGGAGCCCGCCGCGGCCCCCGGCGACCTGGCGTACGTGATCTACACCAGCGGCTCCACCGGCCGGCCCAAGGGCGTCGAGATCGAGCACCGCAGCCTGGCCAACCTGGTCCGCTGGACGGCCGACACCTTCGGCGCGGCCCCGGGACGGCGGGTCGCGCTGCTCGCGGGCGTCGGGTTCGACGCGTCGGCCTGGGAACTGTGGCCCGCGCTGGCGACCGGTGCCACCGTGTGCGTACCCGACGACACGGTGCGGCTGACGCCGGCGCTGCTCCAGCGCTGGCTCACCGAGCAGCGCGTCACGGGCACCTTCGTCTCGACACCCGTGCTGGAGGCACTGGCGGCCCTCGACTGGTCGGAGCCGACCTCTCTCGCGTACGTGCTGACCGGTGGGGACGCACTGCGCCTGCCGGCCGGGCTGCGCCTGCCCTTCCGCGTCGTCAACAACTACGGACCGACCGAGTCGACGGTGGTGACGACCTCGACGGAGGTCGTCCCCGGCACGGCCGTGCCACCGATCGGCCGGCCGGTGCGCGGCACGTTCGTGTACGTCGTGGACCGGCACGGCCGGCCGGTGCCGCCCGGAGTGCCGGGCGAACTCCTCGTCGGCGGGACCGGGCTGGCCCGCGGCTACCGGGGGCAGCCGGACCAGACGGCACAACGCTTCGTGACCGTCCACGTCGACGGCACCCCGCGCCGGGTCTACCGCACCGGGGACCGGGTGCGCTGGCTGGCCGACGGGCAACTGGAGTTCCTGGGACGGCTGGACGAGCAGGTCAAGCTGCGCGGGCACCGCATCGAGCCCGGGGAGATCGAGGCGGTGCTGCTGGCCGGCCCCGACGTCGCCGCGGCCACCGTCGTGGTGCGCGAGGACACCCCCGGCGACCGGCGGCTGGTCGCCTACGTCGTCCCGGCGGCGGGCGGTCGCGTGACGGGCGAGGCGCTGCGCGGGCGGCTGCGCCGGGAACTGCCCGACTTCATGGTGCCGTCCGCGTTCGTGGCGCTGGAGCGGCTGCCGCTCACCCCGAACGGCAAGGTGGACCGGCGGGCGCTGCCCGCGCCCGAGCCCCGCGCGTCCGAGGCCGGCGGTCCCGCCCCCCGTACCCCGGTCGAGCGCGCGATCGCGGCGGCCTGGTCCCAGGTGCTGGGCACCGAGGTCACCGGTGTGGACGACAACTTCTTCGAGCTCGGCGGCCACTCCCTGCTCGCCACCCAGGTGACGTCACGGCTGCGGGACGCGCTCGGGGTGGAGGTGCCCGTACGGGCCCTGTTCGCCGCACCCACCGTCGCCGAGCTGGCCGCGGCCGTCGCGGAGCAGGCGGCGGACACGGCGGCCGGCGCCGAGCGGATCGCGCCGGCCGACCGGACCGGCGGGCCGCTGCCGCTGAGCTTCGCCCAGCAGCGGCTGTGGTTCCTCGACCAACTGGAGCCCGGACGCGCGGAGTACGCCGTACCCTTCGCGCTGCGCGTCAACGGCCCGCTGGACACCGTCGCCCTCGACGCGGCGCTGACCCGCATGCTGGCACGGCACGAGATCCTGCGGACGCGGTACGTCGCCGACGAGGACGGAGAGCCGGCACAGGTCGTCGACCCGCCGGCACCGGTGCGCACGGCCGTCCACGACCTGCGGCACCTCGCCGATCCCGGGGAACGGCAGGAGGCGGCACGGCGCCTCGCCCGGGCGGAGGCCGCCCGCCCGTTCGACCTGGCGGCGGGACCGCTGCTGCGCGCGCACCTGCTGCGGCTGGCCGACGAGGAGGCGCACCTGCTGCTGACGGTGCACCACATCGCCTGCGACGGCTGGTCGGAGCCGCTCATGGCGCGCGAACTGCGGGAGGGCTACCGGGCGGCGACGACCGGCACCCCGCCCGAGGGGACGGAACTGCCGGTGCAGTACGCGGACTTCGCCGTGTGGCAGCGGCACAGGCTCACCGGTGAGGTGCTGGACGGACAGCTGGCGTACTGGCGGGAGCGGCTCGCCGGGGTGGAACCGCTGGAACTGCCGACCGACCACCGCCGTCCGGCGGGACCGCCCGGCGGCGGCGACACCGTGACGTTCCAGGTGGGCGCGACGGTAACCGCAGGACTGCGGAAAGCGGCAAGGAACGGCTCCGCGAGCCTGTACATGGTGCTGCTGGCGGCGTTCCAGGTGCTGCTGGCCAAGTACGGCCGCCAGGACGACGTGACCGTCGGCAGCCCGGTCGCCGGCCGCAACCGCGCCGAGACCGAGGACCTGATCGGCTTCTTCGTCAACACCCTCGTCCTGCGCACCGACCTGTCCGGCGACCCGACCTTCACCGAACTCCTCGACCGGGTCAAGGACACCGCGCTCGGCGCCTACGACCACCAGGACCTGCCCTTCGAGCGCCTCGTGGAGGAACTCGCCCCCGACCGCGACCCGTCCCGCAACCCCCTGTTCCAGACGATGTTCGTGCTCCAGAACACGCCGGACCAGCACGGCTGGAGCCTCCCGGGCCTGGACGTCGAGCCGTTCACGGTCACGCTGCCGGACGCCAAGTTCGACCTCACCCTGATGATGTCCGAGGACGCGGACGGCGGTCTGCGCGGTACCCTGGAGTACCGGACGGACCTCTTCGAACGGGACACGGTCGCCCGGCTCGCCGGCCACCTGGGCACCGTGCTGGAGACGGTGGCCCGCGAGCCCGCGGTCCGGCTGTCCGGGCTCTGCCTGCTCACCCCCGAGGAGCGGCGGCGCACGGTGGCCGAGTGGAACGACACCGCCACCGCCTTCCCGGACACCGCCACGCTGCACGGCCTGTTCGAGGAGCGGGCGGCACGGCAGCCGGACACGGTGGCCGTCGAGGGGCCGCACGGCACGCTGACCTACGGCGAGCTGAACGCCCGCGCCAACCGGATCGCCCACCACCTGCGCACCCGGTACGGGGTACGGCCGGACATGCCGGTCGCGGTGTGCCTGGAGCGCGGCCCGGACCTGGTGACGGCCGTACTCGGCGTCCTGAAGGCGGGGGCACCGTACGTGCCGCTGGACCCGGACTACCCGGCCGAGCGCCTGGCGTACATGGTCCGGGACACCGCGACCCCGGTCGTCCTCACCGGCACCGCGCACACCGGCCGGCTGCCCTCGGACGTACCCCTGCTGCTGCTCGACGAGGACACCGCGACGCTGGCCGGTGAGCCGGACACCGACCCCCGGCCGGTCACCGCACCGCACCACCTGGCCTACCTCATCTACACCAGCGGATCCACCGGCCGCCCCAAGGGCGTGCAGGTGGAACACCGCAGCGTGGTCAACCTGGTGCACTGGACGGCGCGCGAGTACGGGCTGGAACCCGGGCAGCGGATCGCGCTGCTGGCCGGCATCGGCTTCGACGCGGCGGCCTGGGAACTGTGGCTCGGCCTGACCCGGGGCGCGACCTGCTGCGTCACCACCGAGACCGTCAGGCTCACCCCGCACCTGCTGCGGGACTGGCTGTGCGAGCAGCGCGTCCACGCCACCTTCCTGTCCACGCCGATGCTGGAGGCGCTGATGGCGGTGGAGTGGCCGGCCCGCAGCACCCTCCGGTACGTGCTGACCGGCGGTGACCGGCTGCGGATGCCGGCCCGGGCCCGGCTGCCGTTCCGCGTCATCAACAACTACGGCCCCACCGAGACCACCATCATCGTCACCTCGACGGTGGTCGAACCCGGCGACGCGGTCCCGCCGATCGGCCGGCCCATCCCCAACGTCCTGGCGTTCGTGGTGGACCAGCACGGTTGCCCGGTGCCGGTCGGGGTGCCCGGCGAACTCCTCATCGGGGGCGTGCCGGTGGCCCGCGGCTACCGGGGCAGGCCGGAGCTGACCGAGCAGAAGTTCACCGCGTACGCGGCCGAAGGACTGAGCACCAGGGTCTACCGCACCGGTGACCTGGTGCGGTGGCGGGCCGACGGCCAGCTGGAGTTCCTGCGGCGGATCGACAACCAGGTGAAGATCCGCGGCAACCGCATCGAGCTCGGCGAGATCGAGGCCACCGTGCTGACCCACCCCGGCATCGGCGAGGTCAGCGTGGTCGTCCGCGAGGACACACCCGGCGACAAGCGGCTCGTGGCGTATCTCGTGGCCACCGGCGCGGACGCGCCGAGCACCGCGGACCTCCACGCCCACCTGGGCCGGTTCCTGCCCGACTACATGATCCCGGCGGCGTTCGTCACGCTGGACCGGCTGCCGCTGACCGCCAACGGCAAGGTGGACCGGGCGGCCCTGCCGGTGCCGGACCACCAGCGGCCGGACCTGGGGACGGAGTACACCGCCCCGCGCAACGCCGTCGAGCGGACCGTCACCGCCGTGTGGCAGGAACTGCTGGGCATCGAACGCGTCGGCGTGCACGACAACTTCTTCCAGCTGGGCGGGCATTCGCTGCTCGCCACACAGGTCGCCTCCCGGCTGCGGAAGGCGCTGCGGGTCGACGTGCCGGTGCGGGCCGTGTTCGACTCGCCCACCCCGGCGGGGCTCGCCCAGGGCATCGCCGACCTGATGATGGCGGCCATCACGGCGCAGTTCGCACCGGCCGGGTGACGGTGCCCGGTGCCACACGGTGAAGGGGCCGGACCTCCACGAGGAGGCCCGGCCCCTTCACCGTGCGCCGGTCACGCCGGGTGCGCGGCGCCTCAGGCCACGTCCTCGGCGCGGATGCCGCCGCTGGCGAGCGCCAGCGCGCCGAGCTGAAACCGGCTCTGGGCGCCGAACCGGTCGGTCAGCTTCTCCGACAGCCGGCGCACCGTGCGCAGCGAGACGTCCATCCTGCGGGCCGCCGCCGCGTCCGTGAGCCCCTGCGCCCACAGCCGGAGCACATGCTGCTCCTGGAGGGAGAGGTCGCCGCGGGTACGGGGGCGCGCCTCCGTGAACGGCACGGCCTCCTTCCACAGCCGGGCGAACAGGGTCGCGAAGGCTTCCGTGACCGACTCGACGCTGCACGCCATCGCGCCGATCACGCTGTGGCCGCCGATGACCGGCACCACGGCATGCCTGCGGTCGGAGAGGATCATCCACACCGGCAGCGACGGCAGGGTGCGGACGGTGCCGCCGTACTCCTCGGCGCGGCGCAAATGCTCCGTCGCCCCGGGGTCGTTGCGCACGCTCTCCAGCACGATGGCGCGTGCGGGAGTGCGACGCCGCCGCAGGATCTCGTCCACCGGCCGGCCGGCCTCCAGGGCCGCCGTGTCCAGCCGCTCGGCCGGTCCGACGGTCAGCCACTCGTTAGCGCACTCCTCGGCGAGAGAGGTGACGTGCCGCCACACGGCGTCGGCGCCGGCCAGCCACTCGACGTCCGGAACGCTCGCACGGCCGCGCCGCCCGCGCTCCGACAGCAGCCGCGTCACCTCCAGCCGGCTGCCCTCCACCTGGAGGCGGTGGCGGGCGAGTTCGTCCTGCTGCCGGGCGAGCATCGCCGCCAGCCCGACCTCCGGATCGACCGGACGCCAGCCGCTCGCGGAATCCCCCGGGACGACGAGCAGCAGGGCGGACAGCCGCTCCAGCCCCTCCTGGACCGTTTCCTCGGTCTCTCCCAGATGCTCGGCCAGCTCGGACACCTTCGCGCCGGGCCGGTCGGCCATCGCGATGTACACGCTTCGCGCAACGGAGTCGATACCCAGAGAGGTCCGCATGTCGTCCACTCCTGTAAGTCTTGTCGTACGGCACCTGTTGGCTGTGGGACACGGGTCGAGATCGGGCCGGCGGCGCCCCCCCGGGACACGACCGCGGGCCGCCGGCCGGACACCAGTACAGCGGGAGCCGCCGCGACGGCGGATGCGGGCCGAACCCCCAAGTTCCTCGCGCACCACCGCGCCCGGGTCGGGCGGGGGCACCACCACGGGCGGCGCTCCCGCCCGGCCGCCGGCGCTCCGGCGCTCGCGCCCACCGCGCCCCGAGCGCGGACCGGACACCACCGCGCGCACCGGCCGCTTCCCCGGCCGCCGACCCGTCGCCCCGTACGCACGAAAGGCGTGCACCCCGGGTCGTGCGCGCCCCCATATACCCGCACGGCCGGCCACCCGCCCCGTACACCCCTCGGCCACCGGGCACCTGGCCCCGTCGTCAGCCGCCCCTACGCCGCCGGCCTGCGCTTCTCACCCGGCCGGGCGGCACGGCCCGATCCGTCGTCGCCCGGCGCCTCGTGCCCCGCGGCACCCCGCCTCCCCATCGGCCGGCGGCACCGGGCAGGGGCCGCCGGGAAATATGGGGAACAGTTCCCCATGCGGGCCCCCACCGCATCTGTGACCTTGTTCTCGTGAGCCCATCAGCAGCACCCGCGACTCCCCGCAGCGCGCACCACCCGGCCCTCGCCCGACGGGCCGTCACGATCGCCCAGCCCGGCACCGGCCGCGAACCGCTCCGCACCGGCGCTCCCGTCCCGGCCACGGCGATCGCCGCACGTCGTCCCACCGGCGGGTCCTCCGCACGCTGAGCGTCACCCGGCGGATCCGCCCACGCCGTTCGCACACCTTCCCGTAGCCGCCCTCACAGACACGAGGTTCTCCCCATGGCCGAGCTCCGTCGCGATGCCTCCTCCGCTCCCGCCGACCTTCCCGCCCGTCCGGCCGACGACTCGGACGCCGCCGGTGGCATCACCCTGTCGGGCCGCAACCGCGCCTGCGCCCGAGCCCGCGTCCTGGCCGGCATGGTCCTCACCAGTGGTCTCGTCATCACCCTGACCTCGATCGACACCTCGGTCTCGGCCCCGCACTGAAACGCACGCCCCGCCCCGCGCCGGGGCGCGGGCGACGGCCGGGCCGGCCGCACCTCGTCCTCACCGGCGCCGGACGGCGCACAGCACCGGACCGGCGGGACCGGACCGAGGCGGGGAAGCCGGACCGCTCCGGCCGACCGGGCACGGCGCCTCGTGGACGCCGTACGGCCGGCACGCAGGGTCTTCCGCTCCCGTACCGCACCGGGCAGGCCGGACGCGGCCGGCCGGACCTCGTCCGCCAGGGCCGGCCGCCGAGTCCCGCGGGCCCGTCCGGCGCTCCCCTTCCGGCGCGGGAATCCGGCAGCCAGCCTTCAGAGGTCCCGCAGGGCGGCCGACTGCGCGCACAGCTCCGCGCGGTTCGCCGCCCCCGTCTTCGTGACCAGGCTCGCGATGTGCTTCTCCGCCGTACGCGGTGAGATGAACAGCCGGTCGGCGATGTCCTTGTTGCTCAGCCGCTCCGCCAGGAGCCGGAACACCTCGAACTCCCGTACCGTGACGCCTTGGGCGCGCAGCCGGTCGGGGATGCCGCTGGTGCCGGTGCGGTGCTGGTGCACGGAGGCGCCGAGCCGGCGCAGCCCCGCCCGGCAGGCGCCCGCGACGGCCTGGACGTCCCGCTCGTGGAAGTAGTGTTCCGCCCGCCGCAGCCAGCCCACCGGATCGCCCCAGCCGTCCTGGTGCGCCGCGTCCGCGATGAGCCGCAGCCCGAGGTGCCGGGCCAGCGGGTACGGCTCGGCCACCGCCAGCGCGGTCTCCACCGTGGCCGCCGCCCGCTCACCCGCGCCCTCGCGGCCCAGCAGCACGGCGTCGCTCAGCAGCACGAACTGTCGGTTCCAGCGCATCCGGGCGACGGCGGTGGCGGTGATCTCCTCGTGCCGCGCCCGGTCCGCGTCCCCGGCGAGTACGTCCAGCAGCAGGACCAGGCCGTGGGTGCCGCCGAGATGGTAGGTCGAGGGGTTGACCGCCTCCAGCGCCAGCACCTGCCGCAGTTCCTCCCGGGCCAGGCCGCGGTCCTCCTCCAGCAGGGCGCAGAACGCCCGGGCCAGACCGCGGCCGAGCGCTTCCTCCTGCGAACCGGCGCCGTCCCACTCGGCGAAGGCCGCCAGCGACCGCTCCATCGCGCCCCGGTCGGCGTGGTGGGCCGCCAGGACGGCCTGGGCCATCAGGACGTACCGCACGACGGGCGCGAGACGCAGCCTGCGCACGACGGCCAGGCACTCGGCGGCGGCCGACCGGGCGGTGTCGTAGTGGCCGCGCAGCACGGCGTCCAGCACCAGGATGCCGTCCACGGTGTGGACGATGTTCACGGAGCCGAGCCGCAGCGCCTCCTCGCGGACCGCCAGCAGGCCCGTGGTGTCGCCGTCGGCCAGCCAGGCGTTGCCACCGAGCCGGGTGGCCGCGTACATGCGCTGGAGCGGCAGACGGTGGCGCTCCGCCGTGGCCAGTGCCTGTCCGAGCATCGCCGCCGACTCCTCGGGGTCCCGCTCGCGGGCCACCGTCGCGAGCAGCTCCCGGGCCTGGCAGGCGACGACGGGCAGACCGTGCCGTTCGGCGGTGTCGGCGGCGGACCGGGCCAGTTTCTCCGCGTGCTGGGTGCGGTCGGGCCCCGGTGTGTCCAGGGCCAGGTAGGCGGCCGTGACGTCGACGGCCGCGGCGACCGACTCGTCCGGTGCCGCGGCCAGCACCTCACGGGCGCGGGCTATCTGCCGGTTGCCGTCGCTCCACCGGCCCGCCGTGTGGGCGACCTTGGCCAGCCGGGTGTGCAGCGTGGCCAGACGGACCGGGCTGAGCCCCGAACCGTCCAGCGCGTGCAGGTCCTCGGCGAGGTCGAGGGCGCGGGCGAAGTCGCCGGCCTCCGCGAGGGCCGGCAGCAGGTTCTCCAGGACCATGGCCCGCGACTGCGGATCGCCCGCGTCGGCCAGCAGGCCCTCGGACCGGCTCAGCAGGGTGACGGCGGAGCCGAGCGCCCCGGCCGCCAGCGCCCGCTCGCCCGCCTCCGCGAACAGCAGGCCGGCCTGCTCCTTGTCGCCCGCCGTGCCGCGCAGCCCGGCCGCGAGCGCGCACCAGTCACCGGCCAGGTCCGGATGCAGTTCCTCGACCGCCTCCGCGCCCCGCCGGGCCAACTCCGCGCGCAGGCCCGGGGTCATCTGCGTGAACAGGGCCTCCACGGTGAGCGAGTGACGGAAGGAGTACCAGTCCGGCGCGGGTTCGTCGGGAACCACCAGCCGCGCGGCCACCCCGGCGTGCAGATGGCTGAGCAGGGCCCGGTCGTCGACGCCGGTCATGCGCTGCAGGACCGTCAGCGGGAAGCGCCGGCCGAGCACGGCCGCGGCCGACAGCAGGGTCAGGCCCTGCGCGCCGAGCCGGTCGATACGCCGCACGATGCCACGCGCCAGCGACGAGGACACGTCGCTGCGGAGGTTGTCGACCGCCCGCCAGCCCTCCGGCCCCCGCACCAGGGTGCCGGCTCCGATCATCGACTGGAGCAGTTCCTCGACCAGGTACGGACTCCCCGAACTGTCCTCCCACAGCCGCTCCAGCACCGCCGCGGGCACCTGCTCCGCAGCGTCGGCCCCGAGTTGCGCCGCGATCATCTCGTGCGTCTGGGGCCGGGTCAGCGGCGGCAGTTCCACCAGCGTGGCCGCGCCGCGCCGGCGGGCGGACTGCGCGAGGTCGAGGGCGTCGCTGAAATCCGTCCGGACCGTGGCGAGCAGCAGGACGGGCGAGTACTCCAGATTGTCCACCAGGTACTCGAGGACGCCGAGCGTTTCCGGGTCGGCGTCGTGCAGGTCCTCCAGCAGCAGCAACTGGCCCTGCCCGCGCCCGGCGGCGATGAGCAGGCGCAGCACCGCCTCGCCCAGGATCACCATGGAACTGCTGTCCCGTTCGCCGGTGTCCCAGTCCGGGATCAACCGCCCGAGAACCGGCCGGTAAGGACCGAGGGCCAGGTCGTCGATGGGTTCGCCACCGCGGAAGAGCGACATCAGGGCTTCGGTGAGCGGTCGGAACGGTACGGCCGGTCCTGTGGTGCTGCTGCGGCCCCGCAGCACCCGCATCCCGGCACCCAGGGCTCCGCCGACGGCCTCCGCGGCGAGCCGCGACTTGCCGACACCGGCCTCTCCCACGAGGAACACGACACCGCCGCGACTCTGGCGCGTGTCTGCCAGAGCACGGTCCAGCAGGGCCAGTTGGGAGTCCCGTCCGACCAGAGAAGGCGCATGGGAACGCATGAACGCAGATAGTAATCGGACATCGGCCACCGCGGCAGGCCGCGCAGCCGGGGACTGGTTCCGCCACCCCCCCGGCGCGCCGGGCGTGGACCCCGCCGCCACGCCCACGGGAACGGACCCGGTGCCGCCGCCGGCGAGGTACCGAGTGTGCCGACGACACCGCGGGTGAGCACCACGGCGGCCGAAAGCACCGTCCAAGGCGCGAGCCCGGTCGCGGCCCGCGGGCGTGGCGCACCGGAGCGGGGAGGTGAGCGGTCACCGAACCGGGCTCCTACAGGAGCAGCAGGGACGGCACGCTCTCGGGGTGGGCGAGACGCAGGAGTCCGTAGCCGATGCCGGACAGGCCCGTCAGCAGCCCGGGGGAGGGGACGTGGTCGGGAGTGGCGCACCGGTGGCTCTGCGCCTCGACCAGCGCGAGCACCTGTCCGGAACACCGGGACAGCGCCCCCGCGGCCACCGCGTCCCCCCGCCCGGCGAGCGTGACCAGCGCCTCCAGCGTGCCGAGCGTGCCCTGCCCGAGACTCAGACCGGGACCCACCTCGGCGTCCGCCAGGAAGGGAGTCAGCGCGCCGGCGGCACTCAGGGGCGCCGCGGCGGCCACGCCGGCGAGCCCGGAGACCCAGGACAGGTCCGTGGGCGCGGTCCGTACCGTGCGGACCGCGGCACGCAGCAGCGCGTCGGCGGCGCCCGCGTGCGCGGCGGCCCGCTCCGGGCGACAGCCGGCGTAGCGCCGCAGGGCCCAGCCGATTCCCGCCGCGCCGTCCGCGAACCCGGGCCCGCCACCGACGACCGCGGCGTCCGCGGACGGGTCCTGCCGGCCCGGTCCGCGCACCGCGGCCAGCAGCAGGTCCGCCACCGCGTCGGCCAGCCGCAGCGCCTCGGGCGTCCCGGTCGCCTCGTGCGCGGCGACGGCGGCGGTCAGCGCACCGGCCGCACCACCGGCCAGCCCCGGATCGGCGCAGCCGGCCACGGCGTGCCCGAGCGCGGTGAGCGCGTCGGGCAGACAGCCCGTCAGGTCCTCGCCCAGCAGCACGGACAGCCTCACCAGCGCGTGTACCACACCGGCGAGCCCCGCGTAGGCGCCGGGTCCGGCCGCCGCGCTCAGGTCCGGATCGGCGGCCAGCGCCTTCATCAGGGCGGGCAGCGGCCGGACCGCCTCCCGGGCCAGCGCGGCGTACCGGCCGGCCCCGGTCAGCGCGTCCGCCTGCGCCAGGAACAGCGCCACCCCGCAGTAGCCCTGCCCCAGCCCGGCGCCCATCGGCAGCACGGCCCAGTGCGGTCCCGACACCTGCTCCAGGCCCAGCCAGTTGGTCCGGCCGCCGCCGCGTACCGCGCGGGCGGCGATCTCGTCGGCGACGCCGCACGCGGCGGCCAGCAGCCGCGAGGCGTCCGGCACGACCGCCGGGAGCGGGGCGACGGCGAGTTCGGAACGCCGCGCCAGGGGTGAACCACTGCCGCGCGCCGCCAGCGTCGCCGAGATGATCCACTCCTGGTCGTGGCAGTCGACCTCGTCCATCCGGGCCAGCTTCTCGCCGACCGCGGTCAGGGCGGCCACCGGCAGCACGTCCGGCAGCCACGTGCCATCGGCCGCCCGGACCCCTGTACCGGACGGCCGATGCACGAACAGGGGGACGTCACCGCGCCACAGCTCCGTGGTCTCGTGCTCGACCAGGCGCCGGCGGGCCTCGTCGCACTCCGACTCGGTCCACAGCACCGCGAACACGCCCTCCCGGGCCAGGGCGTCGGCGAGCAGCGACGGGTGGGCGGACTCCTCCAGCAGCGTGGCGTACAGACGGGTGGAACGCACGATGAGGCGCGCGGGGCTGTCCGCGTGCCGCGCCAGCGGCCCACCCGGGGCGAGCAGTTCACGGCCGTGCGCGGCCAGCGCCGCGTAGCCGGTGCGGAACCCCTCCAGCAGGGCCGCCCGGTGGTCGGCCCCTTCCAGAGGCGCCCCCGTGGGCAGCGGCTGGTTCTGCGCGGCCGGGCTGAGCACCGCCCCCCGTACCGCCCGCATCGTGTCCTCGCCGCTGTCCTCCCAGTGCAGGCCCTCGCTCGGGAAGGTGCCCTCGGCGTCCCGGCCCAGCGCGGAGATGTCCAGCGCGCCGTGCTCACCGATCAGCAGGTGGGGCAGCAGACAGGTGCGGTGCACCGAGGCCTGCAGGGCGTCCGCCGCAGGATCGGCGCCGGCCGTCATGGCCTGCGGCAGGCCGGTGTGCAGCAGGGTCTCCGCGTCGACCAGGACCGGTTGGTCGCCACAGGCGATGACGTTCTCGTAGTGCATGTCGGCGCCGTCCACCGCGTACAGCAGGGCCAGCAGCGCGCCCTGGTGCCGGTAGAAGGCATCGGCCTCGGTGCCCGACCGGCACCAGCGGTGCTCCACGAACTCCAGCCAGCCGTACCCCGCCCTGCGCACACTGCGTGGCGTGCGCAGGGCCAGGCCGGGCACCTTGGTGCCGAGCCAGGCCGCCAGGTCGTCCAGCAGGGCGTGCTGGTCGAGCGGCCGGGGCTTGTACACGAGCCGGCCGCCGCCGGCGAAGCGCAGGATCGCGACCGCCCGGTTGCCCTGGTGGGCGTCGCCCAGACCGAGGTCCACCCCGGCCAGCGCACCGGGCCCGCGCCCGTCGAGGAGCTCACGGACCAGGTCCTCCCGGTCGGCCCGGAACCGCGTCACCAGCTCCACCGCGGCATCCGAGGCGTCCAGCGCGGTCTGCGCGAGCATCCGGGCCAGCACCGGGTAGGACGCGAACAGCGCGGACAGGCCCCGCCGGCCGCCGGTGGCGGTGACGAACGAGACGAACCGCTCCCGCGGGTCCGCGCCCACGAGCCGCCCGGCGCGTCGGGCCTGGGACAGCTCGTGGACCAGGGTCCGGGCCGCCTGCCGGGTCAGCTGCTCGGTCAGCCGCCGCTCGAACGCCTCCCGCCACACGACCCGTTCGCTCACGGACACGTCCGCCGTGCGGCGGGCCAGCAGGTCGGAGGCCGGGGTGACGAGCGGCCGCACGACGGCGGCGAAGACCCCGGGGCCCGTACCGTCCACGGCCGGCACGTCGACGGTCCCGGGGGCGGCGGCCAGCGCCGCCTCGGCGTACTCGGCCCAGCGGGGCTTGGCCACGCGGGCGGCGAGGCGCTCGGCGGTCTCCGCGGCGAGGGCCGCCGCGGTGGCTCCGTCCACCCCGAGATGGGCCAGTCGCAGGGCGAAGCCGTCGCCGTCCCCGAGGTTCCACGGGGCCCGGCCGGCGGCGGCACCGGCGGGCGCCGCCGCCGGGAGGCCGGGCGCGACGAGCCTTTCCGCGAGGGTCAGCGCCGGGGCCCACCAGGCGTGGGGCGGGCCGGCGCTGAGCGGGCTCGGAAGGCTGGCGGTCCGGGGAGCCGGGAGGCCGGTGGTCTCAGTCACGGGGAAGACGGTGCCAGACCTCCGCGACCCCCACATGGGGAAGTGCCCCCCATATTCTGGCGGCCCCCATGTCCGCGCGCGTGCCGCACCGCTGCGGAGCGGTCACCGCGTGGACGTCCCGTACCGGCGGGAACGGTCGCTCAGAACCGGGGCGCGGGCAGCAGCCGTGGCTCGATGCGCTCCTCCACCGTCCCCGTGCCGGAGCGGCCGACCACGTAGGCGCCCCTGCCCGGCAGCTCCGCCACGGCCTCGACCAGCTCGGTGCCCCGGTAGACCAGACCCACCCCGTCGTCGGTGCAGTGGGCCGTGCGGAAGGCGCCCTCGGCGACCAGCCGGTGGATCAGCGGACGCCTTCCCGCGTCGGAGTCGTAGTGCACGCCGTTGCCGTACGGCAGCAGGCCCAGCCCGTCGGTGACCGGGCGCAAGCCGGGACCGAAGGAGTCCGTCGCGCCGCCCTCGAACCAGCAGATGGAACCCGCGCTGACGCCGGCGAGCACCACGCCCGCCCGCCACGCGCGCCGCATGATCACGTCCAGGCCGTGCACCCGCCACACGGCGAGCAGGTTGGCCACCGAACCGCCCATCACCCAGACCACGTCGTGGGCGAGGACCGTGCCCTCGACGTCCTCGACGTTCGGCATCGGGAACAGTTGCAGGGGAGTGAGGTCGTACCCCGCCACCCGGGCCGCCTCCGCCACCCGCGCCGTCACGTGCTCGGCGTCGCCGGTCGCCGTGCCGACGTACAGGATGCGGGGGCGCCTGCCGTGCACCCCCGAGAGGTCGACCGCGTGGTGGACCAGGGCGTCGAAGAGCAGCCGGGTGCGCGTACCGGCACGATGCCCTCCGGACGTGGCGAGGATGGTCGGTTCCGCAGCGGTCACACGGGTGATCGTAGCGCCGTGAGCGGCGCCGGTGTCCCGGCCCCGGGAAGACGAACGTCCCCTCGCGGCACCTCGGTTGGTGTGTCTCGTCGCCGTCGACCGCTTCCGCGCGGGTTCGGCCCTGGCCCGGGGAGCGACACCGCTGATGCGGCGGGACGGGCGCGCCTCGTCGCCGGGCCGGACCGGTGGGGCCGGTCACCCTCTGGGACCGTGCCAGTCCAGGATGAGCACGGTGGCATCGTCCTTGAGGTTGCCGTCGCAGACCTCCCACACCGCGGTCGTCATTGCGCGTACGGCCTCCCTGGGGTGGCAGTCGCGCGTGTCGCGCACCAGAGAGGCCAGGTCGGCGGCCGCGGCACCCCGGTCCTGCATGCCGTCGGTGAGCAGGATCAGACGGTCGCCGGGGCACAGCCGCAGCTCCTGGAGCCGGTAGGAGGTGGGCGCCGCCACGCCGAACGGCAGGTTGACGGCGAGCGGGACCTCCTCGGCCTCGGCAGCGCCCGCCCGCAGGCGCAGCGGCCAGGGGTGTCCCGCGTTGACCAGCTCGCACACGCCCGTCTCGAGGCGTACGCACAGCAGTTGGCCCGTGGCCAGCCCGCGCTTGTGGCTCAGCAGGGCCTCGTGGGCACGACGGGCCTGCTGGAGCGCGTCACAGCCGCTGCGGCGGGCGCCGCGCAGGGCACCCATGAGCAATGTGGCCAGCAGTGCGGACTCCGTGTCATGGCCCATGGCATCGGTGATGGACAGGTGCAGCGTGTCGCGGTCGAGGGTGTAGTCGTACGTGTCGCCGCCGATGTCGTCGGCCGGGACCAGGCCGGCGGCGAGGGTGAACTGGGGGGCCTCGCAGCAGGAGGCCGAGGGAAGCAGCTGGTGCTGGATCTCGGCGGCGAGGCTGGTCCGGGTGGTGCGCCGGCCCACGTGGTAGAGGTCGGTGAAACGACGGTCCGTGACGATGACGTAGGCCAGGGCGTGGGCCGCGTCCGCGACCTGCGCGAGTACGCCGTCGTCGGGGTACGGCAGCGTCACCTCCAGCACACCGATGCAGTCGCCGCGGTTGGTCACCGGCGAGATCACGCGCCGCCGGCCCGGGCCGTCCGCTTCCACATGCTGCAGCTGGCTGCGGAGGACCCTGTCGTACACGCTGCCCCGCAAGTCGATCCGCTCGGCACGGTGCGACGCGCCGCCCTCGGGCGACACGGCCAGGCGCAGCAGCTGCTGCCCCAGCAGATCGGCGAACAGGAACGACACACGCTCGGCCCTGAAGCGCTTGCGCAAGTCGTCCGCGATCACGCCGACGGACTCCCCGGGCGGCGCGGCCTCCGCCGCGGCCAGAAGCTCACCCAGCTCCACATCTCCCTCACCCACGGCACCCTCCCATCCGATGTCGCACGTCTTCCCCCGGTCCCGCCGAGTGCACCCGTGCGTCCGTCACACCGCTCCGGCGGCCGCGTCAGCCTGGTCGCGGCATGGGGTCGGGAGGGGCCCGGCCGTGGCCTGCGCCGGACGACCGGACGGTGACGGCATCCTGTGCGCCGCGACCCCGCCCGCACGGCGCCCCCCCCGCACTGCGGACGTGCCACGGGCGACCGTGTGTCAGCCCTCGTTCAGGGCGTCCACGGCCTCCTCGACGCTGGAGTGCAACGTGAACATCTGGTCGAGGCCCACCACGCGGAAGAGCTGGGTCATGGCAGGGCTGAGCCGCGCCACCGAGAAGGAGGAGCCCAGGGCCTGGGCGCGCCGGCAGGCCGTGATCAGCACGGTGACTCCGGTGGAGTCGCAGTAGTCCAGTTCCGACAGGTCGGCGAGGATGCCTGTGCCGGGGTCGCGCAGCACCTCTTCGACGGTGTGCCGGAGGCGGGGGCCCGTGTGATGGTCCAGCTCCCCGGCCACCCGCAGCACCACCGGCCCCGTCGGCCAGGCCTGCGTGGCGATGGCGAGGGTGCTTCCTGTGTCGTTCACCAGTTCTCCTGTGCGGCGAGTCACCTACGGCGAGGCAGCGGATGCCGTTCGGCAGAGGTCGGTCGTGCGAGAGGCACTCCATCGCGCGGGTACCCGGTCGCCCCGCACCATCCGCACAGGCTTTCCCGCCCGCATTATGCTATGAGCCGCAACTGCCCGTCCGGGGAATCACCCGCATCCCGTATGAATCATGCGTTCGTGGTGTCCGGGGCGATGGCGGCCGGGCCGGAGGGGCCGTCACCGTACGAGACGGCAGTGGGCGCACGGGGGCGTCGGGCGCCGCTTCCGGGGCAGTCAGGGACATAGGCACGCGGTCAGGCATGAGGCGTGCGATCGGCATGGCAACGGCCGCAGGGGCGGGCCGGGCATGAGGGGACAGGTGTCGCGTGGAGGATTCGCACACGGCTGGGCACGGGCCGCGGCCGACGGCCGCCGACGGCGACGTGTTCGCCGCCGACCGGGAGGTGGGCGGCGATCTCGCCGGGGTGGACTGGGCGGCCACGCCCCTCGGCCCGCCGCGGGAGTGGCCGCAGAGCCTGCGGACAGCCGTCAGCATCCTGCTCTCCTCGCGGTTTCCCATGTGGATGGCCTGGGGTGAGCAGCTGACGTTCTTCTGCAACGCCGCATACCGGCGTGACACGCTCGGCCGCAAGTACCCGTGGGCGCTGGGGCGGCCCGCGAACGAGGTGTGGGCGGAGATCTGGGACGACATCGGCCCGCGCATCGAAGCCGTGCTCAACACCGGGAAGGCCACCTGGGACGAGGGACTGCTGCTCTTCCTGGAGCGCTCCGGATACAGCGAGGAGACCTACCACACCTTCTCCTACAGTCCCCTGCGGGACGACTCCGGTGCCGTCGTCGGCATGCTCTGCGTGGTCAGCGAGGACACCGAGCGGGTGATCGGCGAGCGGCGGATGGCCACGCTGCGGGACCTGGGCTCGGACCCCAGCGTGATCCGCACCGAGCAGGAGGTGCTGGCCTTCGCCGACCGGCAGCTGAACCGCAACCGGAAGGATCTGCCCTTCACCCTCACCTACCTGTTCGACGGCGACACCGCCCGGCTGTCCGGCAGGACCGGGATCCCCGCCGGGCACCCGGCCGCACCGACCGCCCTCTCCGTGGCAGACCCTGACGCCGTGTGGCCCGCCGCGGCGCTGGCCGGGGCCGAGACGGCGCTGGTGCCGCTCGACGGCGAGGTCTTCGCCGACCTGCCCTGCGGCGACTGGCCCCAGCCACCCGTGCAGGCACTCGTGGTCCCGCTCCTGCAACAGGGCAGCGCCCCCTACGGTTTCTGCGTGGCCGGACTCAACCGCTACCGCGTGCCGGACGAGGGCTACCGGGGCTTCGTCGAACTGACGGCCGGACACATCGCCTCCGGCATCGGCAGCGCCCGCAGCTACCAGGCCCAGCAGCGGCGGGCGGAGGAACTCGCCGAACTGGACCGGGCCAAGACCACCTTCTTCTCGAACATCAGCCACGAGTTCCGGACTCCGCTGACCCTGATCATGGGACCCGTCGAGGACCTCCGGACGCGGCTCGCCGGCGCGGACGGCCACGTACGGCAGGAGCTCGACGTCATCCACCGCAACGGACTGCGGCTGGGCAAGCTGGTCAACACGCTGCTGGACTTCTCGCGCATCGAGGCGGGCCGCATGCAGGCCCGCTACGAGCCGGTCGACCTCGCCCTGGTCACCGCGGAGCTGGCCAGCGTCTTCCGCTCGGCCATGGAGAAGGCCGGACTCGCGTTCGACGTGGACTGCCCGGCCCTGGACGAACCCGTGTACGTCGACCGCGGCATGTGGGAGAAGGTGGTCCTCAACCTGCTCAGCAACGCCCTGAAGTTCACGTTCGACGGTACGGTCCGCGTCGGCGTCCGCGGAGCCGGCCGGCACGCGGTGGTCACCGTCGCGGACACCGGGATCGGCGTACCCGAAGCGGAGATGCCCCGGCTGTTCGAGCGCTTCCACCGCATCGAGAACGCACGCTCCCGGTCGAACGAGGGCAGCGGCATCGGCCTGGCCCTGGTACAGGAACTCGTCACTCTGCACGGCGGCACCATCACCGCCGAGAGCACCGAGGGGAAGGGCACCGCGTTCACCATCCGCATACCGTTCGGGGCCGCCCACCTGCCCTCCGACTCCGTGCTGCCCGAAGCGGGCGGCACCGCGGCGTCCGCCACCGCCGACCCCTACGTCCAGGAGGCCCTGCGCTGGCTTCCGGGCGGGACCACCGGCACCGACACCGACGACATGGGGATGCCCGCCGAGGCGAACACCACCGCCTCCGGCCCGGTGCCCGCCGTGACCGCCCGCGTGCTGGTGGCCGACGACAACGCCGACATGCGCGAATACCTCACCCGCATCCTGTCCGGAGCGGGATACCAGGTCACCACGGTCACCGACGGCGCGGAAGCCCTCCACTCCGCCCGCCGCGACACCCCCGACCTCGTCGTCAGCGACGTGATGATGCCCCGGCTGGGCGGACTGGAGCTGGTGGCCCGGCTGCGCGCCGACACCCGTACCGCCTCGGTACCCGTCCTCCTGCTGTCGGCGAGGGCCGGACAGGAGGCGTCGATCGAGGGCTTGCAGGCGGGCGCCGACGACTACCTGGTCAAGCCCTTCGCCGCTGCCGAGCTGCTGGCGCGCGTGCGCGCGAACATCGAACTGTCCCGGCTGCGCAGCCACCACGTCCGCTGGCGGGCGGCGCTCATCGACTCCCTCCAGGAGGCGTTCTTCGTCTGCGACGAGTCCGGAGCCGTCGTCGAGATCAACACGGCGTTCACCGACATCCTCGGCTACGGTCCCGAGGACCTGCCGTACGCACCGGTCCACCCGTGGTGGCCGGACGCGGCCGCCGACCCCGAAGCGCACCGTCAGGTCGGTGACGCCTTCACCGCCCTGCTGGAACACCCTCAGGGCTCCTACACCGTCCCGGTCACCCACCGTGACGGTCACCGCGTGTGGGTGGCCGTCACCTACAACAAGGCCGAGGACCCCGACACCGGACGCAGCGTCACCGTAGGCACCTTCCGCGACGTCACCGCCGAGCACTACGCCGTCCAGCGCGAGACGGCGCTGGCCGCGCTCAGCACGTCCCTGTCCAGGGCCGCCAGCCTGCCCGAAGCACTGTCGGGTGCCCTCGCCGAACTGAGGGCGCTGTGGCGCGCGCGGAGCGTCGTCGCCGCCGTCTTCGGACGCGGTGACGTACCCGCCCTGACCGCCACGGACGCGGACCTGCGCTGGGAGGACCTGCCCGCCGAGCGCCGGGAGGAAGTCGCCGCACTGTGCCACCGGTCACCGCTCACCCCGGTCGCCGCGGACACCGGCGCCGGAGTCCTGCTGGAACACCCCCACGGCCCGCTGGCCGTGTGGATCGATCTGGGCGAGAACCGGCCGTTCACCTCCGAGGACCGGCTCCTGCTCTCCCTGCTGGCCGGGCACCTCGCACAGGGCCTGGTACGAGCCCACCAGATCGACCAGCAGCGCGAGACCGCCATCGCGCTCCAGCGCGCCATACTGGGTCCCGCCCGGCTCCCCGACGGCTTCGCCGTGCGGTACGAACCCGCGACCCGCCCGCTGGAGGTGGGAGGCGACTGGTACGACACCGTCGCCCTCCCGGACGGGCGGATCGGCATCGTCGTGGGCGACTGCGTCGGACGGGGCCTGGAGGCGGCCAGCGTCATGGGGCAGCTGCGCAGCGCCTGCCGCGCCCTGATGCTGCGCGAGCCCAGCCCGTCCCGGACACTGATGGCACTCGACCAGTTCGCGGCGAGCGTCCCCGGCGCGCTGTGCACGACCGTCTTCTGCGGTGTCCTCGATCCCGGCACCGGCGACCTGACCTACTCCAGCGCCGGACACCCCCCGGGCATCCTCGCGCATCCCGACGGCACCACCCGGCTCCTGGACGAGGGCCGGTCCCTGCCCCTCGCCGTCCGCCCGGGCCGGCAGCGCCCCGAGGCCCGGTGCACCCTGCCCGCGCGGGCCACGCTGCTGCTGTACACCGACGGGCTGGTCGAACGCCGCCGGCGGCCGCTCAGCACGGGGATCGACGAGGCGAGCGAGGCCGTGCAGCGGGGCCGCGAGGTGCCCGTCGACGACCTCGCCACCGAGGTCATGGCGCGGCTCGCCCCGGTCGGGGGGTACGACGACGACGTGGCGCTGCTGCTCTACCGTCATCCGGCGCCGCTGGAGCTGTCCTTCCCGGCCGAGTCAGGCCAGCTCGCGCCCGTCCGCAAGGCGCTGCGCAACTGGCTCGGCCAGTGCGGCCTGCCTCCGAACACCGTGCAGAACGTGCTCGTCGCCGCGGGGGAGGCGTGCGCCAACGCCATCGAGCACGGTCACCGGCACGCGCCGGGCGAAGCGGTGCGGCTGCGCGCCGAAGCCTTCGTGGACAACCTGCGCCTGACCGTCGCCGACAGCGGCCGGTGGAAGGTGCCGCAGCCGGAGCTCAACGCCCACCGCGGCCGGGGCGTGACCCTGATGCGGGCCATGATGCAGCAGGTCACCATCACTCCCGGCCCGTCCGGCACCACCGTCGACATGCAGATGAGGATCGCCTGATGACCACCGCCCTGACGCTCACCCCCGGCCGACGCCCGGACGGTACCCCCCGTCTCACCGTCAGCGGCGAGATCGACATGAGCAACGCGGGCTCCCTCGCCGACGCCCTGGAGGCGGGATCGGGTCCGCTCGTCGTGGACCTGACCGGGGTGGAGTACCTCGACAGCGCCGGGCTGAGCGTGCTCTTCGCCCACGCCGACCGGCTGGAACTCGTCGTCAGCCCGCTGCTGGAGCCCGTACTCACCGTCTCGGGCCTCGCCGACCTGGTCACCGTCCGCGGTCGCGGAACCGACGACACGCCGCGGCCATGACCACCCGCCACAGCGCGAACCACGCCCTGTCCGCCCCCGACGTCTTCGCCCAGCGCACACCACCGCAGTGCCCGAACCCCGGCCAGGAGTGATGACCGACGTGTCCGAGCCCCTCGACATGACCGTCCAGCACGTCAGCGACGGCACCGCCGTCCTCGCCGTCGCCGGAGACGTGGACCTGCACACGGCGCCATCCCTGCGCGCGCACGCCCTGGACCTCGTGGAACGGGGAGTGCCCCACCTCGTCCTGGATCTCGCACGCGTGGACTTCGTCGACTCGACGGGGCTGAGCACCTTCATCTCCCTGCTGCACACGACACGGGAGGCAGGTGGCTCGCTCCGCCTCGCCGACGTCCCCGACCGCCTCACGCGCATGGTGACCATGACGGGCATCGCGCAGCTGCTGCCCGTCCATCCCACGGTGGCCGACGCACTGGCCGACGGACCCGTCGACGCCGCGCCCGACGGCGCCGGTGCGTCCGGCTGAGCCCGCGGTGCCATGGTCATGCCGCAGGTCGGTCCGCGGCGGGGTCCGGTTTCCCGGGCCGGGAGCACCCTGCGGTAACTTGTCACCTGCGCACGCTACGGGGCCCCGCCGTACGAGGGAGGAAAACGGTGGTCTGATGCAGGGCATACCCGCTCAGGCGCGCGGCGAGTCCGCGCCCGCCCGGCACGTGCCGGTGCAGCGCCCCACCGACGACGCATGGGCCGGTCATCCGGTCCCCTTCGTGCGGGCCGGGACCGTCGGGGGCGAGCAGGCGCGGTACCTCTCCGACGCGACCGGCCGCGGTCACGGGACGCGTACGCACGCCGAGCGCGGCGTCGACGCCGTTTCCGCCACGCGGCGCGGACGGCCGCCGGCGACCACCGCCGACGGGACCCGTCTGGCCGGGGCCCGATCCGGGCGGCTGGTCGGTGAGGTGTCCTGGAGCGCCCGGCACGCACCCGGTGAGCCCGGTGCCCGCCCGGAGGAGGCCGGTCGGTGACGACGTACACACGACCGTCGGTCACACCCGGCCGGACCGGGACGGTCCGCCACCCCGCCTTCTTCTACACCACGCAGGAGGACTACCTGCGAGGCGTGGGCGACTTCGTGCGCGCCGAAGCGGCGGGCGGCCGCCCCCTGCTGGTCGCCGTGCCCGGCGCCCGCCTGCGCCTGCTGCGGGACACCCTCGGCACCGCACACGAGGACGTCACCTGGGCCGACATGCGGCAGACCGGACGCAATCCGGGGCGGATCCTGTCGATGCTCCAGGAGTTCGCCGACCAGCACGCGGACCGGCGTCCGTCCATCATCAGCGAACCGATCTGGGTCGGCCGCACTCCCGCGGAAGCACGCGAGGCCACGCGCCACGAGGCATTGATCAACCTGGCCTTCGCCGACCGGGACGCCACCATCCTGTGCCCCTACGACTCCGCCCTGCCGGAGCGCGTACTGGCGCAGGCACACCGGACCCATCCCGTCGTCGGTGATCCGGAGGGCCACCGGGACAGCCCGGCCTACGCGCCCGCACACGCGGTGTGCCGCGACTGCGACGAGCCGCTGCCCGAACCGGTGGACCCCCTCGTCCTGCACTTCGCG
This sequence comes from Streptomyces sp. NPDC047841, assembly GCF_040704085.1. Lineage (NCBI taxonomy): Bacteria > Bacillati > Actinomycetota > Actinomycetes > Kitasatosporales > Streptomycetaceae > Streptomyces > Streptomyces sp. NPDC047841. The sequence goes on from NZ_JBEYRP010000039.1 coordinate 33,437, forward strand.
GAGGGGGACCTCGCGAAGGTCCGGGGCGTCGCCGCGGACTGGGCGGCCGCGCAGGGCCTGTCGGCGCGCCGCCGCACCGACTGGCTGCTCGCCGTCAACGAGGCCACCGGCAACTCGGTGCGGCACGGCGGAGGGCACGGCACCCTGCGGCTGTGGCGTGCGGACGGCACCCTGATCGCCGAGACACGGGACCGCGGCCGGCTCCGGGATCCCCTGGTCGGCCGGCGCCGCCCCGACCCGCTCTCCCCGGCCGGCGGCCGGGGCATGTGGATGATGCACCATCTGTGCGACCTGGTGGAGATCCGGACACCGCCGACGGGGCTGGTCGTACGCCTGCACCTGGCGCTGGACTGAGCGCGGCGTCCTTCCGGCAGGCTTGCGCCGGTCGTCCCGGTGCACACGATCCCGGGTGAGGCATGGACCGATGCCGAACGACATGATGGCTGCCGGAAGGCGGCCGGTGAGGGGGGCGAGGTGACGGCTGAACGTGACCGGCGGCCGACGGGCGGCACCAGCCGGTCCGATGCCGTGCGCGACACGGGCGAGGACCTGTCGCTGCTCTTCGGGACGTCGACCGCGCTGTTCGCGTCGATGGCGGGGCCCGCGCACGTGCTGGAGGCGGCGAACCCGGCGTTCTTCGCGGCCGTCGGGGGCGGCCGGCGGGAGCGCACCGGTGTACCGCTGGCCGACCTCATGCCCGAACTGGTCGACCAGGGATTCATCGCCCTCCTGGACCAGGTGTACCGGTCGGGGGAGCGGCACGTCGGCCGTGACGCGCGCGCCGTCATCGGAGCGAGGCCCGCCGCGACGCCGGCGGCAACGTCGTCGGCGTGCGGATGATCGGCGTGGAGACCACCCACATCAAGCACGCCCGGCGACTCGCCGCCGAGCAGCGCGATCTGCTGGAGCAGATCGCCCGGCACGCCCCGCTGCCCGAGGTGCTGGACGGCATGTGCCGGGCGATCGAGGAGCTGTCTCCCGACGTGATCGTCTCCGTCCTGCTGGCCGACGACGACGGCCGGCACCTGCGGCACGGCGCGGCCCCCAGCCTGCCCGGGTTCTACAACCAGGCCATCGACGGCATCGCCACGGGGGAAGGCGTGGGTTCCTGCGGCAACCGCCGCCCACCGGCGGCGGACCGTCGCCGTCAACGACATCGCCACCGATCCCCTGTGGGACGACTTCCGCGACCTCGCCGACCGCGCCGGGCTCGCCGCCTGCTGGTCCACGCCGATCCTCGCCCGCGACGGCCGGCTGCTCGGCACGTTCGCGATGTACCACCGCACCCCGCGCGCCCCCTACGACAGCGACCTCGCGCTGGCCCGTGTCTTCGCCGACACCGCGGCCCTCGCCATCGAGCGCCACCACGCCGAACAGGCCCGCCTGGCGGCCGACGCCAGGGAGAAGGCGGCCCGCGACGACCTCGCCTTCCTCCTGACCGCCAGCACCGCCCTGGCCGGCCGGCTGGACGAGAAGCAGACGCTGGAGTGCCTGGCCGCCCTGGCCAGCCCGGTCCTGGCCCCGCTGGCCGCCGTCGACGTCGTGGAGGCCGGACGCGTGCGGCGGGTGGCGACCGCCGCCCCGACCGAGCAGGCGCGCGACCTGCTCCACGCACACGCCCCGGCCGGCGGCGGGGACGAAGCGATCGACCGGGTCCTGGCGACCGGGCTGACCGAAGTGGCCCGCCGTACCCCGGCCGGGCCCGGTCCCTGGCGCGACCTGGGTGTCACCGGCTACGTGTGCGTGCCCCTCGTGGACCGCGGGCGGCCCTTCGGCGCCCTGACCCTGCTGTCCACCGAGGAGCACAGCTTCGACGGGCACCGCATCGCCCTGGCGGAGGAACTGGCCCGCCGCGCCGCCTCGGCCGCCCGCAACGCCCGCCAGTACGCGCAGCGCGCCGCCATCGCCCGGGACCTGCAGACCGGTCTGCTGCTGCCCGACCTGCCCGACATCCCCGGCGCCGAGCTGGCCGCCTTCTACCACCCGGCCGGCGAGGGGCTGGAGATAGGAGGCGACTTCTACGACGTCTTCCGCCGGGACGACGGCAGCTGGGCCTTCATCCTCGGAGACGTCTGCGGGCGCGGCGCCAAGGCCGCCACCACGACCGCCCTCGTCCGCCACACCGCACGCGCCGTCGCCCCGCTGCTCGACGACCCCGTCGACATCGTCAAGGCCGTCGACAAGGCCCTCAACGACCGCAACGCCCACCACAACAACGGCTTCGTCACCCTCGTCTACGGTCACCTCGCACCGGCCGCCGACGGAGTCACCGTCCACCTCGTCAGGGCCGGTCACACGATGCCCCTGCTGCTGGACGCGGATCACACGGTCGCGCCGGTCGAGGCGCCCGGCGGACTGCTCGGCATCGGCATCCCGCCCAGGCTCACCGGCCGCCGCCTCACCCTCCGCCCCGCCGAGAGCCTGCTCCTGTACACCGACGGCATCACCGAGTGCCGGGCCGCCGGAACCGACCAGTACGGCGACACGCGGCTGGCCGGAGCGCTGGCGTCCGCTCCGCCCCGGCCGGCCGCCGCGGAGGTCCTGCGGACGATCGCCGAGGACGTGCGCGGTTTCCTGGGCGACGGCCGGGACGTGGAGGACGACCAGGCGGCCCTGGTCATCACCGCCGTGTGACCGGCGCGGTGCCGGTGCCGCCGGAAGCCGGGACATCCCAGGAATGCCGGCCGACAGCCGGGGTAGACGCTCGCCTGTCGGCCGACGGACCGGCGAAGACGAGAATCCGATCAACTGGGAGGGGCGCGACCGTGGCGACGACGACCGTGCGGACCTATGAGCAGACGGTGACGGTGCCGGAGATCGCGGACCCGTCCAAGGTGGCGCCGAAGGACGCGCGGGAGCTGTCGAAGCTGTTCTTCGAACAGCTGGCGGTGCTCGAGGAGGGCACGCCGGAGTACCAGTACGCCCGCAACACGCTGATCGAGATGAACATGTCCCTCGTGCGCTTCGCGGCGGCCCGGTTCCGCAGCCGCGGGCAGGAGGAGATGGAGGACATCGTCCAGGTCGGGATGATCGGCCTGATCAAGGCGATCGACCGGTTCGAGCTGTCCCGAGAGGTCGAGTTCACCTCCTTCGCCGTCCCCTACATCGTCGGCGAGATCAAGCGCTTCTTCCGTGACACCTCCTGGGCGGTGCACGTCCCGCGCCGGCTCCAGGAGGCCCGCGTCCAGCTCGCTCGCGCCAACGAGGAACTGCGCAGCCGGCTGGGCCGGACGCCGACGGTCAAGGAACTGTCCGAGCTGATGTGCCTCCCGGAGGACGAGGTCGTCGAGGCCCAGCTCGCCTCCAACGGCTACAGGTCGGCCTCCCTGGACGCCGCCATCAACGGCAGCGAGGAGGGCGAGGCCGCGCTGGCGGACTTCATCGGGGACGAGGACGCGGCCCTCGGTCTGGTGGAGGACTTCCACGCCCTCGCTCCGATGATCGCCGAGCTCGACGAACGCGACCGCAAGATCATCCACTGGCGCTTCGTCGAGGAACTGACCCAGGCCCAGATCGGCGAACGGCTCGGCGTGTCGCAGATGCACGTCTCGCGCCTGATCACGCGTCTGCTGACCCGCCTGCGCGAAGGCATGCTCAGCACCACCTGACACCGGGGGCCGTCGGCCGGACCGTCACCGGGTCCGGCCTCATCGGCGCGCTCCGGCGCTGTGACACGGCGGTGTGACACGCGGTCTGCCCCGCACCGCAGGCAGCCGGCGTCCGCGGCCGCGGACCAGGACCGGCCCGCACCGCCGACTCACGGCCGGTCACTCCACACGGGTGGAGAACCGGCCCGCCCGTTTCGGAACGGTGTGGGCGGAGACTTCTGATGGCGTGCGGTGCGTAGATTCGTCGCCCGCGGCGCCGACCATCCGTTGCTTGCTCCCCGTGCGGCCGAGCGCCCTTCACCGGGGGTGAACCATGAGTGTTCTCGCACGCCTGGACCGGTATCAGCGACGGCACCGCTGGGTGGGCCAGCCGCTCGGCGTCCTGTACAAGTTCTACGACGACCAGGCGCTGTACCTCGCGGCCCTCCTCACCTATTACGGTTTCCTCTCGCTCTTCCCGTTGCTGCTGATCCTCGTCGTGGTCCTGAGCACCTTCCTCAGCGACGACCCCCACCTGCGGCAACGGGTGCTTGACTCCGCCCTGAGCGAGTTCCCGGTCATCGGTGACCAGATCGGGGAGAACATCCGCTCCTTCCACGGCAACGGTGTGGCCCTGGCCGCCGGCATCGTCGGCAGCCTCTACGGCTCTCTCGGCGTCGCCCAGGCCGCGCAGTACGCGCTCAACAAGATCTGGGCCGTACCGAGGCACGCCCGCCCCGATCCGCTGCGGTCGCGCCTGAAGGGCCTGGTCTTCCTGCTGCTCCTCGCACTCGGACTGTGTGCCTTCACCCTGCTGTCCGTGGCGGGCTCGGCGACGGGCGTCCTCGGCGCACGGCTGCGGGGCGCGACCTGGATCGCCGCCACGGCAGGTTCCGTCTGTCTGAGCACGGTGCTGCTGCTGTTGAGCTACCAGCTGCTGACGCACCGGCCGCTGCCACTGCGCCGGCTCCTCGGTGTGGCGCTGGGCGCCGCCGTCGCCTGGCAGGCACTGCAGTGGGTGGGCTCCTACTACGTGAGCCACGTCCTGCGCGGTGCCACGGCCACCTACGGCCTGTTCGGCATCGTGCTGGGGCTGCTCGCCTGGCTCTACGCCGGGGCGCTGATCTTCGTCACAGCCGCCGAGGTGGGAGCCGTGCAGATCATGCGGCTGTGGCCGCGCAGTCTGCTGTCCCCGTTCACGGACCGGGTGCACCTGAGCCCGGCGGACCGCCGCGCCTACCAGTCGTACGCGGCGACCGAGGCGTTCAAGGGCTTCCAGAAGATCCGCGTGCACTTCGAACCACCGCCCGACGCCCCGCGGCACGGCCAGCCGCCCGACGACACCCGGTGAGACGGTGACCCCCGCGCGGGGACGTACGCACGGCCCGCACCGGCTCGCACGATTGCCGGCGGCGGGCCCCGCACCTGATCGGCTCCTGCCGGAGTGGTCGATTCCGCTTTCCGGGTGACTCCGAGACGCTGCTCACAGCGGGCGGCGGTGACGGCGGGGTATCCGAACCGGGAGACTCACGGACCTGACAGTTGCCGTTTGACAACTATGGCCGTGAGGCAACAAAGTGTCGGAGTCGTGACGCACGGGGAAGGAACCGCAATGCTCCGGTGGACGGAGGTCGCTCCGTGTGCCGGCCATCCAAGCCCTGAACCGCGGGGGCGACCGGTGGCTGGGCCCTGTCTTCAGGCCGTCTGGTCTCCGGCGTCCGGTGCGGCGTCGTGTATCTGCAGTGCCGCCGTGTCGCAGAACGCCTCGAGTCCTTCCAGGAGCGCGGTCCGCTTCGCGGCGGGCATCAGCTCCAGGACCGCGTGCAGTTCCCGCTCCCGGCGCGCACGCAGGTCGGCGAGGAAGGCGCGACCGCGGCTGCTGAGATGCAGCCGCACCTCGCGCCGGTCGGCCGGGCTGACCACCCGCTCCAGGAAGCCGGCGGCCACCAGGCGGTCGCACAGCCGGCTGGTGGACGGCGGGGTGGAGGCGAGGGAGTCGGCGAGGGTGCGCAGGTTGATGCCGTCCTGGTGCTCGAGCATCAGCAGGACGCGCAGCTGGGACGGAGAGGCGGGCGCGGTCGAGGCCCGCCCCCAGAGGACTTCCAGCAACTCCACGGCCGTCAAGGTCACGCGTGCGACTTGGGCGGGCTCTGGGCGGGGGCGGAAGACAGTCACCGTCACACTCTCGCAGGCACTGGGACGGCCGCCAGCGTACTAGGTGCCGGGAGCGGCAAGAGATGGTTCGGACGAACGGCGCGATTCGACTCCGGGTGGCCTCGTCACCTGGGCCGGGCCCGTGTCCGTCGAAGGATAGGTGTTTTTACCGTCGTGAACAGATTTGTGACCGCCGAGCGCGCCCTGCGCACGGCGGCCCCGCATGCGTTGTTCGACGCTGTGCGCGGTGTCCTCACCAAGGAGTACGCCGCGCGCTCCGTCGAGTTGTACCTGGCCGACTACGGCCTCACCGTCCTGCAGCCGGTGTCGGCGGCGTCCCACGGGGCGGAGCCGGTGTCGGTGCACGGCAGCGCCGCCGGTCGTGCGTTCGGCGCCCAGGAGCCGTTCGTGGAGGTGGTCCACGAGGGCCCCGCACGCGTGCATCTGCCGGTCACCGTGCGGGGGGACCGACTGGGCGTGCTGTCGGTCACCCTGCCGGACGGGGAGGCCGAGCCCGGCCGCCTCGACGAGCTCGCGGAGATCGCCGAGGTGCTCGGGCACGAGATCGTGGTCGCCGAGCGGGACACGGACGTGTATCTGCGGGCCAGGCGCAAGGACCGGCTGACCCTGGCCGCCGAGATGCAGTGGCAGCTGCTGCCCGGTCGCGCGTGCTCCCGTCCCGAGTACGAACTCGGCGCGCAGCTGGAGCCGGCGTACGCCATCCACGGTGACAACTTCGACTGGTCCGCCACCGCGGACCGCCTCATGCTCTACGTCACCAACGGCATGGGGGAGGGCATAGAGGCCGCCCTGCTGACCAACCTGGCCATCAACGCGCTGCGCAACGCCCGGCGGGCCGGCATCGCCATCGACGACCAGGCGGCCCTGGCCGACCAGGCGGTGTACGCCCATTACCAGGGGCGCTGCTACCTCTCCGTGCTCATGTTCGACTTCGACCTCGCGACGGGCCGGGCGAAGGTCGTGGACGCCGGCTCACCGCAGTTGCTGCGGCTGCGTGACGGTTCGGTCGAGCCCGTCGCCTTCGAGGCGCAGCTGCCGCTCGGGATGTTCGAGGAGACCGACTACGTGCCACAGGACTTCCAGGTCCAGCCGGGGGACCGCCTCGTCTTCGTCAGCGACGGGGTGCACGCGGTCGCCTCGCCCAAGGGGGAGGCGTACGGGGACACGGCGCTGGCCCGGGCCATCACCTCCACCCGCCTCCTGCCGGCCGCCGAGGTGCCGCGCGCCATCCTGCGCGAGCTGACCGGCCATCGGGGCCGTTCCGTTCCGGACGACGACGCCCTGGTGGTGTGCCTGGACTGGCACGGACGCTGACGTCGAGCGCCAGGGCGGTCGCGTCCACGAGCCGGATGTGTCGATGCTGTGTCGTTTCACCACGCCCGCAGCGCCCATACTTGTCATGAGACAATAATTGTCGCTGTTGTGCCCGACGCGTCGGTCGCAGCGGCCCGTCGCGGAGGGAGACGATGCAGGTGCCGGAGCAGCCCGCGGAAGGGGTGGCGGCGCGGGAACTGGGGAACTTCCTGGAACGCCGCCGCGAACAGATCGCCCAGCGGTGGGCGGACGTGCCCCTCTTCCGCACCGTGTTCACCGTCTCCCGCGACGAGGCCGTGGAGGCCTGCAGGGTCGTGGTGGACGCTCTGCGCGAGGTCGCGTCGAGCGGCCGGTTGGAGAACGTCGCGGCGTCCGGATTCGACTCGGCGCGCGAACAGCTGGGACGCATGGCCGCCTCGCGTGCGCGCACGGGCGTCAGCCCGGCGCGGATCGCGAACGAGGCCGCCGGCCTGCGAGCGGCGGCCGCCGAGCTGCTGCGCGGCGAGGACCTGCCCGATCATGAGGCGCGCGAAGCCCTGCTGGCGCTCACCGTCCTGACGGGAACGCTGGGACTGCTGATCATGGAGACGGCCGTCCTGGCCGGTGAGGAGCTGATATCCCGCCAGCGGCACCAACTCCTCGAGGTGGCCACCCCCGTGATCAGCCTCTGGGAAGGCGTCGTCGCGGTGCCCCTGATCGGCACGCTGGACAGCGCCCGCAGCCAGGTCGTCATGGAGTCGCTGCTCCAGGCCGTCGTCGAGCGGGGGGCCCGCCACGCGATCCTCGACATCACCGGCGTCCCCGCGGTCGACTCGCTGGTCGCGCAGCACCTGATGCAGACGGTCGCCGCGGTGCGGCTGATGGGTGCCGAGTGCATCATCTCCGGCATCCGCCCCGCCATCGCGCAGACGATCGTGCACCTGGGCATCGACCTGAGTCCGGTCCACACGCGCGGCTCGCTGGCCGACGCCCTGGAGTACGCGCTCGCCCGGCAGGGCATCGAACTCTCCCTACGCGCGGCCGGTGCGACACCACGATGACCGCCCCCCTCCCGAGAGGACGGCCCACCGCGCCGCCGGCGGCACCGCGGGCCGTCCTCCCGGCCCCCCGAGGCCGTCGTCTCGTTCCTCCGGGGGGCATGTGATGCCCGCCTCCGACCCCGCCGCCACGACCACCATGCCCATCGCCTCCGACGCGGATCTCGCGTGGGTCCGCCACCGGGTACGCCAGTGCGCGGCCGGACTCGGGTTCGGGCTGGTGCAGCAGACGAAGCTCGTCACCGCGGCCAGTGAGCTGGCCCGGAACACGCTGGTCCACGGCGGAGGGGGACAGGTCGAGATCACCTCACTCGCCGACGGCCCGAGGCGGGGGATCAGGCTGGCCTTCACCGACAGCGGACCCGGCATCGGCGACGTGGACCTGGCGATGACCGACGGCTACAGCAGCGCCTGCGGTCTCGGGCTGGGCCTCGGCGGGGCCAGGCGGCTCGTGGACGAGCTCACCGTCGACAGCCGGGCAGGGCAGGGCGCCGTCGTCACGGTCGTCGCCTGGGTGACCGGCGGGCCCGCCGGCCCAACGGGAAACGGCGGATGACGCGGGTGCGGGAGCTGTCGGCCACGACTCCTTCCGGGTGCGGGACGTGGCAGCCGACGATGCCGGGGTCCATGCCGCCCGGACGCCCGTCCCACCGCGACCGCGGTCCGGCCGCACCGAGCCGGCGAACGGCCCGCCCCGGCCCGCCCGGCGCCGGCCGCCCGCTGACGGGCCCCGCGTCCGTGAGGGACGCTCCCAGTGCGCGGACCCGCCGCCCGGACGGCCCGCCGCGTGTACCCGGCGCTCCCCGTGCGGCGAAGGCGGAGGCGCCTGCCGTCATGGCCGAGCACGCGCGTCCGTCACCGCCGCGCCGATCACGCCGGAAGCCGCCCCGGAACGCGATAGCGTGGAGGCCACAAGGGGAGAGGATGGAGAATCCGTGAACGCCTTTGAACCGGTCCCGTCCGTGGAAGCCCAGCTGCGTGCTGCTCCGCCCCACGCCCTGGTGCCCACCGCCGGCCGCCTGCTGGCGCAGCGCTTCGGCGCCCGGGACGTGACGCTCCTCCTCGCCGACTACGGCCTGAGCGTCCTGCAACCCGTCACGGAGCTGCCGCACACCGGCGATCCGGTCTCCGCGCACGACGGTCCCGCCGGTACCGCCTTCACCACGCAGACCCCGGTGATCGAAGTCACCGCCGAACCGGCCACCGAGCTGGTCCACCTGCCCATCACCGTACGCGGTGACCGGCTCGGCGTGCTCTGCGTGCGCGTTCCCGACACCGCCACCGATCCGGGTACGGTCCTGCGGCTCGGGGAGTTCGCCACCGCACTGGGCCACGAACTCACCACGGCCGGCCGGGACACCGACCTGTACCTCCTGGCACGCCGGACCCGCCGGCTCACCCTCGCCGCCGAAATGCAGTGGCAGCTGCTGCCGGGCACGGGCTGCGTGCGCGACGAGTACGCCATCGGCGCCCACCTGGAGCCGGCCTACGCCATCGGCGGCGACAACTTCGACTGGTCCTCCAGCGCCGACCACCTCACCCTCACCGTCACCGACGGCATGGGCCAGGGCATCGACGCCTCCCTGCTCACCAACCTCGCCGTCGGGGCGCTGCGCAACGCCCGCCGTGCCGGGATAGGCCTCGCGGACCAGGCCTGCCTCGCCGACCAGGCCCTCTACTCGCAGTACCGAGGCAAGTCGTACGCCTCCACCCTCCTGCTGCGTTTCGACCTCGCCACCGGCCGGGTCCATGCCGTGGACGCCGGGTCCCCCCAGCTGTACCGCCTCCGCGGCACCAGGATCGAACGCATCGAACTGGAGGCCCAGCTGCCGCTCGGCATGCTCGAGGAGACCCTCTACGAGGAGCAGGCGTTCCAGGTCGAAGCGGGCGACCGCCTGGTCGCCATCAGCACCGGCGCCCACGGCACCCGTTCGGCGACCGGAGAGGTGTTCGGCGAGAGCGTCCTGCGCCAGGTCCTGAGCGCGACCCGGGGAACACCACCGCACGAGACGGCGCGCTCGGTCGTCGCCGGCCTCCTGGAACACGTCGGCCACCAGGAGCTGCTCGCCGACGCCGCCGTGGTCTGCGTCGACTGGAGCGGCCGCCCCGGCGGGGCATCCTGAGAGAGCGTGGCGGGCCGGCCGGCCCTACGGTGCCTCCGGTGACCCGGGCGGCACCTTCCCGTGTGCCGAGAAGAAAGCTTTCATGCCGCGGACCAGCGCCGCTCGCTCCGCGGGCGCCATCTGTGCCAGCACACCGGCCAGGGCCTGGGTACGCCGACGGGCCACGTCTCCCAGCACCCGCCGCCCCTGCCCCGTGAGCCTCAGCTGCACCTCACGGCGGTTGCGCGGGTGCAGCGAGCGCTCCAGCATCCCGGCCGCCTCCAGCCGGTCACACAGCCGGCTGGCGGTGGGAAGCCCTATGTCCAGCCGTTCCGCCAGACCGGTGAGATTCACCTCCGGCGCCGTCTCCAGGGCCCTGAGCGCCCGCAGCTGGTGGAGCGACAGCCGCACAGCCGCCTCCTGGGCGGCCGTCGACCACAGGTCCGCAAGGCTCTCCACGGCATCGGCGATTTCACGCGCGCCGGCGCCCGGCACGTCACCCGAGCTCTCAGCGCGATCGTCGGCGCCGCCGGGAGAAGTCACGAACTCATCACTTTCCATAGGATCCGGGTGCTGCGAGCACCACCCATAATCTCTCGCTGTACCCGAGCGGCTTGTCGGCAAGCAGCGTTCTTGGCGCGGGACCACCCGGCCGCCCCGGCAGGTGCACCTGAGCGGCCCGCTCGCCGCTCGGGCGGCCGCCACGGGCGCCGCGCCCCCGGACGCGGCAGGCGACGGGGACGGCCTGCGGCGCACGGCCGACGACCGGGCGGGTCAGGACCACCGGAAGCAGGATCCGGGCCGCCTCGTGCGCCGGCGCGGCGGCCCGGCCGGTGACGTCGCGGTCCCGCCCGGCCACCGGTGTCCGGGGTGGCACCGCCCCCCAACCGGCCGCACGATCGTCACCGTCCTCCATGAGGCGGATGTTCTCACCCCCGACGCTCCGTCATTCCCCCTGCCACGGCTGCGGCTCCCCTTCCCCGAAACGTCGATGACATGCCCGTGACTCGTCCGCAGGACTCTGGGCGAAACGGATGTAGTGGTCCGGTGCGACTTTCCGGGACGGGTTGCGACAGCGGGTGCGGGTGCGGGACTGTTGCCGTACGACATCTGTTTCCCCATGGCAGGAAGGTGGTGAGGTGCGCACGTGCGTGCCTCCGCTTGTGTCTTCTTCCCCCAGTACCTCCGCCCGTTCCCCCGACGCCGGCCACACGGTCGGCGCGACCTGGACTGACGCACCCTGTCCCGTCCTCGTCGTCGACCGGCACGGCGGCCTCGTGGACATCAACGGGGCCGCCCGGAAACTCCTCCCCGGTGCCGTCAGCGGCGACTGGCTGTACGAGCACGTCCCGTCCTGGCTCTGCGACGCCCACCAGCGCGTCGGTGGGGGACTGCGTGGCACCCACGCCGAGCCGCTGAGCGGACCCATCAAGGAGCGCCACTTCGAGGCGCACCCGACGGCGGCCGACGACGGCGACGTCGTGTGGTGGCTGGTCGACGACACCGACCGCCGCCGGGCCCAGACCGCGCTGACCGACGCGCAGACGCGCACCGAGATCCTCTCGGAAGTGTCCAGCACGCTGCTGTCCACGCTGAACGTGCCCCGCTGCATGGAAGTGACCGCCGCCATGGCCGCGGAACACCTCGCCGACGCCGCGGTCCTCGTCGCCCCGCCGAAAGGGCGGCGCCACCCGCTGACCTACGCGACCAGGGGCGGGCCGGCCACCCAGGTCACGCGACTGGTCGACGTCTCCGGCGTACCGGGCCTGACCGAAGCCCTGCAAGGCTTCCCGCCGGTACCCGCCCGCTGGATAAACCCCGCCGACCTCCCCGGCTGGGTCACCCCGGACGGTTTCGCCGGCCCGGTCGGATCCGTGATCGTCGCTCCGCTCCCCGGCCACGGCGTACCGGCCGGAGCCCTGATCCTGGTGCGCGCCGGCACCGAGCAGTCCTTCACGGAAGGCGAGGAGGTCTTCGCCCGGCTCTTCGCCGCGCGCGCCGGCGCCGCCCTGTCCGCCGCCCGCCTCTACAGCGAACAGGCCACCGTCACCGCCACGCTGATGCGCGAGTTGCTGCCCCCGCCGCTGAGCAGCGTGAACGGAGTGGAGTACGCCGGCGGCTACCGCGCGGCCAAGGACCACGAACGGGTCGGCGGGGACTTCTACGACGTCCACCCCGGCTCCGACCCCTCCCAGGACACCCTCGTCGTCCTCGGCGACGTCGCGGGCAAGGGCCTGGACGCGGCGGTGCTCACCGGCAAGATCCGCAACACGCTGCACGCGCTGCTGCCGCTGACCGACGACCATCAGCGGGTCCTCGACCTGCTCAACGGCGCCCTTCTCACCTCCCGTCACACACGCTTCGCCACACTGGTCCTCGCCTCCGTCCGCCGCCGCGGCAGCCGGGCCCGGCTCCGCCTGACCAGCGCCGGACACCTGCCGCCGCTCATCCTCCGCGCCGACGGAACGGTGGAAGAAGTACCCGCCAGGGGGACCCTCGTCGGGGCACTGCCCGCCGTCACGGCACACACGGTCGAGACGGTGCTGGCGCCGGGAGAGACCTGCCTGCTCTACACCGACGGCATCACCGAAGCGCGCGGCGGCCCGCTCGGCGACGAGTTCTTCGGCGAGCACCGCCTGCGCCGGGCCCTGTCGGAGTGCGCGGGCCTCCCGGCCGAAGCGGTCGTCGAACGGGTGCAGATGCTCGCCGCCCACTGGCTGGGTGCCGGCCGCCACGACGACATGGCCGCCGTCGCCATCAGCGTCCCCCGGACCGGCCCCCTGACCGTTGTCAACGGGCGCTCCCGAGCGAGGAACACGAGCAGCACGTGAGGTAGCCCACCGCGGCGGCCGATCTGCCGGACCGGCTGTGGGCGGCAGCGGCCTAAGACGCACACGCGGCCGTCGACATCCCGCACTAGGCAGCGGGTGACGGTGCGGGCGAACAGATTCTGCCTTCGGCCGCCGGCCGCACCACCGTGGCACAGGAACACGCCGCTACCGTCCTTGGCGGACAGGTGGTCGCCACCCTCGCCCACCGCCGTCCGGCACCGGGACGCCACGCTGCTCGTCAGGGCCGGGTCACGGTCGGCTGCGTCGACGGCGAACGGCACGCCGTCCCCGCCCGGCTCGTCGCCGAGGCAGTCCGCCCGCGCGGCCCACGGGCCGACCATCCCGGCACCCGAACCCCCACACCGCATCTGGTCGCCCACCCGCACCGCACCAACCCCGACGCCGTCCTGCCGGCCGTCCATGCCACGGTCATCGCCCCCGTCCTGACGGACGGCAGCCACGCCCGCGTCCGGGGCGCCGACGGGTGGCCGGCCGTCCGAAACGGGGCGGACGACCTGCTTGGCGGACCGCGATGGCACGAGGGCCCGGCCCTGACCCCGGCCCCCCACGTCGACGACCCCGGGATCTCCACCGCGTTCCCGCCCCGGACCGCCGACACTCTCGCAGCCAGCCACGCCCCAGCAGCTCCGCACGTCCGTCCCCCCCGCACCCCGCGCCTGCCGCACGAGGCGGTGCCGCGGCGCCCGACGGCACCGCCCGTCCGGGGCCTGACCGCGCTGCTGATGGTCCGCCGCGCTGCTGATGGTCCGCCGCCGTACCCGGGCCGTCGGCGCCACGCTGCACCTGGACCACCGGCCCGACGTCCTGGAACGCCTGCTGCGCCTGCTGCGCCTGACGAACGTGCTGGAACACCTCACCGTCCCCGTGACGGGAGAGGAGACCCGGGACGGGCATCCGAGAACCGAAAGGTGTGACGGCTGACGCCCCTCCGACACCGGTCCTCGCCGGAGCGGGGCCTCGCCGCCGGCTCCGTGGCCGTGACGCGGTTCGGCCCGCGGCCGGGCGGCCCGAGCCGCCGCGTCGCCGTCCCGGCCGGCGGCGAGTGAGCACAGCAGGACCGCCGCGCGGGCCGCGCAGCCCGACCGGCGCTGTCCGGGCCGGCCCGGGGCAACGGCTCGCCCATCGGCGTGCCGGCTCATCGGCGACGCGGCGGGAGAACCTGGGCCGCAGGCCCCAGCGTCGCTCAGGAGGAGACCCGGCGGCGGCGCCGGGCGGCGACGGCCCCCAGGACCACACCGACCGCGATGACGATCAGCCCGCGCGCCCAGACCTCGGCCTCGACCTGCGTGGCGAGCGCCACGCAGGAGGCCGCCCCCAGGACGGGGACGGCGGTGTACGCCCGGAAGTGCGGGCGGTCGCAGCGGTCGCGCCGCTGGACGAGCACCGCGGTGTTGACGATGAAGAACACCACGAGGAGCAGCAGCACGAGCGTGGAGGCGAGGCTGGCCACGTCACCGGTGAGCGCCAGCAGGAAGGACAGCACGGTCGTCGCCGCGATCGAGGCCCACGGCGTACGGCGGCCGGGGAGCACGCGGGTCAGGAAGCGGGGCAGGAGCCCGTCCCGCGCCATGCCGTAGGCCAGGCGGGAGCTCATGATGCCGGTGAGCAGCGCGCCGTTGGCCACGGCCACGAGGGCGATGGCGCCGAACACCTTCGGCGGCACCCCGCCGGCCTCCTTCACCACCTCCAGCAGCGGACCGCTGGAGCGGGCCAGCGTCGCCGTGGGGACGGCGGCCGAGGCCACGACACCGACCAGGACGTACACGGCTCCCGCCGTCACCAGCGCGCCGAAGAGGGCCCGCGGGTAGGAGCGGCGCGGGTCACGGGTCTCCTCGGCGACGTTGACGGAGGTCTCGAAGCCGACGAAGGAGTAGTACGCGAGCACCGTTCCGCCCAGCACACCGGCGGCGGCTCCCGTGTGCGCGGTGCCGAGGTGGACGAGCCGGCCGGGGTCGCCGTCGCCGCGCAGGAACAGCCAGACCCCGAGCCCGACGACGAGCAGGAGACCGCCGACCTCGACCACCGTCGCCGCCACGTTGGCGCGGGTGGACTCGCTGATGCCGCGGGCGTTCAGCAGGGCCAGGGCGCACAGGAAGGCGGCCGCCACCAGCACGACCGGCAGGCTGACGAAGACGGCCAGGTAGTCGCCGGCGAAACCCCGCGCCAGCGCGGCGACGGAGACGATGCCCGCGGCGAGCATGCAGAACCCGGCGAGAAAGCCGGTGAACGGCCCGTAGGCGAGGGTCGCGTAGTGGGAGGCGCCGCCCGCCCTCGGGTACTTCGTGGCGAGTTCGGCGTACGAGGCGGCCGTCAGGAGCGACAGCAGCAGCGCCAGGAGCAGGGGCAGCCACACGGCGCCGCCCGACTCCGCGGCGATCTGGCCGACGAGGACGTAGACACCGGCGCCCAGCACGTCGCCGAGGATGAAGAAGTACAGCAGGGGGGTCGTCAGGGCCTTCTTGAGCGCGGGGGCTCCGCTGTGCGGTGAACCGTCCGTCTCGGCAGTGGAAGGCGTGGAAGGAGTGGTAGGGGGTGTCACCATGCCCGGCTACCCCCTGGGGCCGGCCGCAGACGGGGACGGGCGTGTGACGTGCGGGGACCGTCCCGGCACGGCTCGCTGTCCGCCGGGTTCACCGTCGACCGGGCTGGCGTCGGCATCCTGGCGCCCGGCGTGCTCGCGGAGCGGGGGAGTCCCGCCCTGCTGCCGGTCGCCGGGCGTCACCGCGTGCCGGAAGGGTGGCTCAGGTACGGGGAGAGCAGGCGGCGGTACTCCGTGGAGGGCACCAGGCCGAGCTCCCGGCGCAGCCGGCGCCGGTACGACACGAAGTGCCGCAGCGCCTCGGTGGCGTCGCCCTCGGCAACTTCGCCACGAACATGACCGCGGGCAGCCTCTTCGGGCCCTTGCTCCTCTGGGTCATCGTGCTGGCCAGAGTCGCAGCACACCCCCCGCCCCGTCACCTACGCGCTGTGGAGTCCAGGCCGAACTCGTCGCCATGGCGACCGACCTCGCGGAATTCGTCGGCGGTACGGTGGCCCTGCACCTGCTGTTCGGACTGCCGCTGCTGCCCGCCGCGCTCCTGGTCGCCGGCCTGTCCCTGCTGCTGCTCGTCCTGGCGCCCGAGGGCCGGGGCCGCTTCCAGACCGTCACCGCGCTTCTGTTCCTGGTGCTCGTCCCCGGCTTCGCCTACCAGTGCGTGCGCGCCGGGTCCTGGCACGCGGTGCTCTCCGGTCTGCGCCCCGAGCTGGCCGGGAGCCAGAGCCTGATGCCGGCCACCGGCATCGTCGGCGCCACGATCATGCCCCACGTGATCTACCTGCCCTCCCACCTCGGCAGACTGCCTGCCGCCAGGTCCTCGGCGGAGCAGCGGCGGGTGCTGCGCGGACAGCGCACCTCGCTGATCGCCACGCTCGCCCTGGCCGGACTGGTCAACGCCGGCATGCTCACCCTCGCCGCAGCGACCCTGCGCCCTGCCGGTGGCCGAAGCGGCCGGGGCGAGCAGAGTCTCGACGGCTTGCACGACGGCCTGGGCATCGCGCTCGGCCCAGGAGCGGCCCTCGCCTTCGCCCTGGCCCTGCTCGCGTCCGGACTGGCCTCCGCAGGCGTCGGCACCTTCGCCGGGCAGGTCATCATGCGGGGCTTCCTGCGACGCCGGGTACCGCTGATCGTGCGCCGGCCGCTGACGATGACCCCGCCTCTGGCCGTCCTCCGGCCAGGGCGGTCCTCGGCTGACGCTGCCGCTCGTGCCCGTTTGCGTGCTCAGGCGCCGGGCTACCCGGCGCTCCGGGCGAGCCGGGGACCATCCCGTGTCCGGCCGCTGAGATCGACAGCGTGCGGAGGAACAAGATCATGACCGTGCCCGAGGAGAACCAGCCCAAGACCACGACGACCGATTAAGTCGTCGATCAGCGCGACGAACGGGGCACTGCCGAATCGGCGGCAGGCGGGGCGAGCAGCCGCGATATGGCCGAGGCCCTGGAAGAGGCCGGGGTACGTCCGGAGGACATGCCGGAGGAGTAGCCGCGCGGCGTGCGCGGGCCAGGCAAGGCCCGCCACCGTGCCCGCCGTCCGGGCGCGGGCCGCGCGTCCGCTCGGCGAGGGTCGCACCCGCTCGTCCGGGCGCGGCGGCCCGTTCGGCCCGTGACGTGCATAGACGGGGTCGCCCACGGCCCCTGCCGCCCGCGGCCCGGACGCTTGGCACCGACGCCGCGGTGGAGTCGCGCCGACCACGCGCTGATCGGAGGACGCCGACTGCTGACCGCCGACTGACGGGGACCGCCGGAGCACACGCCCGATACCCGTCCCGCGTGTGCCGGCCCGCCACCAGTTTCGGCCCTCGTCTCCGTGCCACCCGGTCGTCCTGACACCGGTACGCGCTCCGGCCGGGATGGGCCTACGCCGCCGTGACACCCATGAGGAGGACAGTGATGGATCACTCTCGTGTCCCCGTGCTGGAAGCACTGCAGGAGTTCCGGCGCCGCGGCGATGTGGTGTACGGACCTCCCGGCCACAAGCAGGGCCTGGGAGCCGATCCCCGCGTCCTGGACATCGTCGGGGAGGGCGTCTTCACCTCGGACGTGCTGTCCCTGAACGGCCTCGACGACCGCCGCCAGTCGCAAGGGGTCCTCACCCAGGCGGAGGAGCTGATGGCGGACGCGGTCGGAGCGGAACAGGCCTTCTTCTCCACCTGCGGCAGTTCCCTGTCGGTGAAGACCGCGATGCTGGCGGTGGCCGGACCGGGCGAGAAACTCCTCGTTTCGCGCAACGTCCACAAGTCCGTGATCGCCGGCGTGATCGTCAACGGCGTCCACCCGGTGTGGGTGCACCCGAAGTTCGACACCGAGTGGCACCTGGCCCACCCGCCGGAGCCCGACGACGTACGCCGCGCGCTGCGAGAGCACCCGGACGTCAAGGGCATGCTGCTGATCACACCCACGGACTGGGGCTCGTGCGCCGACATCCGCGGCATCGCCGCCGTCTGCCACGACCACGGCATCCCCCCTGATCGTTGACGAAGCCTGGGGAGCCCACCTGCCCTTCCACCCCGACCTGCCGGCCAGGGGCATGAACGCCGACGCGGACCTCGTCGTCACCAGCGTCCACAAGATGGGCGGCGCCGTCGAGCAGAGCTCCGTCTTCCACCTCCAGGGCGACCGGGTCTCACCCGAAGTGCTCAAACAGCGCGAGGACCTGCTCGGCACCACCAGCTCCTCGTCGCTCGTGTACGCCACCCTCGACGGATGACGCCGCCACATGGTCCAGCACGGCCACGGCCTGCTGGACGCGGCGCTGCACCGCACGGCACGCATCCGCAAGGCCGTCGCCGGGATGCCCGGCCTGCGCCTGATGGGCCAGGAGGTCGTCGAACAGGGCCTCACGACGGAACTGGATCTGCTGAAGATCACCATCGACGTGCGGGAGCTCGGCATCAGCGGC
Source organism: Streptomyces sp. NPDC047841 (assembly GCF_040704085.1). Lineage (NCBI taxonomy): Bacteria > Bacillati > Actinomycetota > Actinomycetes > Kitasatosporales > Streptomycetaceae > Streptomyces > Streptomyces sp. NPDC047841. The sequence goes on from NZ_JBEYRP010000039.1 coordinate 51,938, forward strand.
ATGCAGGCCACCGAATGGCTGCGCGCCCACTGCCAGGTCGACATCGGCTCCTCCGACACCTGCCGGATCAGCGCACAGATCACCCACGCCGACAACGACCGGACCGAGAACCTCCTCATCGACTCCCTGTACCGCCTCGTCGAGCACGCGGACACCATCGAGACGCGGCCTTCGGTCCGCCTGCCCGAGCCCCGCGCGCTGCAACTCGAGCAGGCCATGCTGCCCCGGGACGCCTTCTTCGCGAGCGCCGAGCACGTCCCGGCCCGGGACGCCGTCGGACGCGTCGCGGCGGAGACGATCAGCCCCTACCCGCCCGGCGTCCCCGTCGTCGCCCCGGGCGAGGTCATCACCCGCGAGGTCGTCGACTACCTGACCAGCGGCGTGGCCGCCGGCATGCTCATCCCCGACGCTGCCGACCCCAGTGCCGAAACCCTGCGGGTGACGGCCCGGTAGTCCGAAGCCGTGTTCCCGCCTGTCTGGCCAAGGCCGCCCGGCACCCGCAGGCCGCCCGGCACCCATAGGCCGCCCGGCACCCATTGCCAAGGCCGCCGGGCTCAGCCGACCGTGGGTCCGCGGAGCCGACTGGTCCCCCGATCGAGGGGGGCGCGCACGAACGACCCGCCTCCTGGCCCCGGCACGACGCACCGGCCGCCGACGGCTGGGTGCCGGCGCGGAAGCATGCACGGCTGTCCCGGGGTACTTGGGAATCCTGTCGTCCTCCCCGGCCGCGCGGCCCCTGCCGCGGTCAGAGGAGCCGGCTCCTCACTCGGCGAGGCACCGGGCTCCGGCTGGGAGTGCACCGACCTCGGCAGGAGCGGAGACGATCATGCCAGGCACGTGGTTGACAGGCGGGCAGCCCGGAGCGACGAGCGCGACGAGCCCTGCGGACGCTGCGGAAGCACGCGGGTGGCGGGCGGTGCTGGTCGGACTCGCGGACCGCGACAGCCCGGATTCCGCGACGGCGGACTCCCTGGACGAGCTGGAGCGCCTGGCCGCGACCGACGCGATCGAGGTGACGGACCGGGTCGTACAGGTGCGGGAGCGCCCGGACCCGGCGACGTACCTCGGTTCGGGCAAGGTGCGCGAGCTCGCGGAGCTGACCGAGGCCCGGCAGGCGGACCTGGTGATCGCCGACGGTGAGCTCACCCCGGCCCAGGTACGAGGTCTGGAGGACGGCGTCGGGGCGCGGGTGGTGGACCGGACGGGGCTGATCCTGGACATCTTCGGCGAGCACGCCCACAGCTCGGAAGGCAAGGCACAGGTGGAGCTGGCGCAGCTCGCCTACGAGCTGCCGAGGCTGCGTGGCCACGGCCGGGAGATGTCCCGGATCGGCGGCGGCCGGGTCGCCGGCGGTGCGGGGATCGGTGTGCGCGGCCGTGGTGAGATGCGTCTGGAGATCCGGCGACGCCATCTGCGCCGGCGGATGCGGACCCTGCGCGAGCAGGTGCGCCGCACGGCGCGCCGCCGTGAGGTGACCCGCGGGCGCCGGGTGCGTGACCGCGTGCCGTCCGTGGCGATCACCGGTTACACCAATGCCGGCAAGTCGGCCCTGCTGAACCGCCTGGCGGGCGCGGACGCCGAGGTCGCCGACGTCCTGTTCGCCACCCTGGACCCGCTCGTACGCCAGGTCCGCACCCTCGACGGACTGTCCTACACCCTCACCGACACGGTCGGTTTCGTCCGCCGCCTCCCGCACCAGCTCGTCGACGCCTTCCGGTCGACCCTGGAGGAGGTCACGCGGGCCGATCTGGCCCTGCACGTCGTCGACGCCTCCTCCCCGCAGGCCACCCAGCACATCGCCACCGTGCGCGAGGTGCTGCGGGAGATCGGTGCGCAGGACGTGCCGGAACTGCTGGTGCTGAACAAGGCGGACCTCGCCGAACCCGAACAGATGGTCACGTTGCGGCGCCTCCACCCGGGCGCAGTCGCCGTCTCCGCCCGCACGGGCGAGGGTCTGGGCGACCTCCGCAAGGCGCTGAGGGACCACCTTTCGGCGCTGTTCCCGCCGGTGTCGGCCCCCACCGCCCCACCCGCCGGCCAGGAAGGAAGCACGTGATGCAGGACCCCGACCCCGCCGTCCGCTGCTATCCGCACGACCGCGTCGGCGCACTGCAGGACGATCTGGCCGCCTGGGTGCGCATCCCGTCGGTGTCCGCCGACCCGGCACACGAGCGGGACGTGCCCCGTTCGGCGCGCTGGCTCCCGGCCCACCTGCGGGAGACCGGCTTTCCCGAGGTCGAGGAATGGGACACCGACGGCCTGCAGACCGTGTTCGCCCGCTGGCCGGCCGAGGCCCCGGACGCGCCCACCGTCCTGGTCTACAGCCCTCACGACGTACGCGCCGTCAAGGACCAGGAGTGGCAGGAGGTAGCGCCTTTCGCAACGGCGC